>CAZSRI010000107.1:0-6565 GCA_964609145.1 uncultured Chloroflexota bacterium
AGGTCGGCGTGGATCTGCGCGGTCGTGTTCTTCGCGTTCGCGTCCTGATAGGCCCAGTCCGCTGGACGGCGCTCGACGCCGTCGGTGCGCCCGAAGTAGTCGAACGCGATCGCGTGCACGCCGGCGGACGCGAAGCGCTCCGCGAGCTCCTCGTAGAAGGGATGCAGTCCGCGCGTGTCGGGTGCGATGACGACCCCGGCCTCGCCGTCCTGCGCACGGGCGAGGTATGCGCGGAAGCGCGCGCCGTCCTCGCTCGTGAGAACGACGTCGGTGCCGCCCGCCCCGCCCGAGATCGGCGGCAGGGGCCGCGCGAGCAGGTCAGCCGGGATCTCGGGTGGACGAGCGTCCGGCGGGTAGCACATGGGCCCGGTCATGGTGCCACGCCGCGACGCCCGCCGTCCCGATCCGTATGATCGTCGCGATGGCTGACGTGAAGGACCGCGTCGCGGCGAAGCTCGCCGAGATGCAGCCGTATCTCGAGCGCTCCGGGGCGAGCGTCGAGCTCGTCGGCCTCGAGGACGGGCTCGCGCAGGTGCGCGTGTGGCTCACGCGCCCGGGACCGAACCGCCTCGTGTATTCGCTGCAGGTGAAGAGCGGGATCGAACGCGCGCTACGCGACGCGATCCCGGAGCTGCGCGGCGTCGAGGCGCTGAACCTGCCGCCGAACACGCTCCTCGGATGGGACCAGCCCGCGTTCCGTCCGACGGAGCTTCCCGCCGAGGGCTCGCGCTAGACGACCGTTCGCACGCGCAGCGCGCTCCGCGCGTCGCGCTCGCGCATCCGCTCCGGACCGAGACGCAGCAGCTCGTCGCGGAGGGCGGACGCGTCTGCGATGAGCGCGGTCACGTCCAGGCCCTGGCAGCTCGGCGCGTACGGCCGCAGGCGCGCGATGCCTTCCGCGAGCAGCACGGTCGCGCCGTGGAAGTTCCCGTTCGCCCAGTGATGCATCCCGATGCCGACCTGGAGGATGCCGTGGTAGAGCCCGCGCACCGGCGCGTCGGTCGCGCGCCACAGCGTCTCGAGCGTTTCGTGCTGTTCGAAGAGCTCGCCCGCGTTGAACTGCTCGATCGCGCGCGTCAGCTCAGACGGCGGTGGATCGTCACAGCGGGAGCGGACGGGCTCCTCGCTGTGCGGCTCGCGCTTCGGACCGCGCCGCGCCTTGCGGTCACGGGCCGTCGCGGCGGGGTCGCGCTCAGGCGGTCGCCCGCTCGGACCCGAGGACACCGCGGAAACGAAGCTCGTCGGCGATGAGCTCCTGCACGCCCTCGTGCTCGACGAGGCAGCGCGGGAGCTCCTCAGCGGTCGCGGCGTAGCCGACCTTCACGCCCTCGCGCAGGTCGCGGCCGGCGACGAGGAAACCGCTGGGCAGTTGGTACATGCGCACGTACTGGAAGTGCCAGATCGGGCCCGTCTGCCCGATCGCGCGCCCCGCGATGTGGAGCGCGTGAGGGTCCTCGGACACGATCCTCGTGTGCTTCCCGATGAGCGCTCGCGCCTGCGCGCGCTCCTCGTCGCTCGCGTCGTACGGCAGGGGGAACGCCGCGGACTGGTCTGACATGTCGCGTCGCCGATGATAGCCTTCGCGCGAGATCGCGCCGCGTGGTGTAGAGGGAGTGCTTCCGAGATGGCGTACGTGATCACCGAGCCGTGCATCGATGTGAAGGACGCGAGCTGCGTCGATGTGTGCCCTGTCGACTGTATCTATACGACTGACGCCGACAAGATGTACTTCATCCACCCCGACGAGTGCATCGACTGCGGCGCCTGCGAATCCGTGTGCCCGGTGAGCGCGATCTTTCCCGAGGACGCCGTTCCCGAGAAATGGAAGAGCTACATCGAGGTCAACAAGAACTACTTCAACAAGTAGGGTCTGTATCTACGCAAGTTACAGGAGCCGGCTCTTGAACGAGGCTCCTTCAGATCGCGCTCTTGCCTCTTCCGGCGCGCGTACTCGCGAAGGCAGGCAAGGCAGTGATGCGAGGCTCTCGACCATCTGAGACCGGAGCAGCACCTCAGGGACACCGTTCATATGCGGCATCGCATTGCGTGAACGCAAGAGGGAACATGCGGCGATGGTCCCCGTCCTCCTCATCACCGGGCCCGTCGGCGTCGGCAAGACGAGCGTGCTGGGCGAGGTCACCGAGCTGCTCGAGGCGGCGGGCATCGCGTTCGCCGCGGTCGATCTCGATGGCCTCTCGTGGTGCTATCCGTCCCCGCCCGGCGACGACCGCTTCCGCAGCAGCCTCACGCTCCGCAACCTCGCCGCGGTCTGGCGCAACTTCGAAGCAGCCGGCGCCGGACGACTTGTCCTCTCACGTGTCATCGAGTCGCGGGACGAGCTCGACCGCTACCGCGAGGCGGTCCCCGGCGCGGACATCACCGTCGTGCGGCTGCGCGCCTCCGACGCGGCCCTCCGCGAGCGCGTCGATCGGCGCGAGATCGGCCTCGGCCACGGATGGCACAGCGCGCGCGCGATCGAGCTCGCGCGGCTGATGGATGAGCGCAAAGTGGAGGATGTCCTCGTCGAGACGGACGGCCGGACGGTGGACGAGATCGCGCGCGAGGTGCTGCGGCGCGCGCTCTGGCCGGGCGGGGTAGGCTCGCGCGGATGAAGTGGATCACGCGAGAGCACCCGCGGGTCGACCGGGTCGCCTGCCCCTGGCTCATCGAGCGCTTCGTCGACCCGACCGCCGAGTTCCTCTACGTCCCAGCGAGCACGGTGACGAGCGAGGCCGAGCGCCTCGGTGCGACGCCGTTCGATGTGAAGGACGTCGAGCTCGGCCACCACGGCCCGGAATGCAGCTTCGACGCGTTCGTCCGGAAGTACGCGCTCGATCGCGATCCGGCGCTCGCGTACATGGCGAAGGTGATCCGCGGCGCCGACACGGCGGACAAGTCGATCACGCCCGAGTCGGTCGGCGCCGAGGCGATCCTCGACGGGATCCGCGAGGTCCACTACCCGAACGACCAGGCGCAGCGCGAGGCGTCGCGTCCCGTGCTCGACGCGCTCTATGCGTACTGCCAGGCGAAGATGCGCGCCGCCGCGAGTCGCTAAGAGGCGGCGCTCGAAAGAGGCCGCCGCGCCGCGCCGAGCGCGATCCCGCCCAGCGCGACCAGCGAGAGCACAAGGAACGCGACGCCCAGCCATGCGAATGCCGTCGCGATCCCCGCGGTGTCGGCGAGCGCGCCGAAGATCGGCGCGGCGATCCCTCCGACCGGCTGGTTCACGAGGTAGTACGTCCCGAGCATCGTCGACCGCCGCGCTGCGGGCGTCGTGTCGATGATGAGGACCTCGGTCGCGGTCGCGCGGAACGAGAGCGTCGCGCCGATGAGCAGCAGCGGGATCGCCGCGAGCTCGATCGGCATCACGAGGAGGAGCCAAAGGGCCGGCCCGCTGGCAACGAGCGCGGAGAGGAGCACCGCGGGCCGGCCGAAGCGGTCCGAGAGCAGGCCCGACAGCGGCGCGGCGAAGAGGCCCGCGAGCTGCGGGACGCCGAAGAGCGCGGCGGCCACGACCGGCGGCAGGCCGCGCGCGTCCACGAAGTACAGGGTGAGGAACGCGGTCGCGCTCGAGAGGAGGACCTGCGCAAGGATCGACAGCGAGACGAGCGATCCGACCGACCGCGCGACGCGTCCCACGTCGGTGAGCGTCGCGAGCCACTCGTGACGCTCCGTCGCACGTGTCCCCGCCGGCGCGATGCGCTGGATGAAGGCGGCGCAGAGGAACGGGGCGACCGCGAACGCGACGTAGGGAACACGCCACGACGCGACCGCCGCGAGGCCGCCCGCCACGAGCGGCGCGGCGAAGAACGCGAGGTGCCCCGCCGTCGTGTGCGTCCCCAGCGCGACACCGCGACGCGCGAACGAGAACGTCTCCGCGATGAGGGCCGAGGCGGGCGCGTGGTACGTCGCGCTCGCGACGCCCATGACGACGAGCGCGGCGAGCAGCATCCCGTACGAGCCCGCGAGGCCGATCGCCACGCTCGCCGCCGCGATGAGGAGGAGTCCACCGACGATGACGCGCCGGGCGCCGACGCGGTCGGCGAGGACGCCGAGCGGCGCGTTCATCACGCCGGACGCGATCGTGTACGCGGTCACGGCGAAGCCGGCCTGCGTGTTCGAGAGCACGAACGCGTCGCGGACGAACGGCAGGAGCGCCGACAGCAGGCTGTTCGTGACGTGCTGCGAGAAATGGGCGACCGAGAGCGCGCCGAGGAGCGTGCGCGGGCTTCGAGCGATCAGGCCACCAACGCTAGCGTGCGATCGCGTTGCTTGCCCCGCCCGCGACCCCGGGCCGGCCACGGGCTAGTTGTCGAACAGCTCACGGATCGGGCGCCGGCCCGCGTAGCCCGTCTCCACCGGATGCCACCACGCGACGCGATCGCCCTCACCGAGCTTCCAGCAGAGGTAGATCTCGCGCCCCCGCCGCTGCGACGGGAAGTCGATGAGACCCTGGTCGAGGTCCTTCACCTCGACGCCGAGCTCGTCGATCGACCGCACGATCGCGCGGATCTCCGAGGCGAGCGGCTCGGTGGGGTTGCGGTCGAAGGCGCGCTTCCGTCGCACGAGATCCTCGACGTACGGAACGACCGTGGGCAGCAGCGCGTCCGCCTCGTGGCGGGTGAAGCGGGGCATACCTTACGCGGTCGCGAGGGACTCCGCGAGGAGGTCCTCGGCGCTTCGCACGGGCGCGTCGGCGGGGACCTCGTCCTCGCGCGGCGCATCGAGCGCGGTCTCCCATCGCAGCTCGCGCCCGAGCCGGCGTGCGAGCGCGTCGCCGACGCGCACCCCGACCTCGCGCATGTCCGCGTTGACGTCGAGCCGCTCGAACGACGCGACCTCATGGACGAAGCCGCACGGGATCATGCGCTCGAACGCGGCGAGGCCGGTCGACACGTTCAGCGCGAACCCGTGCGTCGTGACCCCGCGCGACACACGCACACCGATCGCGGCGATCTTCGCCGTCGCACCGCTCGGGAGGTCAACCCATACGCCGGTCTTGCGCTCGATCCGCCGCCCCGCGATCCCACAGCCGGCGAGCGCGTCGATGATGGCTGCCTCGATCGCGCGAACGTAGCCGACGAGGTCGGGCGCGTCGCCGAGCGAGACGACGGGATAGCCGACGAGCTGTCCTGGGCCGTGGTACGTGATGTCCCCGCCGCGATCGACGCGGTACACCCTCGCGCCGCTTGCGCGGAGCACCTGCGGCGGGGCGATGAGGTTCGCCGTCGTGCCGCGCCGCCCGATCGTGTACACGGGATCGTGCTCGAGGAGGAGCAGGCGGTCGGGGCCGCCCGCGCGGACGCGCGCCGCGACCGCTTCCTGCAGACGCCACGCTTCGAGGTACGGGACGCGGCCGAGCCAGGTGGCGACGAGGTTCCGCATTGGTCAACCGTCTCCCAGGCGCGCAGACGGAGACCCCGAGGCGGAGGCCGAAGGGGTGAGCTCGAGCGCCGCTGCGCGCCCAGGGGCCCCTGCCCCTGGGGCCCGAGCGAGAGTCGATCCCGAGCCAGGGGCGGAACGGACCGCACGCTCGGCGTGGTACGAGCTGCGTACCAGCGGGCCCGACTCGACGTGGCGGAACCCCATCGCGATCCCCGCCGCGCGCAGCTCCTCGAACTCGGCCGGCGTCCAATACCGCTCGATCGGGAGGTGGACGGGGGATGGGCGGAGGTATTGCCCGAGCGTGAGGACGTCGGTCCGCTGGGCGCGGACGTCCCGCATCGTCGCGAGCACCTCGTCCATCGACTCGCCGAGGCCCACCATGATCGACGTCTTGCTCGTGAGGTCCGGGGCTCGCTCCTTCGTGCGACGCAGGACCTCGAGCGACCGCTCGTAGACGGCCTGCGGGCGGACGCGCGCATAGAGGCGCGGCACGGTCTCGACGTTGTGCGCCATCACCTCGGGACGCGCCGCGAGCACGACGTCGAGCGCGTCGCTGTCACCCTTGAAGTCCGGCGTGAGCACCTCGACCGTCGTCCCCGGCGAGCGGCGGCGGATCTCGCGGATCGTCGCCGCGAACACCGAGGCGCCGCCGTCGGCCAGCTCGTCGCGGTCGACGCTCGTCACCACGACGTGGCCGAGCCGCATGCGCGCGACGGCGTCGCCGACGTGCGCGGGCTCGTCGGGATCGAGCGCGAGCGGTCGCCCCGTCTTC
The DNA here is from genome assembly GCA_964609145.1 of uncultured Chloroflexota bacterium. GTDB lineage: Bacteria > Chloroflexota > Limnocylindria > P2-11E > P2-11E > JACPOT01. The sequence goes on from CAZSRI010000107.1 coordinate 6,158, forward strand.
ACGGCGCAGAAGCCGCACGACCGCGTGCACGTGTCGCCGAGGATCATGAACGTCGCCGTGCCGGCGCCCCAGCACTCGCCCATGTTCGGGCAATGCGCCTCTTCGCAGACCGTGTGGAGCGCTTTCGAGCGCATGAGCCGGCGCAGCTCCTCCACCTGCGGACCCACGGGGAGCCGCACCTTCAACCACTCCGGTCGCTGCCGGTCGATCGGCACGGCGCTGTTCGCCGCGCTCGTGCCCCGCGACCGGGGGCGCTCGACCTCGCCGGGGACCTCGAACCGGATCGGCGCCACCTCAGTAGACGGTGACACCCGGGCCGACGGCCTGCAGCCAGTCGCGCATCACCTGCAGGAAGCGCGCTGCCGTGGCGCCGTCGACGACGCGGTGGTCGAACCCGATGACGAGGTT
>CAZSRI010000108.1:0-4265 GCA_964609145.1 uncultured Chloroflexota bacterium
TCGGCGAGGTCCGCGGCGGCGAGGCGCTCGACATGCTCCAGGCGATGAACACCGGACACCGTGGCTCGCTCACGACGGCGCACGCGAACGACGCGTCGCACGCGCTCACGCGGCTCGAAACGATGGCGCTCATGGGCGGGATCGAGATCCCGCTCGAGGCGATCCGCGAGCAGGTGCGCCACGGGATCGACCTCGTCGTGCACCAGGAGCGCGGCCGCGACGGACGACGCCGCATCGTCGAGGTCGCCGAGATGGACGCGTCGGCCGGCGCGGGATACCGGCTGCGCATGGTGAGCGTCTGAGCGCACTCCTCGCGGTCGCCGCGCTGTGCGCCCTCGCCCTGGCGACCCTGCCGGTCGGCCGCGCCCGTCGCGTCGTCGCCGTTCCCCGCCTCATCCGGCGCGGTCCGGATCGGCGGATCCGCGCCGCAGTCCCCGCGCTCGTCGACGCGCTCGGGTCGGCGCTCGCGAGCGGGCTCTCCTTGCCGCAGGCGTTCGCCGAGGTCGCGGCCGCGCTCACGCCCGAGCTCGCCGCACCCACGCGCCGCGTCGCCGCGAGCCTCGCGTTCGGGACGCCGGTCGAGACGGCGCTCTCCTCGTACCGAGGCGTGATCGAGGAGGATGCACTCGCCCCGGTCGCGATCGTCCTCGGCGCGTTCGCGCGCTCCGGCGGTCGCATCTCGCGCAGCCTGGGCCGCGTCGCCACGCTGCTCCGCGGCCGGATCGCGCTCGCCGACGAGCAGGCCGCCCTCACGGCGCAGGGCCGCGCGTCCGCGGTCGTCCTCGTCCTGCTCGCGCCGCTCGGCGCGCTCTTCCTCACGCTCGCGATGCCCGACTACGCGGCGACGCTCGCCGGGCGGGGGCGCGCGATGCTCGCGGTCGCGATCGTGCTCGAGGCGATCGCCGTCGCCTGGCTGCGGCGCATGCTCCGCGTTCCGACCGACGGGTCGACCCTCGCCGCGATGCTCGATGCCGTCGTCGTGGGTCTCGCCTCGGGGATGACGTTCGAGCAGGCGCTCCACGCGCTCGTCGAGCGCACGCCCTCCACGCGGCAGGTGCCGCAGGCCCGGCGCCTGCTCGCGGACCTCGCGCTCGGCCAGGGACCGCGTCGCGCCTTCGCCTCGTTCGGCGCGAGCGGGCCGGCCGAGGCGCGCGTCGGCGCGCTCGTCGCGTCGTCGATCCGCTTCGGCGCGCCGCTCGCGGACCTGCTCGTCATCCAGGCGGATGCCCTGCGCGAGGCCGACCGCCGCCGCGCGGAAGCTGGCGCGCGGCGGCTGCCCGTACTCATGCTCTTCCCGCTGACGTTCTGCGTGCTGCCGGCGCTGCTCATCGTCTTCCTCGGCCCGCCGCTGCTCTCGCTGGTCAACTGATGTCGGATCGCATCGGGCGCACGGGTCCTGTCGCAGGCGGGGCGTCGCGATGCTCTCGAGCAGCCTCCTGAGCAGCGGCGCCGGCCGCCTGGCTTCAGGTCGCCTGGCGCAAAGGCGCTCCGGGGCGACCGGGCGGAGGTGCGGAGGGCCAGCCGCCGGTGTCGCCGCGCTCCCGGTCCGCGACCTAGCCCGGCCGTGTCGGCGCGAGCACCGGCTGCCGCTCCGCGAGCCACAGCAGCGGCAGTCCCGCCAGCGTCAGGACGGCACCGAGTGGGAAGATGAAGAACACGTTCGTCGAGGCGACGACGCCGCCCATCGCGGCGCCGGCGATGACGCCGACGTTCAACGGGAGATAGGCGAAGGCCATCACGCGGCCGCGATGCTCGACGTCCGCGGACGACGCCATGACGGCGAACGAGAGGCCGAAGCTCCCCGAGCGGACCGCGTTCACGATCACCCACAGTGCGCCGAACACCACGAGATCGCGCGCGAGCGCGGGGAGCGGGAAGAGCACGGCGCTGGCGCCGAGCGTGATGAAGAGCACGCGCCACTGCCCGTAGCGGTCGGCGAGCGCGCCGACGATCGGTCCGGCCGCGAGGACGATGAGCCCGGCGGCCCCGCTCACGAGCCCGACCGCTGTGCCCGGCGCGTCCCCGCGGTAGAGCGCTGTGACGGCGAGCGGCAGGAACGAGAACACCGCCATCCAGCCCGAGATGACGACGAACAGGGCGGGGAAGAGGACGCGCAGGCGCGGCGACCGCGCGAGGAGCAGGGGGCCCTCCCCAAGGAGGTCGATGAGCGGTCGATCGCTCCGCGCCCGGTACGGGTCGTCGTACCCGAACGTGAGGAGCACGATGAGGGCGACCATCACCGCGGCGTCGACCGCCAGGAGCGTCGGCAGGCCGAAGCGGTCGAACACCGGACCGCCCACGAGCGGTCCGACGAACGCCCCGATCGGGCCGGCCGAGTTCATCGTCGTGATCGCGAACGCGGCGCGACGCTCCGGCGTCCGCTCCGCGAGCGTCGCGGTCATGAGGCCCGTGTTGCCGAACGCGAGCGCGGTGACCGTGTATCCCGCCGCGAACACCCACACGTTCGGGGCGAGCGCCATCGTCGTTCCCGCGACGACGTGTGCCGCGAACGAGCGGACGATCACGGGCTTGCGCGAGTAGCGGTCGGCGAGCGCGCCCCAGAACGGAAGGAACGGGACCCCGAGGAGACCGGCGACGGCGAGGATGCGTCCGACCCAGATCGGCACGTCGGCCGACGCGATGCCGAAGCGCGGGAGGTAGAGAGGGATGAACGCGGACAGCTGTCCGAAGAAGACGACCTCGAGGAAGCCGGCGAGCGTGAACAGCGCGAGGAGCCACCGCCACGAGCCGCGCGCGTTCCTCACGCGCGCGATGGTGTCACGCGCGCTGGACGCTCACTTGAGAAAGGCGATGACCCCGGCGGCCTCGACGTTCGCCGTCCAGGCGAGGAGCAGGAGCGCGGCCGCGATGCACGCGAGCTCGGTCGCGCCGAGTCGCACGTCGGCGATGCGCCGCACGCGGGAAAGCGCGAGGTCGTGCCAGCGGCGCGGCCGCCACAGGTGGACGTTCGAGAGCGCGACCGCGACGAGGATGTACGCGAGGATCTCTCGCGCGCCGATGTGCTGCCACAAGATGTCGATCCGCGGCGCGATCTTCCCCGGCACGGTGAGGACGAACGAGTTCGTCCCGAGCGCGGCGCCGTAGCCGAGCGCCCACCACCACGGTGCGAAGTACCCGAGCGAGAGGCGGCCGAACGCGAACAGGCTGCCGACCACGACGGCGCCGACCCCGAACAGCAAGTTCCAGCCGAAGATGGTCGTCGCGAGCGAGGGGCCGGAGGAGAGGACCTCGTCGGGGATCCGCGCGGTCATGACCGCGCGGAGCGCGCCTTCGCCGACCAGGAGGTAGCTGATCGACCACGCCCCCAGCCACAGCGCCACGGCGATCGAGACAGCGGCGACCGCGCGCGGCGCTGGGCTGCGGTGCGTGAGCGCGGCGAGGACCCTTCCCACCACTGCCGAAGTGAACGGAAGCGGACGCTGCGCGCTACTGGCTGTACGCCCTGCGGACGATCGATCCGGTGCCGGTCCTCGTACTTCCGGGCCGGTTGTCCGCATCGGATCCCGTTCGCATGCTTACCCGCCGAACGACCCCAAGAAGGGAGGGAAGCCCGTGCCGTACGCGTTCCTTCGCGACGACGAGGGGCAAGGTCTCGTCGAGTACGCACTCATCATCGCCGTCATCGCGATCGCGGTGATCGTCGCCATGATCTTCCTGCGAGGACAGATCCAGAACATCTTCAGCAATATCGGTAATAACCTGACGTAACCCTGGGAACGCTGGGACCGCTGCGGATCGTCGAGGATGCGCTGCTCGCCGCCTTCGTGGCGACCGTGATCGTCACGGACTGGCGGTGGCAGCGCATCCCGAACGTCCTCACGTACCCCGCGATGCTCGTCGGCGTCGCCCTCGGGGTGTTCGAAGGGATCCCAGGCGCGCCGTTCGAAGGCGGTCTCATCGACCATCTCTCCGGACTGGCGCTCGCTTTCCTGGTGTCCTATCCGTTCTACGCCGCGGGAGGCCTCAAGGCGGGCGACGCGAAGATGCTCATGGCGATCGGCGCCCTGCGTGGGTCGCTCCTGCTGCTGTCCTCCGCGCTGTACGGCGCGCTCGCGGGCGGCGTGCTCGCCGTGATCCTCATCGGGCTGCGCCGTCTCGCGCCGCCGGACACCGAGGTCGTCGATCCGTTCTGGCGCCTCATGAAGAGCCGCATCCCCTACGGCGTCGCGCTCGGCGCCGGCGCTCTGATCGCCCTCGCGGTGACGCCCTAGCGGGCGCACCGGATATCCTCGCGGCGTGCCAAC
>CAZSRI010000108.1:4365-6548 GCA_964609145.1 uncultured Chloroflexota bacterium
CTAGCGGGCGCACCGGATATCCTCGCGGCGTGCCAACGGCCACCGCGGAGCGTATCCGCATCCTCATCGTCGACGACATCGCCGACACCCGCGACAACCTCGCGAAGCTCCTCAGCTTCGAGCCGGACTTCGAGGTCGTCGGAGCGGCGGGCAGCGGCCAGGAGGCGATCGCGCTCGCGAAGAGCGCCGCACCGGACGCGATCCTCATGGACATCAACATGCCCGACATGGACGGGATCACCGCGACGGAGATCATCTCCAACACCGTCCCGGGGTCGCCGATCATCATGATGAGCGTCCAGGGCGAGCAGGATTACCTGCGGCGTTCGATGCTCGCCGGGGCGCGCGAGTTCCTCGTGAAGCCGTTCTCCTCCGACCAGCTCGTGAACGCGATCCGCCACGTCCATGAGCTCGAGAAGGTGAAGCGCGAGCGTTACGCGCAGACCGCGCCCGGGGGCGGCGCTGTCGCCGCACCCGGTTCAGCCGCGGAAGCGGAGAAGGGCACGGTCATCACGCTGTTCTCGCCGAAGGGCGGCGTCGGGCGGACGACGATCGCGACGAACCTGGCCGTCGCGATCCATCAGTCCACGGGTAAGCCCGTCGTCCTCGTCGACGGGAGCCTGCCGTTCGGCGACATCGGCGTCATCCTCAACATGAACCCGAAGGCGAAGACGATCGCGGACCTCGTCGGGTCGTTCGAATCGGCCGACGCGGACGTCATCGACACGGTGCTCGTCGCGCACTCCTCCGGGATCAAGGTGCTCCTCGCGCCGCCGACGCCGGAATCCGCGGAGCTCATCACGGGCGCGAACATGAAGCACGTCCTCGACACGCTGCGCGAGCGCTACGCGTTCGTGATCGTGGACACGTGGCCGTCGTTCCAGGAGGTCGTGCTCACGATGATGGACACCGCGGACATCGTGCTCACGCCGATGACGCTCGAGATCACGAGCATGAAGAACGTGCGCGTCTTCCTCGAGATCACCGAGAAGCTCGGGTACGAGAAGGACAAGGTGCAGCTCATCGCGAACCGCAACGACAGCTCCGGCGGCATCAAGGCGACCGACATCGAGGCGAGCCTCGGCCGGAAGATCCCCCACACGATCGTGTCGGATGGCCGCACGCTCGTGCTCGCGGTGAACCGGGGCGTCCCGTTCGTCATCAGCCACCACGACTCGCAGGTCGCCAAGGACGTCTTCACGCTCGCCGGAAGGCTGAGCGGGGAAGCGCCGGCGGCCGTTCCGAGCAAGGCCGCCGCGAAGCCGGGAGGACTGCGCCTCTTCGCACGTTCCTAGCCCCTTCGTACCCTCCCGGAGCGACCGGATAGACACCGCCTCGGTCGTACACTCGCTCGGCCATGTCGCTGCTCCGTCGCATTGAGGGAGCCCGGCCGACCGCGCCCGCCGCGACCCCGGTCGCGGTCCCGCCGGCCGACGGGAAGGCTCCGCCGCCGCCGCCGACCGGACCGCTGACGCAGACCGTCGCCCCCGCGCGCGACGGCATGCGCGACGTCCGCCTGCAGCTGCAGACGAAGATCATCAACAACCTCGACCCGCGCCTCGATCTCTCGGACGCGAAGGCGGTCCGATCGACGATCGAGGAGATCTTCACGAAGTTCCTCGACGAGGACGGCATCGTCATCACCCGCATCGACCGGCAGCGCATGCTCGAGCAGATCCTCGACGAGATCCTCGGGTTCGGTCCGATCCAGCCGCTCCTCAACGACGACACGATCACCGAGGTGATGGTGAACGGGCCGTTCCGGGTGTACGTGGAGCGCAAGGGCAAGCTGCAGCTGTCCGACGTGACGTTCGCGAACGACGAGCACGTCATGCGCGTGATCGAGCGGATCATCGCGCCGATCGGACGCCGCGTCGACGAGTCGAAGCCCTACGAGGACGCGCGCCTGCCGGACGGCTCGCGCGTGAACATCATCATTCCGCCGCTCGCGCTGAACGGGCCCGTCATCACGATCCGGAAGTTCCCGAAGTACCGCATCACCGTCGAGGACTACGTGAAGTTCGGCACGGCGACGCCGGAGATGATGGAGTTCCTCCGGGCGTGCGTCGAAGCGCGCTTGAACATCTTCATCTCGGGCGGCACGGGCTCCGGGAAGACGACCCTCCTGAACATCATGTCGGGCTTCATCCCCGAGGACGAGCGGATCATCACGATCGAGGACG
>CAZSRI010000109.1:0-6170 GCA_964609145.1 uncultured Chloroflexota bacterium
GTCACGCGATGTGACGGTCACTTGCGCCGGCCCGCGCCGGTGCCGTGCCGCGAGGCGGGGTGAGGTCGAGGGGAGCGGCCTCTCTGACGAGGGAGCGTGGGTACCCGGGCGGGACGCGCGATCCAGGTGAGCGGGGACCCCGAAGAGCGGCCGAGCTCAGAGAGGCCCGACCCGAGGCAACCTCACCCCGCCGAGGGGCGCTCGTCGCCCGGCGCACTCCCGCTAGGGCACGAGCCCCTTGAACAGCCGACCGAGGCGGGACCCGAACCCGTCGCCGGCCCGGGCGCGGGCGCGGTCCTCCTCGGCGCCCTCGTGGCGCGCCGCCCAGAGCAGCAGCCCGCTCGCGGCCGCGAACTGCGGCCCCGCGATCTGGTCCGTCAGCCCGCCGAGGCCGTGCGGCCCGGTCATGCGCGCCGCCATGCCGAGCTGGTCGCGCGCGGTCCGGCCGATCCCCGGCAGGAGCGCGCCGCCGCCGGTGAGGACGAGCCCCGCCTGGAGGCGGTTCGTGGCGCCGGCCGCCTCGATCTCGGCGGCGACGAGCTCGAAGAGCTCCTGGATGCGGAACTGGACGATCTCGCTGATGTGGCGGCGCGTCACGCCGTGGGGCAGCTCCTCGCCGATCGACGTGATCTGCACGACCTCGTCCGGATCGACCTCGAGCGGGAGCGCGGTCGCGTAGCGCAGCTTCACCTGCTCCGCGCTGTCAGGGGCGACACGGAGGACGATGCCGAGGTCGCTCGTCACGCTCCGCCCGCCGATCGGGATGGTCGCGGCGTGCGAGATCGAGCCGTCCTGGAAGATCGCGACGTCGCTCGTGTCGCCGCCGATGTCGACGAGCGCGACGCCGAGCTCGCGGTCCTCGTCGGTCAGGACGGCCTCGGCCGTCGCGAGGGGCGAGAGGACGAGCTCGTCGATGGCGACGCCCGCGTGCTCGACGCACTTCGAGAGGTTCTGCACGCTCGTCGCGGACGCCGTGACGATGTGTGTCTCGACCTCCAGCCGCACCGCCGTCATCCCGATGGGGTCGCGCACGCCCGCCTGCCCGTCGACGACGTAGCCGCGCGGGATGACGTGGAGGATCTGGCGCGTGTTCGGGACGCTCACGGCGCGCGCGGCCTCGATCGCGCGGCGCGTGTCGTCGTCGGCGACGTCGCGATGGCCCGAGATCGCGACCATGCCGCGCGAGTTCTGCGAGCTGATGTGGTTCCCCGAGACGCCGACGAGCGCCGAGCGCACCTTGTAGCCCGACATGCGCTCGGCGGCCTCGACGGCGGCCGCGACCGCCTGGACGGTGCGGTCGATGTCGATGACGACGCCCTTGCGCAGCCCGTCGGATGGGGCCGTCCCGATGCCGATGACGCTCGCGGCGCGGTCGTCGAGCTCCGCGACGAGCGCGCACACCTTCGTCGTCCCGATGTCGATGGCGACGATCGTCGGCTGCTCAGGCACGAGCGCTCAGGTTAGAGGAAGTGGCGGCGGATCACAGCCACGTTCTGGAAGATCCGCCAGCCGAACGCGAAGAGGGCGACGAGGTAGAGGTCGATCCCCAGCCGGTCACCGAGGAAGGTGAGCGCCGCGGCGAGGAGCGCGTTCGTGTAGAAGCCCGACAGGAAGACGCGCGCATCGAAGTGGCCCTCGAGCTCGGCGCGCAGCGCGCCGAGGATGGAGTCGAGCGCGGCGAGGATCCCGACGGCGGTGTAGCGCGCGAGCTCGATCGGCAGCGTGATCCGGAAGGCGAGGCCGATGAGGACGCCCGCGGCCAGGCCGACGAGCGGCAGCCACAGCGTCACTTGACGACGATGAACCCCGCCGTCCGCACGTCCACGTACTCTAGCCGCTGATCTCCCCGCTCCCGCAGCGTGCGCTCGGCGAGCGCGAGCTTCTCCTCGATCCCGACCGGCTCCCCGAAGCGCACCTCCCACCCCGCTCCGCTCTCGAGGACCAGCCCGCTGGCCCCGGCGTCGACGCGCACGCGTGGCGCGACCGCATCCGCCCGCAGCTCGCCCGGCGCCACCGCGGCGAGCCGCATCGCCGCGGCCACCAGCGCCGCGTCGATCCGGTCGCCGGCCGCGTGGGCGGACGAGCGCGTGTCCCGGACGCGCAGCGACGGCGCCGCGCTCGCGTCGGCCGACGCGAACAGGACGCCGCCGGCGTCGACGAACCACTCGACGCCGCCGACGACCCATCGCCCCACGGCCTCGCGCTCCACGAGGGCGATGCGCGCGTCCCCCGCCGGGAGGGCGACGTCGACGCGGGCGTCGCGCACCGCCGGCAGGCGCAGCAGCGTCGCCCGCGCCTGCGCCGCGCTCGCGCGGAACAGCGGCGCCCCGACGAGGCCGCTCGCGGCGCGCGCGGCGTCGGCGCCCACGTGCCGGGCGCCGCTCACGCTCACCGCCGCGACCTTCGGGGCATCGGAGAACGCGAGCAGCCCGAGCCCCACGGCGCAGATCAGGGCGATCGCGGCCGCCGCGACGCGCGCGCCGTCGGCCGGGCCGCGCCGGGCCGAGGGGCGCCGCCGCCCGGGGCTACGCCTCGCGACCGGGGTCCTCCCCGCGCGAACGCGCGAGCGCCGAGGCGATGAGCCGCTCGAGGAGCTCCCCGAACGGGATCCCCGCGACGCGGGCCGCCTTCGGCAGCAGGCTGTTCGCCGTCATCCCGGGGATCGTGTTCACCTCGAGCGCGGCGAGGCGGTCGCCCGCGGCGATCATGTCCGTGCGCGAGAGGTCCTCGCAGCCGAGCGCGCGATGCGCCCGCAGCGCGACGTCCCGCGCGCGTCGCGCGAGCCCGTCGTCGATCCGCGCCGGGCAGATCTCGTCCGTGACGGCGGGGTCGTACTTCGCCTGGTAGTCGAAGAACGCGCGGCGCGTCACGACCTCGATGACCGGCAGCGCGCGAAGCTCCTCCCCTTCGGCGATGACGCCGACGGTGAGCTCCGTTCCGCGCAGGAACTCCTCGACGAGCGCGCGGTCGTCGTAGCGCAGCGCGTCGGCGACCGCGGAGGGGAGCTGGTCCGGGCGCTCGACGATCGCCGCGCCGAAGCTCGACCCTTGGCGCACCGGCTTCACGAAGACGGGGTAGCCGATCGCCTGGGCGGCGCGCGCCGCGGCGCCCGGATCGCGGGCGTAGCCCGCGCGCGTGACGAGCGCGTCCCGAGGCACGTCGATCCCCGCACCACGCATCACCTGCTTCGCCACGACCTTGTCCATCGCGAGGGCGGACGCGAGCACGCCCGACCCGACGTACGGGATCCCGAGGACGTCGAGCAGGCCCTGAAGGCGGCCGTCCTCGCCCCACGGACCGTGGAGCGCGATGAACGCGACGTCGATCGGCGCATCGCTCGACGCCGGGACGATCGCTCGCGTCGCAGGCTGGAGCGACGCCGCGGCGCTCTCGATCTGCCGCTGGAGGTCCGCGGGGAGCTCGCGGCGGTCGCGGTCGGTGAGGGCCTGGATGCGCCCCGAGTGTTCGGCGAGCGCCCGCGCCGTCGCGCGCTGCTCCGCGCTGATCGCGGGGTTGTTCGCCATGAGCGCGAGCGGGTCGAGCAGGACCACCTCGTAGCGGTCCTGCGGCAGGTGCTCGGCGATCTGGTGCCCCGTCGCGAGCGAGATGCCGCGCTCGGCGCTCGCGCCTCCCGCGAGGACGCCGACGCGGATGCGCCGGCGGTACCCGGTGCTCACGAGACCGGGCCCGGTGCGGCCTCTACGCGCACGTCGCGCATCGGGAAGTCCTTCACGTTATGGGTCAGGATGACCGCACCGTGCGCACGCGCCGTCCCCGCGACCAGCGCATCGGACGTGTGGATCGTCCGGCCCCGGCGCGCCTGGTCCGCCTGATATCTGCCGGCACGAATGGCAGCTTCCCTGGTGGTGACGAAGAAGGCGAGGCGCTCGAACAGGGCGTCTGCCGCGCGGCGCTCCTTCGGTCGGAGCCCGCGCTCGGTCTCGGCGAGATTGACGCACGTCGTCCCGATCGTGTGACCGTCGCGAACGAGATCGCGCACTCGCTGCGCGACCATCTCTCGCCCTCGGATGTGGGCGATCAGGACCGTCGAGTCGAGCAAGTAGCGGCTCAGCGTCCCTCCCGCCGCACGCGTCGGACCCAAGCATTGATCGCGCGCTGGTCCTTCCAGTGGCGGTAGCGCGCCCCGCGGGCGATCCCGAACGTGGCCTTGAGAGCCTTCTCAAGCTCGATCCGATCGAGCTTCTCTTGCGCCGCCTCTTCCAGGAAGCGGCTGCGCTGCCGCTTGCCGACGTTCGCATCGATCCGCCTGAGGATCTGCTCGGCTAGGACCACATGCGCCCGTGCCATGGCGATCACGCTAGTCCCATACGGCTGCACATTGCAAGTCACACAGAGATTGGTCAGTCGCACTCCCCCCACCAGCTCGACCTCGGGGACGAGGTCGACGCCGAAGCCCCTCTCACCTGGAGCCGACGAACGCACATGAGCGCCGGAGCGAGACCTTCCTGGCCGCCGGCGCCCGCGGCCACCTGCTGGCTTCGCGTGCTGCGACCGGCTCCATCAGCGAGTGGTCCACCGACCAGGAGCCTCTGGTATGCCTGTGAACGTCCCGCCAACCCCGCTGGTGTCTTCGGCAGTCGGTCCGAGCCGCAGACGATCCGCAATGCCTGGGGACCGTGCGGTGACCGCCTCGAGCGCAGTGCGCAAAATGCGAATGACGTTCGTTCCACCCCGGTCGTTGCGGGGGCATCCGGACGAGGCGCCCTTCAGCGGCTCAGTGCTCATGCCACCCGTTGCTCGTCCGTTACGGAACCGCAGAGGGACGTCGGTGGGCGCTCCGTTCGCCGGCATGCTCGTGTACGGGTCGTACGGGTTCACCCGCGGTGCTGCAGCTACTGGGCTCCTTTTCGTCGGAAGAGTCGCGGAGGCTCGCGGACTCACCTTCCAGCGGGTCGCAGCGGCCCTCCTGATCCGTTCGCCAACGGCACGCAGGATCAGCGGCGCATTGCTCCTCGTTTCGTGCTTGGTGACACTCGGTGTCGTGGGTTTGTAAGCGTCTCGCGATAGCTGCGATCGCCGCGGCGCTCGTTGGTGGCTGCAGCGCACCCAGGCTGGTCACAGCCCCGGTTGCGTCCGCGACCGCGACACCCCAGGAGTGCTCGAGGGCGATCGCAGAGCCCATCGTCCGGGACTTCGCCGCGGCCTTCAGCCGACAGGATCCCTCTGCGGCGGCCACCTACTTCGACGATCGCCTCCGCTCCGACTCGGTCACCGACAACAACACCGGGCAGACGATGGTCGCCAGGGACATGACCGCCCTGCAGGCCTATTTCGCGGACCGGTACGCGCACAAGGAGGAACTCGTGGTCCTCTTTGTCAACTCCCGCCCCGGATATGAGACGGGAACGCTCGGCGTGGACTACAGGCTCGATCGGCGAGCCGACGATCTCGACCCAGCGACACCGGCCGTGGACGGCAAGGGAACGGTCCGGTGCTCGACGCGCAAGATCGAAGCGTGGGGGATGGCCTGGCCGTCGGGCTGTGACCCTGCGGTCCTCACCCAGTGCAACTGAACTGAGGGGCGCTCGCAGCAGCCTACAGGTCCCGGGCGAGATCCTCACTCCCATTCGCCCACGAGCTCGACCTCGGGGACGAGCTCGACCCCGAAGCGCTCGCGCACCTCGCGCTGGCAGAGACGCATGAGCTCGCGGATCTGCTCCGCGGTCGCATCGCCCATGTTCACGATGAAGTTCGCGTGCTTCTCGCTCACCATCGCGCCGCCGAGGCGGTGCCCCTTCAGCCCAGCGACGTCGATGAGGCGCCCGGCGAAGTCGCCGGGCGGGTTGCGGAAGATCGAGCCCGTGTTCGGCTGCGCGAGCGGCTGCTTCGCCGCGCGCTCGTTCGCGATCTCCTTGATCCGCCGGACCGCCGTGTCGCGGTCCGACGGAGTGCCGCGGAAACGCGCGCGCGCGACGATCGTCGGCGTGCCCTGGAGCGCGCTCGTGCGGTAGGCGAAGCGGAGGTCCGCAGGGCCAGTGGTCCACGTCTCCCCGGTCAGGTCGAGCAGCTCGGCGTCGACGAACCCGCCGGCGGCCTACGACCCGAACGCGCCGGAGTACCCGTGGACCGCCCCGCGTCCCGGACCCGGGACCCTCGCCCACACCTACCACCCGCCAACACCCCACCCCTCCGCGCACGCCCCCCACCCA
>CAZSRI010000110.1:0-6065 GCA_964609145.1 uncultured Chloroflexota bacterium
CTCGTGGAGGATCGCGACGCTGCGCAGGAGCGCCGCGGTCCGCTGCGCGAGGGCCTCGAGCGCCGCGGCCGTCTCGCCGCTCTCCCCCGACGTCGCCGCGAGGAGACCGGCGTGCTTGTCGGCGAGCCGGCGGATCGCGCCCTCTGCGGCCTCGACGTCGCCCCCGGCGGCCGCGCTCGCCGCGTCGATGAGCGCGTTCGTCGTACCGGCGGTCGCGGAGACGACCACGACGGGCGTCGCCGGCTCGGCGCGGACGATCGCCGCGACGCGGCCGATCGCGTCGGCGGTCGCGACGGACGTGCCGCCGAACTTGAGGACGTTCATCGGATGGCGCGCGCGATCTGGATCACGTCGCCGAGTATCGCGCTCGCCGTGGCATCGCCGCCCGCGCCCGGTCCCATGAACGTGAGCGTTCCAGCGAGGTCGGTCTCGATCCGCACGACGTTCGTGGGCCCGTCCGCCGCGCCTTCCAGCGAGGCCGCGGGCACTTCCTGCGGCGCGACGCGCGCCTTCGTCGCGCGCTCGCCGAAGTCCGCGACGGCGAGGTAGCGGATCCGCGCCTCGCGCGTCGCCGCGTCGGAGATCGCCTCGGGCGTCAACCCGCGCACCGAGGTCCGCGCGACCTGGTCCGGCGGGAAGTGCCGTCCCTCGAGCAGGCTGACCAGGATCGAGAGCTTGTACGCGGGATCCCAGCCGTCGACGTCCGCGCTCGGGTCGGCCTCCGCGTAGCCCTTCGCCTGCGCCTCGCGCAGCGCGTCGTCGAAGGAGGCGCCGGCCTCCATGCGGCCGCAGAGATACGTCGTCGTGCCGTTCAGCAGCCCGCTGAGCACGCGCGGCCGCGCCGCGCCCAGCGCCCGCGCCGCCGCGACGACGGGGACGGCCGCCGCGACCGCCGCCTCGAACCGCAGCTCGCGCTTCGCCCCGCGTGCGGCCTCGTGGAGCGCGCGCCACTCCTTCGCGACGACCTCCTTGTTCGCGGTGACGACGTGCTTCCCGCGCTCGAAGGCGGCGAGGTGAAGGTCGAGCGCGGGGCGATGGCCGCCGATGACCTCGACCACGACGTCGACGGCCTCGTCGTCGAGGACGTCGAACGGGTTCTCGACGACGGCGACGCTGCCGGCGTCACGAGCCTTCGCCGTGTCGCGCACCGCCGCCGCCACGAGCCGCACCGGCCGTCCGGCGCTCGCCTCGATCCACGGCGCGCGCCGCTCCATAGCGCGCGCGACGGCCGATCCGACGGTGCCGAGGCCGAGCAGGCCGACGCCGACGGGCGGCGTCACCTGATCGCCTCTGCGAGGAGGTCGAGCGCGGCGGCTACGCTCGCGAGGCGGTTCCCCGCCCGGTCGAAGGCGAAGCGGAACGATCGCGCGGCGCGGTGCCGCTCGCTGTCGACCGCGACGTACACGAGCCCGACGGGCTTCCCCGGCGTGGCGCCGGTCGGCCCGGCGATCCCCGTGATCCCGAGCCCGATCGTCGCGCCGAGGCGCTCCCTCGCGCCGCGCGCGAGGGCGCCGGCGACGACGGAGGAGACGGCGCCGTGCGAGTGCACGAGGTCGGCCGGGACGCCCGCGAGCGTCGTCTTCGCGTCGTTCGCGTAGACGACGCCGCCGCCGAGGTAGGTGTCGCTCGAGCCAGGGTTCTCGCTCAGCACGGCGCCGAGGAGGCCGCCGGTACAGGACTCCATGCTCGCGACCGTCGCCTTGCGGCGCCGCAGCCGCGGCTGCAGCGTCGCGACGCGCGCGACGAGCTCGTCGTAGGTGGGCGCGCGCTTCGCCGAGGGCACGCGGAGAGGCTACCTATCCGCCGGTCTGGAACGTGTACGTCTTCTCGACGACCTGGCCGGCAGCTCCGAGCGAGGCCTGCAGCTGGCCGTTGTACACGACCGTCGTCGCGCCGGCGTTCCCGCTGCGCACGACGACGGTCTTCCCGCTGAACGTCTGCGTCGTGCCCGCCGTGAGCACCTTCCCGGTGCCCGGCACGGGCGAGCCGTCGACGACGACGTACAGCCACGCCTCGCCGCCCTGCACGCGCACGGTCACGACGGCCGAGGTGAACGCCACGGTCACCGTCCGCGTCTCCGTGACCTCGGCGCCGCCGGCGGTGCGCGCGACGAAGCGGACCGCGTACGTGCCGGCCGGATATGGGATGGAATCCGAGAAGCGCCCGTCCGGCCCGACCGTGATCGGCGCGCCGTTCACCGTCAGGCTCGTCACGCCCTTCTCGACGCGTCCCGAGATGGGCACGGCCGAGTTCGTGAACGTCGTCCCCTGCGCGGGCTGCTCGACGACCATCTGCGGCGCCTGGTCCGGCGCGGCGCTCGGCTGCGCGACGGTCTCGAGCAAGACGCTGCGGCTGATGATGCTCACCTTCCCCGTCGCGTCGAGCACCTGCACCTCGATGTGGTTCACGCCCGCGTGGAGCGGCACCGTCACCTCGAAGGTGCCGTCCGCCGCGGGACGGATGTCCGGGAACGTCTCCGGGCCCGGGAACACGCGCACCGTGATGCGCCCGTCGGGGATCGTGCGCCCGCGCACCGTGTACCGGGCATCCGTCGCGATCGCGTCGCTGGCGGGCTCCGTCACCTCGATCTTCGGCGGCGTCGCGAACGCCGCGAACTGGTACGAGATGTAGCCGACGAAGAGCACGACCGCGATCGTCACGACGATCGGCACGAGGATCCGTGGAGAGATGAACACGCCCTCGCGCATGACCGGCCGCATCGGCTCGAAGCGGCGCGGCGGCTCAGGCGTCACCGCGCGCTCGGCGGTGTAGAGCGCGACGAGCTCTGTGCTGTCGAGGTCGAGGTAGTCGGCGTAGTTGCGCAGGAACCCCTTCGTGTAGACGGCGCCCGGGAGCGAGCGATGATCGCCGCTCTCGAGCGCCGCGAGGAACTTCTCGCGGATGCGCGTGTCCTCGGCGGCCTGCTCGAGCGTGATGCCCTTGCGCTCCCGCTGCGCACGGAGGATCTCGCCGAGACGCATCACCTCAGGCATCGCGCACACGTGTGCCGGCGCCGTACACCTCGCGCATCTTGCCCGGGCCCTTCGCCGGGCCGATGACGCCGCGGCGCTCCATGAGGTCGATGAGCCGGCCGGCGCGCGCGAACCCGATCGTCATCTTGCGCTGGAGCATCGACACGGACGCCTGCCCCGCGCGCTGGACGATCTCGACGGCCTCGTCGTAGCGGTCGTCGTCCATCTCGTCGGCCTCGTCCTCGCGCGACCGCCCGCGTTCCTGCTCGGCGAGGATCTCGAGGTGGTACGTCGCCTCGCCCTGCTGCTTCCAGTGGCGCGTCATGCGTTCGATCTCCTGGTCGGACACGAAGACGCCCTGCGCGCGGACGGGCTTCGGCGAGTCCGGCGCCAGCCAGAGCATGTCGCCGCGGCCGAGGAGCTTCTCGGCGCCGGTCATGTCGAGGATCGTGCGCGAGTCGACCGCCGACGCGGTCGCGAACGCGACGCGCGCGGGGATGTTCGCCTTGATGAGGCCCGTGATGACGTCGACCGACGGCCGCTGCGTGCCGAGCACGAGGTGGATCCCCGTCGCGCGCGCGAGCTGCGCGATCCGCGTGATCTGCTTCTCGACCTCGATCGGCGCCTGCAGCATGAGGTCGGCGAGCTCGTCGATGACGAAGAGGACGTACGGCACGCGGTCCTGGCCCGAGTGCTTCTCGTTGTAGGCCCCGATGTTCCGCGCCGAGGCGCGCGCGAAGAGGCGGTAGCGGCGGTCCATCTCGCCCGTCGTCCAGTAGAGGGCGTTGAGGATCTGCTGCGGCTCGTGCATTACCGGCACGATGAGGTGTGGGACGCCGTTGAAGCCGGGGAAGTCGACGCGCTTCAGGTCGCCGATGAGGATCCGCACGTCGTCGGGCGTCGCCTGGAGCATGAGGCTGCAGAGGATCGAACCGATGCACACGCTCTTCCCCGAGCCCGTCTGCCCGGCGATGAGGAGGTGCGGGAGCTTGCCGACGTCGGTGACTATCGGCTGTCCCGCCACGTCCTTGCCGAGGGCGACGGTGAGCTTCGAGGCGCCGGACCGGAAGATGGCGCTCTCGGCGACGTCGCGCAGCGACACGAGGCCGATCGCCATGTTCGGGATCTCGATCCCGACGACGCTCTTCCCCGGGATCGGCGCCTCGATGCGCAGCGTCCGCGCGGCGAGCGCGAGCGCGAGGTCGTCGGAGAGCGCCTCGATCCGCGACAGCTTCACGCCGGCGGCCGGCTTCAGCTCGTAGCGGGTCACGA
Organism: uncultured Chloroflexota bacterium; assembly: GCA_964609145.1. Classification (GTDB taxonomy): domain Bacteria; phylum Chloroflexota; class Limnocylindria; order P2-11E; family P2-11E; genus JACPOT01. The sequence goes on from CAZSRI010000110.1 coordinate 4,245, forward strand.
CGGGCCCGACGCTCACCTCGACGACCTTCGCCGCGATGCCGAAGTGCGCGAGCGTCTCCTCGATCACGCGTGTGTTCCGGACGACCTCGTCGCGCCCCGATCGCGCCGCGGAGCCCTCCTCGAGGAGGTCGAGGGGCGGGAGCACCCAGGCGCGGTCCGGCGCGTCCGCGTGGAGCACGCCTTCGGCGGCGACCGCGGCCGAGGGCAGTCCCGCGAGCGCGGGCACGGCCGGCCTCGGCGCGATCGGCGCGGGTGCGGCCTGCGGCGCCGCCTTCGGCTTGTCTTCGGGCTTGGGGGCGGGCCGCTCCTGCGGCAGGTTGATGCGCAGCTCGGGCTCCGGCTCGCGTGCAGCCTCGGGCTCGAGCATCGGGACGGGCTCTTCCAGCCGGCCCGATGCGCGCCGGACGGGGGTGCCGCTCGGGAGGACCATGCCGGGCCGCAGCGGCAGCGCCGGACGGCGCGACGCGATCGGCGAGAGCAGCTCGACGAGCCCTCGCTCGGCTGCGATGACGACGCCGAGCACGAAGAACGCGAGGAGCGCGACGACCGCGCCGACCGTCCCGAGGAGCGCCTCGAGGGCACGTCCGACGCCGCGCCCGAGCCCGCCGCCGGGTCCCGTCGTGCCGGGGTCCGCGAACGCGACCTCGGCGACGGCGAGCAGGGACACGAAGACGACCGTGGCGCCCGCCACGGGCCAGGCGACGCCATCGCGGAGGCTCGGCCGCCAGAACGTCGCGGCTGCGAGGGCGAGGGCGAGCGGGACGAGGACAGCGCCGGCGCCGAGCGCCCCGACGAGGACGTCACGCCACCAGCGCAGCACCTGGCCCTGGTCGGTCACCAGGGCGACGAGCGACAGCAGCGCGAACGCGCCGAGCGCGATCGCGGCGACGTCGCGGCGCACGCCGACGCGCGCGGACGCGCGGGCGGGCACGGCGGCGCGCCGACCCATGGTGCGGGCCTTCCCGTTCCTCACTCGGCCGCAAGCGTAACGAGCGAGCGCGGACATGACACGCTCGGCGCGGTATCGAGGTGCGCGATCAGAGCTGCATGAGGACCGGCAGCACCATCGGGCGGCGCTTCGTCCGCTCGTAGAGGTACTTGCTGATCGTCCCGTGGATCTCCTCGCGGATCGCCGCCGCCTCGGCGAGCCGGTCGCCCGTCTGTGTCTCGGCGAGCGCTTCGAGGACCTTCGCCCGGGCGCCCTCGATGAGCTCGGGCGCCTCGCTCTCCGGCACGAAGCCCTTCGTGACGATGTCGGGGCCGGCGACCACATGCCCCGTGTTCCGGTCGATCGACAGCACGATGAGGAACACGCCCTCGCTGCCGATCGACCGGCGGTCGCGCATGACGGTCTCGCTCAGGTCGCCCACGGAGAGCCCGTCGACGTACGTCTGCCCTGCCTCCACGCGGTCGGCGAGCCGCGCGCCGTGGCGGTCGATCTGCACGACGTCGCCGTTCGTGACGACGAACGTCCGCTCCGGCGCGACGCCGACGTCGATCGCGAGGCGCGCGTGCCGCACGAGCATCCGGTACTCGCCGTGGATCGGGATGAAATGCGTCGGCCGCAGCACGTTGAGCAAGAGCTTCAGCTCCTCCTGGCTCGCGTGCCCCGAGACGTGGGGCCGTACGCCGGCCTCGTAGACGACGTCGGCCCCGAGCTTGTACAGGTTGTCGACGGTGCGGCTGACGAGCTCCTCGTTCCCGGGGATGGGGCTCGATGACATCACCACCGTGTCGCCCTCCTTCACGACCACGTGGCGGTGGTCGCCGAGGGCCATGCGCGACAGCGCGCTCGTCGGCTCACCCTGGCTGCCGGTGGTG
>CAZSRI010000111.1:0-6016 GCA_964609145.1 uncultured Chloroflexota bacterium
CCGCGAGGCCGCGGATCAGATCCTGCGGGAGACGACGCGGCTCTCTCGCCTCATCGGCGACCTCCTGGCGCTCGCGCGCGCCGATGCCGGAGAGGAGGCCGTCGAAGGGCGGCGCGTCGAGCTCGACGAGGTCCTCATGGAGGCGTTCGAGGAGCTGCGACCGCGTGCCGGCGACCGCCTGCGGATCGTCGCCCTGGACGAGGCGCCCGTCCGCGCGGACCGCGACGCCCTCAAGCAGGTCGCGCTCATCGTGCTCGACAACGCGCTCCGCTACACGCCCGCGGACGGCTCGATCGAGGCGTCCGTCGCGGTGGCCGACGGCGAGGCGCTCCTCACGGTCGAGGACTCCGGGATCGGCGTCGACCCCGAGACCGCGGCGCGCGCGTTCGACCGCTTCTACCGCGGCGGGGATGCGCGACGCATCGCGCCGGACGGCACCGGCCTCGGGCTCGCCATCGCGCGCTGGATCGTGCTGCGGCACGGGGGGACGATCGAGCTCGGACCGCGGTCGCCCCGCGGGACCCGCGCCGTCGTCCGGCTGCCGCGGCTCACGGCCGCGGGCGCAGCGCCTCGATCCCGTTGATGAGCGTCGCCTCGTCGATCCGCCCGATCCGGCGGCCGCGGATCACGCCCGACGGGTCGATGAAGTAGGTCTCCGGCACGCCGAACACGCCGAAGCGCAGCGCGGTGCGCCCGTCCTCGTCGAGCACGGCGGGCCACGTCTGGCCCATGCGCTCGTGGAATGCCTTTGCCGCGTCGGGCTCGTCCTGGTAGACGATGCCGACGAAGACGACGCCGCTCGTGCGGTAGCGCTCCCACGCGCGGACGAGCGCGGGCGCCTCCTCCTTGCACGGCAGGCACCAGGAGGCGAAGAAGTTCACGACGACGACCTTTCCGCGCAGGTCCGCGAGCGCGACGCGGCCCGGGGCGTCGAGACGCTCGAGATCGAACGCCGGCGCGGGCTGGCCGATCGTGCCGGTCCGGATGTCCTGCGGATCGCGCCGGAAGCCCGTCGCCAGGACGAGGACGAGGGCCGCGAGCGCGACGACGACGGCGATCCGCACGATCTGCCACGAACGCGTGGGGGCCGGGGCGTCGGTCGCCATCGCCCGCATGGTACGAGCGCCCTTCTTCATCGACCCTTCACACGACTCGCATCGCCGCGATATCGCCACGGCCGACGCTGTCGCCATCACCGATGGAGGTGCTCGACATGATGGGGTTCGGCGGAATGGGCTGGGGCCTCGGAGCGGGCTTCGGCGCGATCTTCATGCTCCTGTTCTGGGTCCTGCTGATCGCGGGCGCGGTGTGGCTGGTGCTCGCGGTCTCGGGCCAGACCGGCGCGCGCCAGCGCGCCGACCGCGACAGCGCGCTGCGCATCCTCGACGAGCGCTACGCGCGCGGCGAGATCGACCCCGAGGACTACAGGGCCCGCAAGGCGGCGATCGGAGGTGCGCGATGACGGCGCAGCGGATCGCGGGCTACGTCGCGGCGGCATCCGCGGCGGGCATCCTCGTCCTCGCGCTCGTGTCGTCGGTCGCGGGGGCGTGGGGTGGTCCGGGCTGGACCACCGGGACCGGCGCGAACGGGACCGGCGACGGCACCGGGATGATGGGGAACGGCCTCGGATCCGGGATGATGGGCGGCGGCTACGGCGGAACGGGTCCCGGGATGATGGGATCCGGGCACATGTGGGGGGACGGTGGCGCCTCGCAGACGACGGGCGCCGCGATCCCCGGAGCGCCGACCGTCACCGTGAAGGCGAAGGACCTGAGCTTCTCGAGCCGCGAGGTCACGCTGCCCAGGGATCAGGTGAACCTCACCCTCGTGAACGAGGGGGCCGTGCTGCACGACCTCACCATCCCGACGCTCGGGGTGCGGGTCGTCGCCGCCGCCGGGCAGACCTCGACCGTCGGGCTGCGGTCGCTCACGCCCGGCACGTACGAGGGCTACTGCAGCGTGCCCGGCCATGCCGCGGCGGGGATGCGCATCACCGTGGTCGTCCAGTGACATGATCGTCGGGGTCGGTGACCGACCGATCCGTGACGTGCGAGACGAGAATGGGCCCGTGCGCGGGCCCGTTCTCGTCGTCGACGACCACCAGCCGATCCGCGATCTCGTCCGTCGCTACCTCGAGGGCGACGGCTTCGCCGTGTTGACGGCGGGCACCGGCGCCGCGGCGCTCGAGCTGGTGCGCTCGGCGTCGCCCGCGCTCGTCGTGCTCGACCTCGGCCTGCCGGACGTCGCGGGCGAGACGGTGCTGCGCGAGATCCGCGCGGCCGCGGACACGCCGGTGCTCATCCTCTCCGCCCGCGCGGGCGAGGAGGACCGGCTCACCGGGCTCGGGCTCGGTGCCGACGATTACGTGACGAAGCCGTTCAGCCCACGTGAGCTCGCGCTGCGGGTCCGCGCGATCCTGCGCCGGGCGTCGCGCGAGCCGGAGTCCGCCGGCGGCGAGATGCGCTTCGACGGCGGAGCGCTCGTCATCGACCCTGAACGTCACGAGGTGCGTCGTCGCGGCGAGGCCGTGAGCATCACGCCGATCGAGTGGGGCCTGCTCCTCGCGCTGGCCGCGCATCCGGGCCGCGCGTACACGCGCGCCGAGCTCATCAATCGCGTCCAGGGATACGAGTACGAGGGGTACGAGCGGACCGTCGACGCGCACGTGAAGAACCTCCGGCGCAAGATCGAGGTCGACCCGCGCGCGCCGCGCTTCATCGAGACCGTGGCCGGCGTCGGCTACCGCTTCGGTGCGGACCGGGATGGCTAGGTCCCCGGGCGCGCGGACCCAGGGGCAGGGGCCCCTGGGCGCGAAGCGACCGCGAAGCGGCGAGGTCGAGCACCCGGGCCCGAGGGAGGGGTCTCCCCGACCGAGGGTCGGAATGGGCCTGCGCGGGCGGCTCGTGCCCGGCAGCGTCGGCGGAGCGATCCTCGCCGTCGCGCTCGTCGCCGCCGTCGACAGCTTCGCCCTGCGGACGGAGTTCGAACGCTATTCGCGCCAGCAGCAGGACGAGCGCACCGCGGCCGTCGTCGCGAGCCTCGCGTCCGCGTACGAGCGCGCGGGCGGATGGAGCGGCGCGCAGCTCGAGCCGGCCCACCAGCTCGCCGCCGCCGCGGGCGCGACGCTCGCCGTATACGACCCCGCGGGCGGGACCGTCCTCGCCGCGTCGGCGACGCCCGCGATGGACGCCGAGACCGGACCGATGAGCGACGCGATGCGGCGCATGATGGGCGGCTCGTTCCCGCCGACCGGGCCGGAGCGGAGCGAGCCGATCCAGGTCGGCGGACGGACGGTCGGTACGGCCACCCTGACGTTCCCCGCGAACGACCTCCCCGCGGAGCGCGACGTGCGCGACGCGCTCGCGACGGCGCAGTGGATCGCCGCCGCGGTCGCCGCGCTCGCGGCGCTGGCCTTCGCGCTCGTGTTCGCGCGGCGGATCGCCCGGCCGGTCGCGGCGCTCGCCGGCGCGACCGCGGCGCTGCGGCGCGGCGAGCGGGGCGCGCGCGTGCGCGACCTCCCCGACGACGAGCTCGGCGACCTCGGCCGCGCCTTCAACGCGATGGCCGGCTCGATCGAGCGCGAGGAGGAGCTGCGGCGGGCCGTCGTCGCCGACCTCGCGCACGAGCTGCGGACCCCGCTCACCTCGATCCAGGGCCACCTCGAGGCGCTGCGCGACGGCGTCATCCCGCCGGAGCCGGCGACCTTCGCGACGCTGCACGACGAGGCGAGCCGCCTGGGCCGCCTCGTGGCCGACCTCGAGGCGCTCGCGCGCGCCGAGGGCGCGGGCTTCGCGCTCGAGAGGCGGCGGATGGATCTCGCGGACGTCGCCCGTGACGTCGCGGCGGAGCTGGCTGACCGGTTCCGGGACAAAGGTGTCCGTCTCGACCTCGAGCTCGCTCCCGCGTCAGCGTTCGCGGATCCGGACCGCACGGCGCAGGTCGTGCGGAACCTCGTCTCGAACGCGCTGAAGTTCACGCCCGCGCGTGGCCGCGTGCGCGTGGTCACACGCGCGGCAGAGCGTCAGGCGGTGGTGGAAGTGAGCGATACGGGTGTGGGCATGAGCCGTGACGAGGCGGCGCACGCGTTCGACCGCTTCTGGCGCGCGCCGAGCGCGGCGGGCGTGCCGGGGAGCGGGATCGGCCTGACCATCGCGCGCGAGCTCGCGGCGGCGCACGATGGGAGCGTCGCCGTCGAGAGCGAGCCCGGAAGAGGCAGTACCTTCCGCGTGAGCCTGCCGTCCGTGCCTCCGAAATGACGTTCGGCTCTGGTCCCGCTCGACACCCGGCGTAGGCTTCGCGTCGGACGGTCGCGGGGAGCGATGGGAACGAAGCAGGTCCAGCTCGTGTGCGTTCGGGCGGTGCACCACCGCCATCAGGCGGCCGAGTGCCTCTGCGACGTGGCGGGCTTCACGGGCTATTGCCCCGCGGGTGACGTCGGCGGCCACGACTGGATGCCCGTGATGACGGACCTGAGCAGCCTGGCGCGGATCGGCTTCCTTCGGGACGACGAGGGCGAGCACGCGCCCGCCGACTTGGACGCGCCGGAGCCGATCGGGACGTGAGCGCCGCCGAGCGGACGATCGGGCATGTCACGCACTACTTCAGCCACCTCGGCGTGGCCGCGGTGTCGCTCAGCGACGCGTTGAAGGTCGGCGACCGGATCCGCGTCGTCGGGCACACGACGGACGAAACGATGACCGTCGACCGCATGCAGGTCGACCATCACGACGTGCCGTCGGCGGGACCGGGCGACGACGTCGCGGTGCACGTGGCGGCGAGGGTGCGCGAGCACGACGAGGTGCGTCGAGCCGGGTAGCTACTCGGCGTTCGCCCGCACGCTGCCGTTGCGCGCCATCGCCGGCAGGCGGACCGTGGCGCGCGTCCCCTTCGGCGCGCGCGGCTCGAGCGCGATCGACCCGCCGTGGCGCTCGACGATCCACCGCGCGATCGCGAGCCCGAGACCGGTCCCGCTCGGATCGAGCCGCTGCGCGTCGGCACCGCGGTAGAAGCGCTCGAAGGCGCGCCGCGCGACGTCGGGGCCGATCCCGATCCCTTCGTCCTCCACGCTGAGCACGATGTGCCCGCCGTCGCGGCCCACCGAGATCGCAACGAGCCCGTCGGGTCCGTAGCGAAGGGCGTTGTCCGTGAGGATGACGACGAGCTGCTTCAGACGGTCCCGCTCGCCCATGAGGCGCGCCGCGTCGAGGTCGACGACCTGCAGGCGCTGGCCCGCCTGTGGATGGAGCTCGCGGAAGACCTCCATGACGACCTCGTCGAGCTGGACGGGCTTCGGCAGGAACGGCTGCGGTCCGGCGTCCGCACGGACGAGGACGAGGAGGTCGTCGACGAGCCGCGCGAGGCGGCGCGACTCACGGACCGCTTCGGCGAGCGTGGCGGAGCGGTCGCGGTCGGGCAGGTCGCGCGAGAGGAGCTCGAGGTCGCCCTGGATGCTCGTGAGCGGAGTGCGGAGCTCGTGCGACACGTCGGCGACGAAGCGCTGCTGCCGGCGGTACGCCTCGTCGAGGCTCGCGAGCATCTGATTGAACGTGCGCGCGAGCTCGCTCAGCTCGTCGCGCCGGTCCTCGCGCACCTCGATGCGCCGCGCGAAGCCGCGCGACAGCGCGATGGCGCGCGCGGTCTCGGTCACCTTCGAGAGCGGCCGCAGCGCCGAGCCCGAGATCGCCCATCCGCCGACGACCGCCGTGGCGACGCCGATCGCGCCGACGACGACGAGGATGAGGCGCAGACGTGCGAGGGACGCCTCGAACGCGGCGTCGGCTTCGTGCGGGAACGTGGCGTGGATGAGGTACGAGAAGACGAATCCGGCGGTGAGGACGACCGCGAGGAGGGCGCCGTACCAGAGCGCGAGCCGGAGCCGCAGGGTCACGGTTCGCGCAGGACGTACCCGGCGCCGCGGAGCGTGTGGAGGAGCCGCGGCTCGCCGCCGGCCTCGAGCTTCTGCCGCAGGTAGCGGACGTACACCTCGAGGACGTTGTAGTTGCCGCCGAAGTCGTAG
>CAZSRI010000112.1:0-6004 GCA_964609145.1 uncultured Chloroflexota bacterium
ATCGCGGGGAGGATCCGCCGCCCGGAGCCGATTACGGTCGAGTGGTTCGAGTACGCGCAGTCGCTCACCGATCGGCCGGTCAAGGGGATGCTCACCGGCCCGTACACGATGCTCGACTGGTCGTTCAACGAGGCGTACCCCACGCGCCGCGACGCCGCGCTCGCGCTCGCGGAGGTCATCCGGCAGGAGGCCGAGGACCTCGAGAAGGCCGGCGCGAAGTACATACAGATCGACGAGCCGGCCATCCACGCGCGGCCCGAGGAGATCGGCATCGCGATCGAGGCGATGGGGATCGTTACGCGGAACCTCAAGGCGAAGACGATCTCGCACATCTGCTACGGCGACTTCGCCGCGATCTACCCGCAGGTGCTCGACCTGCCTGTGGACCAGCTCGACCTCGCGATGTCGAACTACGAGTACCGCTGGCTCGGGCTCTTCGACAAGGATCCGTTCACGAAGGAGCTCGCGATCGGCATCGTCGACGTGCACGAGCACGAGCTCGAATCGGTCGACGAGGCCGCCGAGGGGATCCGCCAGGGGCTGAAGTACGTGAGCGCCGAGCGGCTGTACCCGCATCCGGACTGCGGGCTGAAGACGCGCACCGTCGAAGAGACGATCGCGAAGTGCCGGGTGGTCGTCGAGGCCGCGAGGAAGGTGCGAGCGCAGCTGAAGGAGAAGGTGCCGGCCTAGCGGCCGTAGAGCTCGAGGACCTCGCGGCGGAACGGGACGCCCGCCTTCTCGCGGAGCCGCTCGAACTCATCGAAGTCCCACTCGCCGACGAACGTCACCGCCACGCCCTGCTGGCCCATGCGGCCCGTGCGTCCGATGCGGTGCGTGAACGTCTCAGTGTCCTCGGGCAGGTCGTAGTTCACGACGTGGCTGATGTCGTCGATGTGCAGCCCCCGCGCGGCCACGTTCGTCGCGACGACGATCGGCACCTCTCCCGCACGGAAGGCCTCGAGCGTGCGCTCGCGCTCCCTCTGCGACAGGTCGCCGTGGAGCGCCGCGACCTTGCGGCCGCGCTTTCCGAGCTGCCGCACGAGGTCGTCGACCCCGCGCTTCGTGTGACGGAAGACGAGGACCTGGTCGAACTCGGCGCGCGAGAGGAGCTCCTCGAGCGCGCGGACCTTGTCCTGCTCGAGGACCTCGACCCACACCTGCTCGACCGTGTCGACGGTCTGCTGCTCGGGATGGATCGCGAGCGACACGGCGTCGCGCGTGAAGCGGCTGGCGAGGTCGCGCACCTCCCACGGCAGCGTCGCGCTGAAGAGCGCGGTCTGCCGGACGGGGGGCATCTTGCGCAGAAGGCGGCGCACGTCGGGCGCGAAGCCCATGTCCAGGAGGCGGTCGGCCTCGTCGAGGACGACGACCTCGATGCCGCGGAGATCGAGGGTGCCGCGCTCGATGTGGTCGAGGAGCCGGCCCGGCGTCCCGACGACGATCCCGACGCCGCGCCGGAGCGCGCGCTCCTGCGGCGAGTACGGGACCCCGCCGTAGATGGCGACCTCGTGGCTGTCGCGGTACTTGCCGAGGGCGCCGAACTCGCGCGTCACCTGCACCGCGAGCTCGCGCGTGGGGACGATGACGATGGCCTGCGGGCGCTTCGCGCCAGGCGAGACCCGCCCGAGGATGGGGATCGCGAACGCCGCCGTCTTGCCGGTGCCCGTCTGCGCCTGGGCGAGGAGGTCGCGGCCCTGCTGCAGGACGGGGACGGCCTTCTCCTGGACGGGAGTGGGGGACATCCATCCGAGCTCCAGGGCCGCGCGAGCGACGTCCGAATGGATCTCGAGGTCGCCGAACAGGCCGGTCTGCGCCGTGGTCGCTATATGTTCGTCTGTCGCGATCGCCAGGTGGTCTTCTCCTTATATGACGAACGGGCCTGGACCCATCTGGATCCGGCCCGCCCCACGCCGAACGTTCGATGCGTTGTTACCGAAAGTGTATCAGGCTTCCTCGCGACGCCGGCGGAGCTCGTCGAGGATCGCCGCCGTCGATGACGTGCCGATCCGGTCCGCTCCCGCGGCGATCATCGCGAGCGCGTCGTCGAGCGTGCGGATCCCGCCCGCGGCCTTCACGCCGACCTTGGGGCCGACGACCGACCGCAGCAGCCGCACGTCCTCGACCGTCGCGCCCTCGGGCCCGAACCCCGTCGAGGTCTTCACGAGGTCCGCGCCGCCGGCGACCGCGATCTGCGCGGCGATCGCCTTCTGCGCATCGTCGAGGTACGCGCACTCGAGGATCACCTTCACGATGGCCTCGCTCGCATGGCCGACCCCGACGACGGAGGCGATCTCGCGCTCGACCGTCGGGTAGTCGCGCTCGATGAGGGCGCCGATGTTGATGACCATGTCGAGCTCGGCCGCGCCGTCCTTCAGCGCCTGGAGCGAGGTCCCCACCTTCACCTCGGGCGACTGCCCGCCGTGCGGGAAGCCGACGACGGTCGAGGTCCGCACGCCCGAGTCCTTCAGGAGCCGCGCCGCGTCGGGGACGTAGAACGGCTTCACGCACACCGACGCGATGTGTTCGCGCGTCGCGATCGCGCAGCCCTCGACGACGTCGCGCTCGGTCTGCGTCGGCCGGAGGACCGCGTGGTCGATCATGGCGGCCAGGGCGGGGACGGTGGGAAGCGCGATCTCGGCGTCAGTGCGAACGTCCACGTCTCGGCACCATTCTCGCTGTAGTGTGAGATCGATGCCGGGATCGCTGCTCGTGGCGCGCGTCTTCGGCATCGATGTCCGCATCCACATCTCGTGGTTCCTCATCTTCGGCCTCGTGCTCCTCACGCTCTACCAGGGCGTGCTCCCGGGCTTCCGTCCGAACTGGTCTGACCAGAAGACGCTCATCGTCGCGGCGATCGCGGCGCTCCTCTTCTTCGCGTCGGTCCTCGCGCACGAGCTCTCGCACTCGCTCGTCGCGCGCGCGTTCCGCATGCCGGTCTCGTCGATCACGCTGTTCCTCCTCGGCGGCGTCGCGAACCTCGCGAAAGAGCCGCCGAGCGCGCGCGCCGAGTTCCTCATGGCGATCGCGGGGCCGGGCACGAGCGTCATCCTCGGCGGCGCGGGCCTGGGCATCGCGTACGTCGCGGAGGGCGCGACGGCGCGGTTCTCGCTCTTCGACCCGGTCGAGGTCGTCGCGGCCTACCTCGGGTGGATCAACCTCGCGCTCGCGGGATTCAACATGATCCCGGGGTTCCCGCTCGACGGCGGCCGCGTCCTTCGCTCGGTCGTCTGGGGCGCGCTGCGTGATCGCGCCCGCGCGACGCGCATCGCCGCTCGCGGCGGCCAGGTCGTCGCGGCCCTCCTCGTCGCGTTCGGTGTGTGGCGGATCTTCCAGCTCGACGACACGTTCGGCGGGATCTGGATGGGGCTGATCGCGTACTTCCTCTACAACGCCGCGTCGCAGTCGATCGAGCAGGAGCGCATCGCGGCCGCGGTGTCGGGCGTGCGCGTCGCCTCGCTCATGACGACGCAGTTCCGCGTCGTCGACCCCCGCGCGAGCGTCGCCGACGCGGTCGAGGTGCACATGCTGCCGTACAACGCGCGCGGGATCGCGGTCGTCGACGGCGACCGCCTCGTCGGCGTCGTCTCGATCGGCGACCTCCGGAAGGTGCCACGCGACGAGTGGGCGTCGGTGGCGGTCGAGCGCGTCATGACGTCCGCGAGCGACATCGCGCCGCTCAGCCCCGGCTCGCGGCTCATGACGGCGATCGAGCGCTTCACGGCGAGCGACGTGCCGGTCCTGCCCGTCGTCGAGGACGGCGCGCTCGTCGGGATGCTCGAGCGCGAAGCGGTGATCAGCTACGTGCGGATGCGGGAGATGCTCGGCCTCGACCGGCGCTGATCAGTCCGCGGCGGCGGCCGCCTCGTCGTGCCGATCGTGCTCGTCGGAGGCGATCGCGAGGAGCCTGCTGAGCGAAGCGACTACCCGGCGAGCTCCCGGGCGATCTCAGCCGCGACCGCGGCGTTGTTCCGCAGGAGCGCGACGTTCGCCGCGACGGCGCGGCCGGACGTCGTCTGCCGCATCGCCGCGAGCAGGAACGGCGTGAGCCCGGCGCCGCCCACGTGCTCCCGCTCGGCGCGCGCCGTCGCCTCGGCCACGGCGCGCTCGGCCTCGGCGCGATCGAGCGCGGCGTCCTTCGGGACGGGCACCGCGACGACGATCCCCGCGCCACGCTCGAGCTGCACGCGCGCGACGGCCCCGGCCTGCTTCGCGTCGTCGACGCGGTGGGCGAGGCGGAGCCCGCTGGTGCGCACGGTGAACGCCGGCAGCTCGTCGGTGCCGAGGCCGACGACGGGGACGCCGTACGTCTCGAGCACCTCGAGCGTCTTGGCGAGATCGAGGACGAGCTTCGCGCCGCTGCAGACGACGCACACCGGATGGCGCGCGATCGCGGCGAGGTCCGCCGACACGTCGAGCGTCGTCTCCGCGCCGCGGTGCACGCCGCCGATCCCGCCCGTCGCGACGACGGCGATCGCCGCCTCGGCCGCGATCTCCACCGTGGCCGCGACCGTGGTCCCGCCGAGGCCGCCCGCGCGCGCGAGGAGCGGCGCGAGGTCGCGCGACGACGCCTTCGCGGCGCCGCCGCGCGCGAGACGCTCGAGCAGCTCGCGCGACGCGCCGACGACGGCGCGTCCCGAGTCGATCGCGATCGTCGCGGGGATAGCCCCGCCCGTGCGGACGCGCTCCTCCATCGCCAGCGCGGTCTCGAGGCTCGTCGGGCTCGGGAGCCCGTGCGACACGACGGCGGTCTCGAGCGCGACGACGGGACGGCGCGCGGCGAGCGCGTCGCGCACCTCCGGCGCGACCGCGAGGTAACCCGCCAACGGGCTCACGGTCGCGCCGCCGCGGCCCGGCGATGCACCGCGCTCCGCCGCTCCTCGATCGCGGCGAGGGACCAGTCGGGCCTGCGGCGGCCGCCCGCGCGTCCCGCGATGAACGACGCGCACGCGATCCCATATTCGACGGCGGCCGCGAGGTCGTCGGGTCCGGCGCGGCCCGACCGTGCGAGGTGGCCGGCCATGCCGCCGGCGAGCGCGTCGCCGGCGCCGGTCGGGTCGTCGACGCGCCGCACCGGGAACGCGGGCCACTCGATCGCCCGCGTCCCATCGAAGAGCGTCGCGCCGCGGGCACCGCGCTTCACGACGATCGCCTTGGGTCCCTGATCGAGCAGCCACGCGGCGGCGGCGTCGACCCGATGACGCCCGGTGAGGAGCAGGACCTCGTCCTCGTTCACGCACACGATCCCCGACCAGCGGCCGGCGCCCAGGACCCGCGCGCGGTCGCGCGCGATCCAGTGTCCCTGCGTATCGAAGATCGTCACGACGTGCCGCGCCGCGCGTAGCACGTCGAGCTGGATCTCGGGCGCGAGGCTCCCCACGTACAGGACGTCACCGGGTCGCAGGTCGCCGGCCCGCGGCCGCCACCTCGCGAGGACCCCCACGTCGTTCGCGACCGTCTCGGCGTCGGCCATGTCCGCGCCGTACCGGCCCGACCAGCGGTGCGTCGCGCCGCCGAACCGCGCGACGCCGCTGACATCGACGCCGCGGGACCGAAGCGTCTCGAGATCGCGCTCGTCGAAGTCCGTCCCGACCCCGGAGACGATCCGCGCCGGACCGAAGAGCGCGGCCGCGAGCGCGAAGAACGTCGCGCCGCCGCCGAGCTGATGCCGATACGTGCCCGCCGGCGTCACGACGTGGTCGTAGCCGACGACGCCGACCCCGACGGCGGTCCCCACCGCCTACCGCGTGCCGGGGCGATCGACGCGCCGGTGCCCGCCCTCGCCGCCCTCGCCGGCGAGGAGCTCGACCGCGTGCGGGACGCACGGCAGTAGGACCTCGAGCGACTCGCGCACGGCCTTCGGCGAGCACGGCAGGTTCACGCCGAGCGTGCTCCCGACGCAGCCGGCGCAGCCCCGCGAGAGCATGCCTTGGGGCGTCTTCGCGAGCGACGCGCCGCGCAGCGCCCCCGCGCGCCCCGGGATCTCGCGGTCGATGACCCGACGAGG
>CAZSRI010000113.1:0-5975 GCA_964609145.1 uncultured Chloroflexota bacterium
GTACCGGGCGCGCCGAGACGGCGCTCGAGCCGCTCCTCGCGGAGCTCGCGATCCCGCCCGAGCGGCTCGTCGCGTACGTGTGCGGGAATCCGGAGATGACAGCCGCGGTGGAGGCGATCCTGCTCGGCGCCGGCCTCGATGCGGCATCGATCCACAAGGAGCTGTACTGGCCGCTACGGCACTAGCGCTCGCTTGATGAGGCGAGATCGTCGCAGGCCGCGGCGGCGCATCATGCCCCGTCGTGGCGACCTCGACCGGGACGCTCATCGTCGGCGCGGGGATCGCCGGATGCGCGATGGCGCACGCGCTCGCCACGAGAGGCGAGCGCGACGTCACGATCGTCGACGAGCGCGCGCCGCTGACGCTCACGAGCGCGATGTCGACGGAGTGCTATCGCGACTGGTGGCCGGGACCGGATCCGGCGATGGCGCAGCTCATGACGCGCAGCATCGACCTCCTCGAACAGCTCGCCGACGAGAGCGGGAACGCCTTCCGGATGAACCGGCGCGGGTACGTGTTCGCGACGGCCGATGCCGCGCGCGCGGCGCAGTGGCGGCGCGACGCGCAACAGGCCGCCGCGCACGGGATCGGCCCGCTCCGGACCCACGAGGCCGGCGCGAGCGGGTACGTCGCCTCTCCCGCCTCGGGCGTCGACCGCGCGCTGCGCGGCATCGACCTCGTCAGCGGCCGCGCGCTCATCGCGCGCCACTTCCCGTACCTCTCGGAGCGGACCGTCGCCGTCCTGCACGCGCGGCGGTGCGGATGGCTGAGCGCGCAGCAGCTCGGGATGTACCTCCTCGAGCGGGCCAGGGATGCGGGAGCGCGCGTCGTCCGCGGACGCGTCCGCGGGATAGACGTCGTCGACGGCCGTGCCCGCCGGGCATCGATCGACGAGGGGTCGATCGCGTTCGACCGCGTCGTCATCGCGGCCGGACCTGGGACGCGCGGCGTCGCGTCGACGCTCGGCGTCGGTCTCCCGATCGAGTGCGAGCCGCACCTCAAGGTCGCGTTCCACGATCGCCTGGCCGCGGTGCCGCGCGACGCGCCGTTCCTCATCTGGTCGGATCCGCAGCGCCTGGAGTGGACCGAGGACCAGCGCCGCGAGCTGCGCGCGGGCGGTGCGGCATCCCTCGCCGACGACGATCTACCCGCGGGCGCGCATGGACGCCCCGAGGGCGACGGCGACGCCGTCCTCATGCTCTGGGGCTACGCGACGTCGGGCGTCGAGACGCTCGATCGGCCCGACCCGCGGACGGCGGAGATCGTCCTTCGCGGCTGGTCCGCGATGCTGCCGGCGCTGCGGGCGTACTTCGGGCGCCTGCCGAAGGCGGCGATCGACGGTGGGTACTACGCGCGGACGAGAGAGAACCGCCCGCTCATCGGGCCGCTGCCGGTGAGGGGCGCGTACGTCGTCGGAGCCCTGTCGGGGTTCGGGATCATGTCCGCGCTCGGCGCCGCGGACCTCGCCGCGCGCCACATCCACGCTGAGCGGCTCCCGCCGTACGCGCCGGCGTTCCTGCTCGAGCGCTACGACGACCCCGCATACCGCGAGCGCCTTCCGGAGATGGTCGTGGGCCAGCTGTGAGGGCGGCGTAGCGCCGTCGCGCGCGCCGCAGCCGCACGAACTCATCGGTCATCGGCGCAACGGCACGGCGACCGCGGGCGACGCCGTTCCCGGCTAGCCCGTCTGGTACGTCGGCGTGGGCGTCGGCGGTGTGGTCGGCACCGGCACCGGGAGCGGCGGCGCGCTCACCGCGGGGTACGGCGGCTGGAGGTCCGCGTCGACGACCTGACGCAGAACGCTCGTCGCCTCGAGCGTCGTCTCGCCGAGGCCGATGTTCGTGACCCAGAGCAGCGGGATGCCGTCCGCCGTATAGCACGCGCGCCCCGCGATCCCGGTCTCGCCCTGCTTCGGCCGGAAGCTGAAGCACTGCCCTGCCTGCCCCGCGATCGTGCGGCCGGGGAGGGGCGCCGTCTCGAGGCGGGCGTACTGGGCGCGGAAGTCGTCCGCCGGGGTCTTCATCTGCTGCTCGTACCCGGCGATCTGCCCCGCCGGGCTGAACAGGCACTGCCCTGCGCCGAAGAGCTTGAAGCACACGTACTCACCCCTGCGAAGGAGGAACACGGAGACGGTCTGCGAGATGTCCCCCGCGGTCGACGTCGTGTCGATCCGCAGCTCGGGCGAGCGCCAGACCTGGGTCTGCGTCTGCTGCACCTGGATGCCCAGCGTGCTCGTCGCCGACAGCGCGTAGGTGACCTTGTACGCGGGAGCGGCGCTGCGCAGTACCAGGTCGACGACCGCGATGCCGCCCGCGGCGGCAGGGGCCGATGTGGGCGTGGGGCTCGCAGTGGGCGCCGCGACCGTCGTGCTCGAGGGGCTCGGCGTCGCCGACGACGTCTGCGTCGGACCCGGCTGCGCCGCGGGCGCGCCCGCGCACGATGCCGCGATGATCGCGGCGAGGACGGACGTGCCCGCCCGCGTGAGCACGCGGGGATGCTCGCCGTGGACCGGCGGCGGGTGGTCACGGAACGGTCTCGATCGCCTCGCCGACCATCGGTGCCCTTGCTGTCTCCATGGACATCCGCGACCTCGTCAGGCTGCGCAGGGCAAAAGGACCGCATGGACCGCGAGTTCGAGCAGCCGCTCGACGTGCCGGCCCTGGCGCGGTCGGCGATGTCGGCCGGGCATTCCTCCCGCAGCTTCGAGGCGGCGTTCGGCGAGAGCCCGCACAGCTACCTCGTGACCCGCTGGATCGAGCGGGCGAGAGCGCTCCTGCGGCGCGGCGACATGTCCGTGACGGACGTGTGCCTCGCGGTCGGCTGTACGTCGCTGGGGTCGTTCAGGCGCTCGCCTTCTACCGCGACGTCCTCGGGCTCGAGGTGCGCGGCGACGTCAAGTACAGGGCATGCACTGGACCACCGTCGGGCCCAAGGGACAGCCGGACGTCAACATCGTCCTCGAGCCGCCCGCCGCCGACGAGACCTACAAGGACAACGTGCGGGTGACCTTCGCCAAGGGAGCTCTGCTCGAGGACCCGAAGCGCGTCTTCAACGCCAGCCTGAAAGGGAACGCGCTGCGTGCCGTCGTCATCGGGCGCGAGGAGAAGTCCGCTACGGATGGCGACTAGGCCGCACGTCCGCGTCCAGCCTCGATCACGTCACCGACATGGATCTCGCCGTCCGTCAGGATGTCGGCCCGAAGGCCACCCTGGTGGACGAACCCCGCGACGACGCCCGGCCGCGTCAGCCGCTGCAGGTGTGCGCACGGCTCGCAGAGGCGCTGTCCGAATGCCCGCAGCGGTCCGATGCGGAACTCCCGGCCCACCAGGGCGTTGAGGTCGATGCCGCGCGTGACCACGTTGCGGCGCGACTCCGCGGCGGGGAGCCGGGATCCGTCGGGGAGCACCACCCGGTCGAGCACCTCCTCCTCGACGAGCGTCAGGTCGTATCCACGGAGCCGGTCGGAGCGTGGCGTGAAGGTGCCGGCCTTGGCGGCGTACCGATCGCCCTCTAGTCCGCGTCCCGCGATGGCGGTGACGGCGTCGACCCGATCAGCGCTGGTGCTGCCGGGCTTGCGATGACGGCCGGGGGCGGGCCGAAGAGGATCACGGCGACGACTTCTTCCGCCGCCGACCCGGGGCCGACGATCCCGATCCAGTGGCCCGGCCAGCCGAAGCTCCCCGGCCTCGCGACCGACACCAGACCCACGTGGCGGCGCGCGAGCCACTGCCCCAGGACGGCTCGCCACTCATCACCAGCGGATGCCGGCTGCGGCAGTTCGTCCACCGGGCACCCGGTCAGCTTCGCCACGCACTCGGTCAGGGACGCCGCGAGCAGGTCCATCACGACTGCCCATCTGCCTGACACGCGACGCACGCCGGTACCCGTGGTTGCATGGTCCAGTGCATTATATTGCATGATGACGACGTCGCGCGACTCGCTGCCCCGCGCGATCGGCGGCGTCGTTCGCGGTCGGCGGACCGGCTTGGGCTGGACGCTCGATCGACTGGCCAGCCGCAGCGGAGTGAGCCGACGGATGATCGTTCAGGTCGAGCAGGGGCGGGCGAACCCAAGCGTCGACACCCTTCTCCGGCTCGCTACCGCGCTTGGCGTCGCTCTCAGCGAGCTCGTTGCCGCGCCGCCGCTCCTGAGGAGCGGACTCGTGTCGGCGCGATCGTCCCCAGCGCTCTGGCGAGGTCCGCATGGAGGCCACGCGGAACTCCTCGTCAGTCATGGTCCGGTCGAGCTGTGGTCATGGACGCTCCGAGCGCGCGAGGAGCGGCGCAGCGCGGCGCACCAACCTGGCTCGATCGAGCTTGTCCGCGTCCAGACGGGAGCGCTCGCGCTCAGGGCGGGCCAGGACGAGCTCACCGTCAAGGCGCCCATGGGCGCCTGGTTCGATGCCGCTCAAGTCCATAGCTACGGCAATGCCGGCGACGCGACCTGCGCGTTCACGCTCGTCGTGTTCGACCAGCCTGCGGTCACGACCGCCACACGCGGTGGGGGCCCGTCGAGCGCGCATGGACCAGGTCGCCCGCGCCGACGACCTCGAGCGGGCCGCGATCAGGGGCGAAGCGGTGTGCGGTCGAGGCGGACGCGATGACGCGGAAGGCTTCGTGAACGAGCGCGTCGTCGCGTTCGCCCTGCTGTCCTTCGTGATCGTCGTGGTGCCGGGCCCGAGCGTCCTGTTCGTCATCGGCCGGGCGCTCTCGTTCGGGCGAAGGGTCGCCATCGCGACGGTGGTCGGCAATGCCGCGGGCGAGCTCCTGCAGGCTGCCGGGGTCACGATCGGCCTCGGGGCGATCCTGGCCGGGTCCGAGCTGCTGTTCGCGATCGTCAAGCTTGCCGGCGCCGCGTACCTCGCCTTTCTCGGCATCGAAGCGATCCGCAGCCGCGGCCTGGATGTGCCGCCTTCGGGACGATCGCCGGCGGTCGTCCCAGCGGGGCACGCTCCTCCGGTGGTCCGTCGGGCGATCGGGCAAGACGACCTGCGGGCAGCCCGGGCCGGCTTCATCGTTGGTCTGACAAACCCGAATACGACCGTGTTCTTCGCCGCGGTCCTGCCCCAATTCGTCGCGACCACCGGGGCGGCGGTGCCGCCCGCCGCCCTCCAGATGATCGCCCTGGGCGTCATCTTTGCCGCGATCGCGTTCATGTCCGATAGCTGCTGGGTCCTCATCGCGGGTCGGGCCCGGGCATGGTTCGCGCGCTCGCCCCGCGGGCTCGGACGCATCCGCGCCGCGAGCGGCGTCGTGATGCTGGGCCTCGCGGCCCGCCTGGCCGCGGCGTCGCGGACGGTCTGACCTCTATGAAAACGGTCGTATCTCTTACTGATACAGACGTATCACCCGATCCATGCCCGACATCGCCCGTTCGGCCACGGAAGCACGCCTACTGGCACTCCTGACGAGCACGCCCGGTCAGGAGTTCCACACGCGCGAGCTGGTGCGCAGGATCGACGGCAGCCCACGCCCGGTGCAGCTAGCGCTCGAGAAGCTCCTGCGGCAGGGGCTGATCGAAAGTCGGCGCGTCGGCCCTCTGTACGCGTCGCTCCGTGACCTCTATGCGCGCACCGTGGGTCTCGCGGCGCAGCTCCGGGCCGCCCTGGAGCAGGAGAACGGTGTGCGCTGCGCGTTCGTGTTCGGCTCATACGCGCGCGGCGACGACGACGTGCGTAGCGACGTGGACGTCCTCGTCGTCGGCGAGCCGCGAACAGACGCTCTGCTCGAGCGGATCCAGTCCCTGCGAAGCTGATCGACGAGGTGCGGCGTGCAGGGAGACGTCCTGAACGACAGGGTGACGCCCTCGGATGAGTGGGATCACAATAGCGATGCGCGATCCGCACTCGGCGGTCAAGGCGTCTCCTTGTCGGAGGGGCGGACGCAACACAGAGTGACGCCCGCGCTTGAGAGGATCGCCAAATGGGGCCCGGTCGCCTAGTGGACTAGGGCGTCTCCCTTTCAAGGAGAAGGTCA
>CAZSRI010000114.1:0-5945 GCA_964609145.1 uncultured Chloroflexota bacterium
AGACCCGGCTCCCCCCGACCTCGCCGGCCGCGGCAGGCCGGCGACGCCTCGCCGCTTCGCCCGAGACCCGGCTCCCCTCGACCTCGCGGTCGGCGGCCTCCTCGAGCGCTCGGGCGTATCGGGGCGCGCGAAGGACGCTCACGGGGCGCGTCGCGTCGGCGAAGACGCCGAAGACGGTCATCGTGCTCGTCGAGCGGCGGCGCGAGCATCCGCTGTACAAGAAGACGATCCGCGTGCGGAAGCGCGTGCCCGCGCATGACGCGCAGGGCGACGTGAAGGCGGGCGACCTCGTGCGCATCCAGGAGAGCCGGCCGTTCAGCGCGACGAAGCGCTGGCAGGTCGTCGACGTGCTGTCGCGCGCGGGCGAGGCGTACGCCGCCGCGCCGGCGTCCGAGGACGTCGAGCACCGCCTCGAGGAGACGGAGGGCGTGTCCGAGCTCTTGGCAAAGCCCGCGCGCGAGATCGAGGAGGCCAGCCTGTCCCAGCCCGAAGAGGGCGGCGACGTAGGGGACGGATCGGGGGTCCGCGCCGGAGGCGCGAACACGAAGGCATGATCAGGCCGTACACGCGCGTCAAGGTCGCGGACAACACGGGAGCGCGTGAGCTCTCCGTGATCCGCGTGCTCGCCTCGTCCTCCGGGACGACGGCGGAGATCGGCGACGTCTTCATCGCGACGGTGAAGCAGGCGATCCCGAACGCGGGCGTGAAGAAGGGCGAGGTCGTCCGCGCCGTCGTCGTCCGGCAGACGAAGGAGTTCCGGCGGACGGACGGTTCGTACATCCGGTTCGACGACAACGCGGCCGTGCTGCTCAGCCCGCAGAACGAGCCGCGGGGCACGCGTATCTTCGGGCCGGTCGCGCGCGAGCTGCGCGACAAGAAGTTCATGAAGATCGTGTCGCTCGCCCCGGAGGTGCTCTAGTGACGGCGCTGCGCATCCGCAAGGGTGACGAGGTCGAGGTCATCGCGGGCAAGGACCGCGGCAAGCGCGGCACCGTGCAGGAGGTCGACCCCGGCAAGCGCCGCGTCATCGTCGGCGGGCTGAACATCGTGAAGCGGCACCAGAAGTCGAACCCCGCCCGCAACCTCAAGGGCGGGATCATCGAGGAGCCGGCGCCGCTCGACGCGTCGAAGGTCATGCTCGTATGCCCGAAGTGCGGCGAGCCGACGCGCGTCGGCCACGAGATCACGGACGAGGGCGAGAAGCGGCGCGTTTGCAGGGCGTGCGGCGAGGCCATCGTCACGGCGAGGGAGCGGTAAATGCTACGTATGTACGACCGTCACTCGAGCACCAGCGCCAGCGAGCTGTCGCTGATCGCGCTCGCTAGGTTGTAGGGATGCCGAGCGCGTTGAAGCAGCGGTACGAGTCTGTCGTGAAGGGGCAGCTGCGCGAGCGGTTCGGCTACCCGAACGTCATGCAGGTGCCGCGCGTCGAGAAGGTCGTCGTGAACATCGGCATGGGCGAGGCGATCGGGAACGCGAAGGCGCTCGACGCCGCCGCGAACGACCTCGCGACGATCACCGGGCAGCGGCCCGTCACGACGCGGTCGCGGAAGGCGATCTCGAACTTCCGTCTGCGCGTCGGGATGCCGATCGGCCTGAAGGTGACGCTGCGCGGCGACCGCATGTGGTACTTCCTCGAGAAGGTCCTCAGCGTCGCGCTGCCGCGGATCCGCGACTTCCAGGGCGTGTCCGACCGGGGCTTCGACGGCCGCGGCAACTACTCGCTCGGGATGCGCGAGCAGCTCGTCTTCCCCGAGATCGAGTACGACAAGATCGACCGGTTGCGCGGCCTCGAGGTCACGATCGTGACGAGTGCGAAGACCGACGAAGAGGGCCGCGCGCTGCTGCAGGCGCTCGGCATGCCGTTCCGCGGCGCGGCCGGCGGCCGCGCGGCCTAAGGAGGACCAGAGTTGGCGAAGAAGAGCCTCGTCGTCCGTTCGCGCAAGGAGCAGAAGTTCAAGGTGCGGGTCCACAACCGCTGCCAGATCTGCGGCCGAGGACGCGGCTACATCGGCAAGTTCGGGCTGTGCCGGATCTGCTTCCGCGAGCGCGCGCTCACCGGCGAGCTCCCGGGCGTGACGAAGTCGAGCTGGTGAGGGAGACGTGATGGAGGAGCGCGCGACATCGATGGCACCGACGACCGAGGCGCCGAAGCGGGACGAGGCGGCGCGACCGCGCCGCGTCGCGACGAAGAGGCCGCGTCCGCCGCGCGGCGTCGCCGTGAACGACCCCGTCGGCGACATGCTCACGCGGCTGCGCAACGGCATCGGCGCGCGGCACGAGACCGTCACGATCCCCGCGAGCCGGCTGAAGGCCGAGATCGCGAGGATCCTGAAGGCCGAGGGCTACGTGGCCGAGTTCCGGGTGGACGGGCGCGAGCTCGTGGTGAAGCTGAAGTACGCGGGCAAGGCGTCGGTCCTCACCGGGATCGAGCGCGTCAGCCGGCCCGGCCGGCGCGTGTACGCGCGGCGCGAGGAGCTGCCGCGCGTCCTCGGCGGGCTCGGCACGGCGATCGTGTCGACCTCGGCGGGCGTCATGAGCGGGCGCGAGGCGCGCCGCCGCCGGCTCGGCGGCGAAGTGCTCGCGACGGTGTGGTAGCGCGATGAGAAGGAGCGGATCTGGACGAGCGACGAGCGGCTCTGCCCGCGCTACGCGCTCAGGCGGCGCCCCTACCCCTGGGCGTCAGACGGTCGGCCTTGAGCGCCGTCGCTACGCGCCCAGGGGCCCCTACCCTTGGGGCCGGAGGCACGAGATTGAGTAGGATCGGCCGGCTCCCCGTGAAGGTCGCCGCGGGCGTGACGGTGGCCGTCGACGGCCGCACCGTGAAGGTGAAGGGCCCGAAGGGCGAGCTCGCGCGCACGTTCCATCCGTCGGTCGAGGTCGCGCGCGAGGACTCGGCGCTCGTGGTGCGCCGCCGCGACGACTCGCAGATCGCGCGCGCCGTGCACGGGCTCACGCGCACGCTCCTGGCGAACATGGTCCACGGCGTCACCGAGGGCTACGCGAAGGACCTCGAGATCAGCGGGACGGGGTACCGCGCGCAGCTCGTCGGGAAGAAGCTGCAGCTCTCGCTCGGCTACTCGCACCCGATCGAGATCGACCCGCCCGCGGGCGTCTCGTTCGCGACCGAGACGCCGCAGAAGGTGCGCGTCTCCGGGATCGACAAGGAGGTCGTCGGCGAGATCGCCGCGAAGATCCGCGGCCTCCGCGTGCCCGACCCGTACAAGGCGAAGGGCGTGAAGTACGCGGGCGAGGTCATCCGGCGCAAGGCCGGGAAGGCCGGCAAGGTCGGCGCGAAGGGCGCCGCCTGATGGAGGTCGTTCATGCGGACTGAGATCCGGCGGACGGGGCGCATCCGCCGCCACGCGCGCGTGCGCGAGCACCTCGCGGGCTCGGCCGGCCGGCCGCGCCTGGCGGTCTTCCGATCGCTCTCGCACATCTACGCGCAAGTCATCGACGACCGTGCCGGCCGGACGCTGGCCGCGGCGAGCGATCTCGACGTGAAGGACGCGCAGAAGAAGTCCGCGCGCGCCGCGGCGGTCGGCAAAACGATCGCCGAGCGCGCGAAGGCCGCGGGTATCGGCGAGGTCGTCTTCGACCGCGGCGGCTATCGCTACCACGGGCGCGTGAAGGCGCTCGCAGACGCCGCCCGCGAGTCCGGGCTCAGGTTCTAGGGAGGACAACGGATGCCGAGGATCGATCCGAGCCGGCTCGAGCTGACCGAGCGGGTGGTGCAGATCAACCGCGTGTCCAAGGTCGTGAAGGGCGGCCGCCGATTCAGCTTCTCTGCCGTCGTCGTCGTCGGCGACGGGCGGGGACACGTCGGCGCGGGCCTCGGGAAGGCCGACGAGGTACCCGACGCGATCCGGAAGGGCGTCGAGGACGCGAAGAAGCACCTCATGCTCGTGCCGCTCGCGGAGCGTTCGATCCCGCACACGGTCACGGGCGACTTCGGCGCCGCGACGGTGCTCCTGCGCCCCGCGTCGAAGGGCACGGGCGTCATCGCCGGCGGTTCCGTGCGCGCCGTCGTCGAGTCGGCGGGGATCCGCGACATCCTCACGAAGTCGCTCGGGAGCACGAACCCGGTGAACGTCGTGATGGCGACGGTGCGCGCGCTCGAGCAACTGCGCTCGCCGCGGCAGGTCTCGGAGCTGCGCGGCCTCGCGCAGCCCGCGGCGCCCGCCGAGGCCGAGCCCGTGGGTGCCCAGTGATGGCGACGATGGAGGTCGTCCAGAAGCGCAGCGCCATCGGCGAGAAGGAGGCCGCGCGCGGCACGCTGCGCGCCCTCGGCCTCGGCCGCGTCGGAGCGAGCGCCCACCTCGAGGACACGCCGCAGCTGCGCGGCATGCTCCGCAAGGTCGCACACCTCGTGGAGGTCAGGAAGCAATGAAGGCTTCCGAGAAGGCGACGATCGAGGAGACCACATGAAGCTGCATGACGTGAAAGCGCCGGCGGGCGCGCGCCGGCGCGGCAAGCGCCTCGGTCGTGGCACGGCCTCGGGCAAGGGCAAGACCGCGGGCCGCGGCACGAAGGGGCAGCTCGCGCGCAGCGGGCCCGGCCTCCCCGGCTGGTTCGAGGGTGGCCAGACGCCGCTGCACATGCGCCTCCCGAAGCTGCGCGGCTTCAAGCCGTTCCGCTCCGTGAAGCACGTCGCCGTGAACGTCGGCCAGCTCGCCGCGCACGCCGTCGACGGCAAGGTCACGCCTGACACGCTCCGCGCGAAGGGCCTCGTCCGCGCCGACCAGACCGTGAAGATCCTCGGCGACGGCGCCGTCTCGTCGGCGTTCGAGGTCCACGCGCACGCGGTGTCCGCCACCGCGCGCGACCGGATCGAGGCTGCCGGAGGGACCGTCGTGCTCATCGACCGAGGGTCGGACTAGGTAATGGCCCAGCAGCTCCCGGTCCTCGGCGCGCTCACCGACTCGTTCCGCGCCGCGGACCTGCGCAACAAGATCCTCTACACGCTCGGGATGCTCGTCGTGTTCCGGTTCCTCGCGCATATCCCGCTCCCGGGCGTCGACCAGGCGCAGCTCGCCGTGGTCATGGCCAACAACCAGCTCCTCGGGCTCCTCGACCTGTTCTCCGGCGGCGGGCTCGCCCGGTTCAGCGTCGTCGCGCTCGGCGTGAACCCGTACATCAACGCGTCGATCATCATGACGCTCCTCAACCAGACGATCCCCGCGCTCGAGCACCTCTCGAAGGAAGGCGAGTACGGGCGGAACCGCATCAACCAGTACACGCGCATCCTCACCGTCCCGATGGCGGTGCTGCAGGGCATCGGCGTCTCGGTGTTCATGCAGCGGCAGGGCGTCATCCCGGCCTTCGGGTTCGGCGACGCCGGCCTGACACTCGCGATCCTCGCCACGCTCACCTCGGGGACGCTCGTGCTCATGTGGCTCGGCGAGCTCATCAGCGAGAACGGGATCGGCAACGGGATCAGCTTCATCATCTTCGCGGGCATCGTCGGCCGGCTTCCCACGACGATCTCGCAGACCCTGCAGGTGCAGGAGAACGCCGCGATCCTCGCCGTCTACGGCGTCATCGCCATCGCCGTCATCGCGGCGATCGTGTTCATCCAGGAGGGGCAGCGCCGGATCCCCGTCCAGTACGCCAAGCGCGTGCGCGGCACGCGCATGTACTCGGGCGGCAGCACGCACATACCGCTGCGCGTGAACAGCGCGGGTGTCATCCCCATCATCTTCGCGATCTCGATCCTCCTGCTGCCGACCCAGGTCGCGCAGTACTTCACGAGCAGCGACACGGACTGGCTGCGCGACGCGTCGACGGCGGTCGTCGCGACGTTCCAGAACCCGGTCGTCTACAACACGCTCTACTTCCTCCTCACCGTGGCGTTCACCTTCTTCTACACGGCGTTCACGTTCGTCCCGAGCGACGTGGCCGACAACATCAAGCGCTACGGCGGCTTCATCCCCGGCATCCGGCCC
>CAZSRI010000115.1:0-5755 GCA_964609145.1 uncultured Chloroflexota bacterium
CGCGTTGTACGGCTCCATCGCGTAGCCGTAGAGCATCGGGTAGCGGTACTCGCCTTCGACGACGACGTCGGCCCTCGCGAACTCGGCGTCGACGTCGCCCCAGCCGACCTCCGCGACGGCGCATACGTTCCCGACGAGGCCCGCGTCGCCGCTGTCCATGCCCTCGTCGCCGACGCGCTCGCCGCGCACGTCGTGCACGAGCGGCGCGCTCACGCCGAGCGCCTCGTCGGCGTCGATCACCCCCGGCAGGTCTTCGTACTCGACGTTCACGAGGTCGGAGCCCTCGGCGGCGGCGAGCTTCGTCTCGCCCACGACGATCGCGACCGGCTCGCCGTGGTAGCACGTCTTCCCCACGGCGACGATCGGATGGTCGAGCACGATGTGGCCGTAGTACGGGACGAGCTCGGCGCCGAGGATGTCCTCGGCGACGATGACCTTCACGACGCCGAGGTGGCGCTCGGCCTCGCCGCGGTCGATGCGCGCGATGCGCGCGTGCGCGCGCGTCGAGCGCAGGACCACGGCGTGCGCCATGCCGGGCGCGTCGAGGTCGACCGTGTAGCGCGCGGCGCCGGTGACCTTCGCCACCGCGTCGACGCGCCGCGGGGACGTGCCGACGACGCGGAAGGCGTCGCTCACGTGCGTCCCGCGCGCGACGCGTCGAGCACCGCCTCGACGATCGTCTCGTATCCCGTGCAGCGGCAGATGTTCCCCTCCATCCACCGCTTCACCGCGTCGGCGTCGAGGTCGCGCGTCTCGTCGAGGAGCGCCTTCGCCGCCATGATCATGCCCGGCGTGCAGTAGCCGCACTGGAAGGCGGCGCGCTCGATGAACGCCGTCTGCAACGGGTGCAGGCGCCGGCCGTCGGCGAGCCCCTCGATCGTCTCGACCGCGCGGCCCTCCGCCTCGACCGCGAGCGTCGTGCACGCGCTCACGGGGCGCCCGTCGAGGAGGACCGTGCAGGCGCCGCACACCTGCATGTCGCAGCTCACCTTCGTCCCGGTGAGCCCCAGGCCGCGCACCATCTCCGAGAGGAGCGTGTGGTCCTCGACGGCGACCTCGCGCTCGGCGCCGTTCAGGCGAACGCGGATCGAGCGCGCCGTCATCCGGGCCCCCGGAGGCGCAGATAGCGCAGCGGGCTGCGCCGATCGGGGGGATTCACGCCGCCTCCGCGAGCGATGCGAGCGCGCGACGCGCGAAGACGCCGACGAGGTGGCGCTTGTACTCCGCGCTGCCGGCGAGGTCGGCGACGGGATCGACCGCGGCGCGCGCGGCCTGGGCGACCGCGTCGGCGGCGCTCTGGTCCGCTAGCGCGGCCCCCGATAGCTCGGCGGCGGCGATGCGCCGCGGCACCTCGTCGGCGGCGCCGACGACGACCGCGGGCGCGGCCGCGAAGCGGCCGTCCGACACGCGCGCGACGACCGCGACCCCGACGCTCGGCCGCTCGAGGATCTGGAACTTCACGTACGCCGCGCGCGCGTCCGCCGGCGGCACGGGGATCTCGATCGCCGCGAGGATCTCGTCGGCGCCGAGCGCCGTCTGATACATGCCGGTGATGAACTCCTCGACCGGCAGGCGCCGCTCGCCGTCGCCGCGGAGGACGACGCGCGCGCCGAGCGCGATCAGCATCGACGGCGGATCGGCGTGCGGCTCGGCGAACGCGAGGTTCCCGCCCAGCGTCCCCGCGGCGCGCACGCGCACGTTCGCGACGTTCGCCTCGAGCCGCGCGAACGCCGGCAGGTCGCGGCGGAGCGTCGCGTCGCGCTCGAGGTCCCAGTGGGTCGTCGTCGCGCCGATCCGGACCACGCCGTCGGTCCGGCGGACGCCGCGCAGCTCGGCGATCGGCTTCACGTCGATGAGGTGGGGCCAGCGCGCGACGCCCATCTTCATCGTCATGAGCAGCTCGGTGCCTCCCGCGTAGACCGCGGCGTCGTCGCCGAGCCGGCGCCGCAGATCGACGGCCTCCTCGAGCGTCGCGGCGCGATGGAGCTCGAAGCGGCGGAGCATCAGCCGAAGCGCGACCGGAGCCGCGGCACGATCTCGTCACGGTAGCGGTCGATCGCGTCGCGTTGGTCGGTGCCGGGGAAGTGGAACACGAGGTGGGTGAAGCCCATCCGCGCGTACTCGCCGACCCGCTCCGCGTGCTCGTCGGGATCGGTCGAGACGATCCAGCGCGAGGCGGCCTTCTCGATCGGCAGCGCCGCGGCACGCCGCTCCATCTCGCGCGGGTCCTCGACGCCGACCTTCTCCTCGGCGGAGAGTGCGAGCGCGGCCCAGTGCCGGCAGTCCTCGAGCGCGCGCGCCCGGTCAGGGTGGAACGACACCTTCACCTCGATCATCTTCTCGATCGCGCCGGCATCGCGGCGTGCCTTCGCCGCGCCGTCGGCGACCGCCGGGAGCAGCGTGTCGGTGTACAGCTCACGTCCCTTGCCGCTGGTGCAGATGAAGCCGTCGGCGACGCGGCCCGCCAGCCTCGCGGCGGACTCGCCGGTCGCGGCGACGTAGATGGGGATGGCCTCCTTCGGACGGTCGTACAGCGTCGCGTTCTTCGTCCGGTAGAAGGCGCCCTCGAACGTCACGAACTCCTCCGTCCAGAGGCGCCGGATGAGCTCGACCGCCTCCTTCAGGCGCGCGAAGCGCTCCTTCCCGTCGGGCCACTCGATGCCGGTCGAGGCGACCTCGTTGAGCGACTCGCCCGTCCCGACCCCCAGCACCACGCGCCCGGGGTAGAGGCAGCCCAGCGTCGCGAAGGCGTGGGCCACCACCGAGGGGTGCAGTCGGAACGTCGGCGTCAGGACGCTCGTGCCGACGACGAGGCGCTCCGTCCTCTCGCCCAGGGCGGCGAGCCAGGACAAGGAGAAAGGAGAGTGGCCATCGGTGTAGCGCCAGGGCTGGAAGTGGTCGCTCACGAAGACGCTGTCGAAACCGGCCTCCTCGGTGTGCACGGCGAACTCGAGCAGCTCGCGCGGGCCGAACTGCTCGGCTGACGCCTTGTATCCGATCTTGAGCATCTTGGATGCAGACTAGTCCGATCCGAGCTCCCGCGTGAGGCTGGCCACGAACCCGTCGAGGACGTGCTCTCCTTTCTTACGGATGGCTCCCGCGCCGAGCGTGGCGATCCGCCCCGTGATCTCGTAGCTCCCCCTCACGTCGACGCGCGTCGCGCCGCCGTCGGCGTCGACGGTCAGGTCGACGGTGGTCGAGATGCGCGACGCGACCTGCCGGTCCTCGCCCGACGCATCGACGCGCAGGCGCGGCCGCTCGGCCGTCACCGCGACGTCGAGGTCGGCGCGCAGCGCGAACGGGCCGACGCGGTCCTCGAGAACGGCGCGGTACCGCCGCAGCGGCTCGACCTCGCGGACGTTCGCGACGATGCGGATCCATGAGGCGACGCGCTGGACGTCGAGGAGCGCGGCCCAGACCGCGTCGGGCGCGGCCGCGACGGTGACGGTACGCGCGATGTCGGCCTTCACGCGCCCGAGCCGCGCGCGGGCGCGAGCTCGCCCATGCGCGAGCGGATCCCGCGCGCCGCGAGTTCCGCTTCGTACGTGGCACGGATGCGCGGGTCCTCGTCCTCGTACTCGATCTGGCGTCCGCCCTCCTTCACGCTCACGTCCATACCCTGCCAGGTCGCGATCTTGTCCGCGACGGTGGGGTAGCGCATCGAGCCGAACGCGACGGCGAGGTAGCGCGCCGGCTCGGGGCTGACGTTGAAGTGCTGGTGGAACTGGCGGTCGGCCGGCGCGAAGACCGTCCCGAGCTCCCAGTCGAACCGCTCGAAGCCCGCGTCGCCCTCGTACCAGTACAGGCTGTACCCGCGGCCGTTCACCGGGAAGATGTGGAAGTCGGGGCCGTGGCGGTGCGCCTTCTTGTACGTGCCGACCGGCATCTCGGAGACGTGCGCGTGCAGCGTGCCGTCGGCGAGCGCGAAGACCATGTTGCTCCCGCCCGCGCCGCGCTCCCGCCACTCGCTGAGCTTGAAGGCGCGCAGGTCCGGGACGAGGTTCGTTTCCCAGAGGTGGCGCCCGGGCCGCGTCGGGAACAGCGTGCCGTCGCCGCGGTAGTGCTCCTCGGGACCGAAGCGCTCCGCGAACGCGGCGTCGTTGTCGAAGACGAAGCGCTCGCTACGGAAGAGGTTGAGCGCGATCGGCGCGCTCGTGACGACCGCGAGCCGCGCCGGCGCCGTCCCGCTGCCGTTGTGGTGCCGGTAGCGCGCGTTGAGCGGTATCGCGAAGAGGCTCCCGGTCCGCCACTCGAAGCCGCGCGTCCCGCGTGGTCCCTCGACCTCCGTGCTGCCGGTCCCGGCGAGCACGAGGACGACGCACTCGTAGAGGTGCCGCAGCGGCTCGCTCGCGCGCGCCGGCGGGATCTCCCACAGCTGGACGTCGATGAAGTCGCCGCGCCCGTCGAGCTGGACGAATGCGGCCGGGACGCCCGCGCGGGCCCACGGCCGCGTCTCGGCGGTGCGCAGGTCGACGCCGAAGCCGCGAGCGATCGGGATCGCCTCGCCGCGGGCCCAGTCGGCGTACGGGTCGAGGAACAGGCCCGCGGTCACGACATGAGTCTCCCTCCTGAGGCCGCCGTCGAATGGTATTACCATTGCGCGGCTCGTCCCGCGCGTACGGACCGAGCCTGGGGACGACAGCACGCGGGCCCGAGCGAGGGGTCCCCCGAGCGAGGGTCGAAGGAGGAGGCATGGCCGTCGAGACGAGACCCCGGACCGCGACCGCGACCCGGTTGAAGGATCCGCACGGTCCGCCCGCGACGAAGGACGCCCTCCGTTCGCTCCCGGCGACGATCGATTGGCTGCGGCGCGAGGGCCTCCTCCTCGAGACGGACGTCGAGGTGAACGGGGACCTCCAGCTCACCGGGATCCAGAAGCACTTCGACGGCTCGTACCCGATCCTGTTCAACAACGTGAAGGGCTACCCGGGCCTGCGTGCGGTCACCAACCTCTTCGCGAGCATGGACGTGGTCGATCGCATGTTCGGCTGGACGGACCCGACCGACCGTACGCGCAAGCTCGCGGACGCGCTGACGCACCCGATCCCGAACGAGGAGATCCCGCAGGATCGGGCGCCATGCCAGGAGGTCGTCATCACCGACGACGTCGACGTGAACAAGCACGTCATCGCGATCCGCCACACGCACCTCGAGTCCGAGATCACGATCGGGAGCGGCAACAGCGTCGTCGTCGGCGAGCACTTCTGGGGCGGCAGCCACATCGGGTACAACCGCATGAACTTCCGCTGGGGGAACATCGGGACGTTCCAGATCTCTCCCGGCTCGCACATGTGGCAGGTCCTCACGAAGTACTACGGCGACGAGCCGATCCCGCTCACCGTGTGCTTCGGGCTCCCCGTCGCGTCGACGCTCCTCGCGGGCGGCGGCTTCGACTACGTCGTCCTTCCGCGCGGCGGCGACGAGCTCGGCGCGGCCGGCGCGGTGCAGGGCTTCCCGACGCGGATCGTGAAGGCGCGGACGGTCGATGCGTACGCGGTCGCGGACTGCGAGCTCGTGCTCGAGGGCCACCTCATGCCGCGCGACAAGCGCTACGAGACGCGAGAGGCGGAGCAGGCCGACAAGCAGGGACGGTTCCACTTCCACCCCGAGTGGGCCGGGTACATGGGCAAGGCGTACAAGGCACCCGCGTTCAAGGTGACCGCGATCACGATGCGCAGGGGCGCCGGCGATCGGCGTCCGCTCATCTACCCGATGGGCGTGCACATGTACGACTGCAACAACATCGACACGACGG
>CAZSRI010000116.1:0-5747 GCA_964609145.1 uncultured Chloroflexota bacterium
GGCTCGTCCCGATCGAGGGTCTCCCGCCGGACCTCATCTCGCCGCCGCCCGGCTGCAAGTTCGAGCCGCGCTGCGCGTACCGCCGCGACATCTGCAAGGAGCGGGAGCCCGAGCTCGTCTCCGTGCCGAGCGCGAAGGCCGACCACGAGGCGCGGTGCTGGGGCACGCAGAGCGTCGCCGGCGGAGGCTGGCTCGTCGACACCGACTGGCGGCGCGAGGTCGGCAGCGAGCAGGTGATCGAGGAGATCAAGGAGGTCGTCGCCGCGATGCCCGCGGAGGCGGCTGCGCAGGCCACGCGGACGGAGGAGGGGAGCTAGATGGCGGTCGCGACGGAGAAGGCACCCACGGCGCCGGCCGCGAGCGCCGGCGCGAAGCTCCTCGACGTCCGGGGGCTGAAGATGCACTTCCCGCTCACGCAGGGGATCATCTTCCAGCGCCAGGTCGGCGCGGTCCGCGCCGTCGACGGGATCGACTTCTTCGTCGAGAAGGGCGAGACGCTCGGCCTCGTCGGCGAGTCAGGATGCGGAAAGTCGACGACGGGCCGCGCGATCCTGCAGCTGTACAAGCCGACCGACGGCTCGGTGAAGTTCGAGGGGACGGAGCTCACCACGCTCCACAGCGAGCCGATGCGACGCATGCGCCGGAAGATGCAGATGATCTTCCAGGACCCCTACGCGTCGCTGAACCCGCGCATGACCGTCGGCAACATCATCGGCGAGCCGCTCGAGGTGCACGACCTGGCGCGCGGCCGCGAGCGCACCGAGCGCGTGCAGGAGCTCCTGCGCGTCGTCGGCCTCAACCCGTACTTCACGAACCGCTACCCGCACGAGTTCTCCGGCGGGCAGCGCCAGCGCATCGGCGTGGCGCGCGCCCTCGCCGTCGAGCCGGAGTTCATCGTCGCGGACGAGCCGATCTCCGCGCTCGACGTCTCCATCCAGGCGCAGATCATCAACCTTCTGGAGGAGCTCCAGTCGCGCTTCCAGCTGACGTACCTGTTCATCGCGCACGACCTCTCCGTCGTGCGCCACATCTCCGACCGCGTCGCGGTGATGTACCTCGGCAAGATCGTCGAGCTCGCCGACCGCCAGGAGCTGTACGAGCACCCGCTCCACCCGTACACGCAGGCGCTCCTCTCGGCCGTGCCGATCCCGGACCCGGTCATCGAGGCCAAGCGCAAGCGGATCATCCTGACCGGCGACGTGCCCAGCCCGGTGAACCCACCGACGGGCTGCCGCTTCCACACGCGGTGCTGGAAGGCGCAGCAGATCTGCGCCGAGGTCGACCCCGAGTTCATCGAGCACTCCCCGCGTCACTGGGCGGCCTGCCACTTCCCGGGCTGACGCTGCGCGTCAGCCCGGCGCGTTCCCAACACGCTCCGGAAGCGCGCTAGGTGACCCGGTCGCTCCAGAGCGAGGACTCGGGGCGGGGTCCCTGCCGCGAAGGCCGTTTGCGCATGGCGCGACGGCTGAACCGGTCCCCTAGCATCCCCGTACCACTGGCACAGAGGACATCTCGCAAGGATGCGGACCGGGGTCTCGGCTCGCGAGCGTCCGAGGCGCTCGGTGCGCTTCCGAACCGAACCTGGACCTCCGAACCGAATCTGGGAGGGGACATGACGAAGCACCGCGGAGCCTGGCGATCCATCGCGTTCGTAGGCGCCCTGTCGATCCTCGTCTCGGCCTGCGCGCAGCAGGCCCCGACGGCGGCGAGCCCGTCCGCCAGCGCTGCGGCGTCCGCGTCGGCGAGCGCGGCCGCGGCGAAGCCGGGCGGACGCCTCATCGTCGGCAGCTTCGCCGACGCGAAAGTGCTGAACCCCGTGCTCAGCAACGACGTCCCGTCGGCGGACATCAACGCGATGATCTACACCTCGCTGCTCACCGTCGACCCGAAGAACGGCGAGCCGAAGCCGAACCTCGCCGAGAAGTGGACGATCCAGCCCGACGGCAAGACCTACGTCTTCACGCTGAAGGACGGCCTCGTCTGGAGCGATGGGTCTCCGTTCACGGGTGAGGACTTCAAGCTCACGGTGATGGCGGTGATGCGCTCCACCAAGAGCCCGCGGAAGAACATCTTCCAGGACATCGTCGGCGCCAAGGAGTTCGCCGACGGGACCGCGAGCGACATATCCGGGATCACGATGAGCGGCAAGGACATCACGATCCAGTTCACGAAGCCGTTCTGCCCCGCGCTGATCAACATCGGCGGCTTCAACATCATCCCCAAGTCCGTCTTCGGCAAATACATCGTGCCGGGTGACAAGACGAAGAACCTCGACGATGCGCCCGAGAACACGAAGCCGACGATCTCGATAGGGCCGTTCGTGTTCAAGGAGTGGGTCCCCAACGACCACATCACCCTCACGCGCAACGACAAGTACTTCAAGGGCAAGGCGCTGCTCGACGAGTGGGTCTACAAGGTCGTCCCGGACGCGACCGCGCTCGCCGCCGCGCTCAAGACGGGCGAGATCGACATCGCGTCGGCCGAGCCGAAGGACCGCGACGACCTGAAGGCCTCGGGCAACCTCAACTTCTTCAGCATCCCTGGCCGCGGCTACACCTACATCGGCTGGAACGAGCTGCGCGGCGGCAAGGAGTTCTTCCAGGACAAGGCGGTCCGTCAGGCGCTCACGTACGGCCTGAACATGGACGCCGTCATCGACAAGATCCTCCTCGGCGAGGGCAAGAAGCAGGTCGGGCACTCGGTGCCCGTCTACTGGACGTATGACGCGACCGGCCTGAACACCTATGGGTTCGACCCCAAGACGGCCACCGACCTCCTCGATGGCGCGGGCTGGAAGAAGGGCGGCGACGGCATCTATGCGAAGGACGGTCAGCGCCTGTCCTTCTCGATCGTGACGAACTCCGGGAACAAGACGCGTGAGACGCTCCTGCAGGTCGCGACCGAGCAGTACAAGCAGATCGGCGTCGAGGTGACCCCGAAGACGGAGTCCTTCGAGGCCCTCGTCGACCGGCTCACGAAGTCGAAGGACGCCAAGTACGGTGACCAGGGGGGTCACGACTTCGACGCGGTCATCATCGGGTGGTCGCTCGGCAGCGACCCCGACGGCTACTCGATCTGGCACTCGAGCCAGATCGGCCAGGGCAACAACTTCGTCGGCTACAAGAACGC
This sequence comes from uncultured Chloroflexota bacterium, assembly GCA_964609145.1. GTDB lineage: Bacteria > Chloroflexota > Limnocylindria > P2-11E > P2-11E > JACPOT01. Next base: position 3,130 of record CAZSRI010000116.1, read on the forward strand.
CACCGTCGACAAGGCCGTCGAGGACGGCCGCACCCAGTGCGCTCCGGACCAGCGCAAGGCCGCGTACAAGGCGTTCGACAAGCAGCTGAACGAGGATCAGCCGTACAACTTCGGCTTCGCGCCGAACACGCTCATCTTCGTCGCAAAGAAGTTCCAAGGGCCCGAGCCGGGACCGTTCGGAGGCACGACCGGCGCCGGCAGCGCCATGTGGAACATCGAGAAGTGGTGGATCAAGCAGTAGCGGAGTAGCGTCGCGGGCCGCCGGGGTCTCTCCCGGCGGCCCGCGGCGACTCGGTAGGAGGGCCCGCTCGACCTGAGCCGCTTCATCGCCCGCCGCCTGCTCCAGGCGATCCCGACGTTCATCGGGATCACCATCCTCTCGTTCGCGCTCATCCGGATGGCGCCGGGCGACCCCGTCACCCTGTTCGTCTTCGGCATCCCCGACATGACCCCCGAGCAGGTCGCCGAGCTCCGTCACCAGTACGGGCTCGACCAGCCGCTCCCGCTGCAGTACGTCTCGTGGCTCGGCCGGATCCTGCGCGGCGACTTCGGGCAGTCGTTCCTCTACCACCGTCCCGTTCTGGACATGATCGGCGCGGCGCTCCCGAACACGCTCGTCCTCGCGATCACGTCGCTCCTGTTCGCACTCGTGATCGGCGTCCCGCTCGGCGTCATCGCCGCGCGGTGGCGGGGCTCGAGGATCGACCAGGTCATCCGGGTGATCGGGGTCGCCGGCCACGCGATACCGGGCTTCTGGTTCGGGCTCCTCTTCATCCTCGTGCTCGGCGTGCAGTTCCGGCTCTTCCCGGTGAGCGGGATGCTCACGATCGGGAAGGAGCAGTGGGACATCCCCGACCGCGTGTGGCACCTCGTCGGTCCCGCCCTCGCGCTCAGCCTCGCGGGGATCGCGAACTACTCGCGGCTCATGCGCACCGAGGTGCTCGACGTCATCACACAGGACTTCATACGTACGGCGCGCGCGAAGGGGCTGCGCGAGCAGGTCGTGCTCGCCGTGCACGCGCTTCGCAACGCGCTCCTGCCGATGATCACGGCGCTCGGCGGCCTCCTCGCGGTCCTCATCAGCGGCGCCGTCGTCATCGAGCAGGTCTTCTCCTGGCCCGGCATGGGCCGGATGGCGTTCGAGGCGGCACGCTCGAAGGACTACCCGATCGTGATGGCCGTCGTCGTGATCAGCAGCGCGCTCCTCCTCGTGTCCTACATCCTCCGCGACCTCGCCTACGGCGTCGCCGACCCGCGGGTGCGCCACTCGTGACGGTCACCACTGATGTCGTCGCGCCTCCGGCCGCCGCGCCGGCGCGCCGCGCGAGCGCGGGACTCTGGTCCGACGCGCTGTATCGCTTCACCCACGATCGCGTCAGCCTCGGCGCGCTCGTCGTGCTCATCCTTCTCGTCCTGCTGGCGGCGGCGGCGGACGTCCTCGCGCAGAACGTCTTCCATCGGACGTTCACGCAGCAGGACATCTTCAACACGTACCAGCGGCCTACGGGCGCCGAGCCGGCGTTCTGGCTCGGCGGAGACGAGATCGGGCGGAGTCAGCTCGTGCGCCTGCTCTACGGAGGTCGCGTCTCGCTCGCGGTCGGCTTCGGCGCGGCCGTCATCAACCTCACGATCGGCATCGTCGCCGGGCTCACGTCGGGCTACTTCCGCGGGTGGTGGGACGACCTCATGCAGTTCGTCATCACGACCGTGAACTCGATCCCCGCGCTCTACCTGCTCCTCATCGTGGCGGTGCTGTTCACGCCCGGCGCGGTGACGCTGGTCGCGGTCATCGGCTTCCTCACGTGGTCGGGGATCGCGCTCTTCGTGCGCGGCCAGACTTTCTCGCTCCGCGAGCGCGAGTTCGTGACGGCGGCGAAGGTCGTCGGCGCCACGGATGCGCGCGTGATGCTCCGCCACGTCCTCCCGAACGTGCTGCCGCTCGTGTTCATCCTGTCCGCGATCGACGTCGGCCAGGTCATCCTCGTCGAGTCGGCGCTCTCGTTCCTCGGCCTCGGGATCTACCCGCCGACGCCGTCGTGGGGGAACATGCTCACGAACGCGGCGGCGAACCTGTCACGCGGCCCGTGGCTCGTGTACGGCCCCGGAGCGGCGATCTTCCTCACGGTCCTCTGCCTCTACCTCGTCGGCGACGGCCTGCGCGACGCGCTCGATCCGCGGCTCCGCGGCGCCTAGTACGCTTCGGAAGAGCGTGGTGCACGCTGGCGGCCCAAGGGCCAGGACCCAGATCCGCTCCGGTGGGCATCTGCCGTTTACAATCCCTACTGCGATGATCGGAAATCCGCTCCAGGCCACGGCGTTCCACGTCTCGACGCGGGGCGAGTACGGGATGCGCCTGATGGTCGAGCTCGCGCGGCACTGGGGGCAGGGCACCGTGAGCCTGCGCGCTGTGGCGGAGCGCGAGGAGCTGCCGGAGGCGTACCTCGAGCAGCTCGTCGCGACGCTCCGGCGGACGGGGCTCGTGACGGGCAAGCGCGGCGCGGGCGGCGGCTACACGCTCGCGCGCGACCCCGCCGAGATCACCGCCGGCGACATCGTCCGCGCGCTCGAGGGGCCGATCGAGCCGCAGATCTGTACCGCCGAGGGCGAGGCGATCGTGA
>CAZSRI010000117.1:0-2825 GCA_964609145.1 uncultured Chloroflexota bacterium
GTCGTCACGAGCCGCGGCGAGAGCGAGGCGAAGGCGACGGAGAGCCACGCCGAGAGCAGGGGGATCGACGCCGCGACGATCGCCGCGATACCGATCGCCATCGCGGCCGCTTCCCGCTGCCGCGCGCGGGCGGACAGGGCCACGGCGATCCCGCCGATGGCGGGTAGCGCCAGCTGCGGCTTGCCGAGCAGCGCCGTCGCGCTGGCGGCGAGGAGCGGCCCGCCGCGCAGCGCGGCGAGGACGCCGGCGGCGAGCGCGGCGGTGAGCGCGAAGCTCCACTGGCCGCTCCAATACCCCGCGATGCCCGGCTGCGACGCGAGGAGCGCGGCGCCCGCGAGCGTGTGCGCGAGCGGACGCCCGGGAAGGACCGCGCGCAGGAGCGACCGCAGCGCGAGCGCCGCGAGGACCATCCCTCCGTACGTCCACACGTCCGTCGCGAGCTCCTTCGGCAGCGCGGCGAGCGGCAGCAGCGCGACGGCGACGAACGGCGGGTAGATCCACCACCCCTCCTTCGCGCCCGAGATGGCGTGCGCCGAGACGAACGCGGGCCAGCGCGTGGGGTCGTACGGATCGACGCCCTCGAGCAGCGCGCGGGCGCCGCCCCAGACGAAGGGGAAGTCGTTCAGGGGCATGTGGCTGGCGCGATACGCGGGCATTCCGGTCGCGATGAGCACGCCGAGACCGAAGGCGAGGCCGACGAAGTACGGGAGCTCAGCCGCGATGGCGCGCCGCACCCTGGCAGTGTCGGCGATGCACACATGCGCGCCTCTTTCGTTCCGGTGGCAGATCGCGCCGTGCCATCATCCGGTCTGTGAGCGACCAGGATCGGAAGATCCAGGAGCTCTCGTTCCTCCACGAGATCTCCCAGCTCGCCGCGTCGACCCGGGACTGGGACGAGATGCTCCGGATCGTCATCGACCGCACGACCGACGCGATGGGGACCGACGTCGCGTCGCTGTACCTGCTCGAGAAGCGCGAGGGGATCCTCCGTCTCGCGGCGACGAACGGCCTGAACCGCCGCGGGATCGGCCGCGCGACGCTCCGCGTCGGCGAGGGCATCACCGGGTGGGTCGCGAACGCGCGCGTCCCGCTCGTCGCGCGGGACGTGAGCAAGGAGCCGCGCTTCAAATGGATCCCCGGCGTCGACGAGCAGCGGTTCACGTCGATGCTGTCCGTCCCGCTCGTCGTCCGCGACGACATGGTCGGCGTCATGAACGTGCAGACGATCGACGAGCGCGACTTCTCGAAGGAGGAGATCGAGTTCCTCCGCACGATCGCGGACCAGGTCGCGGGGATCATCGACAAGGCGCGCCTGCAGCGCGAGGCCGAGCGCAAGCTGCGCGAGGTGTCGGCCCTCTTCGAGGTGTCGAACGTCCTCACGTCCACTCTCGACCTCGACGAGGTGCTGCAGCTCGTCGTCGACCGGCTCGTGCGCGTGTACCCCGGCGCGTCGGGGGCGATCCTCCTGCGCGAGGACGGCGGTCCGACGCGCGTGCGCGCGCGGTCGGGCGACCTCGGGAAGGCGGCCCTGCAGGCGGCGGAGCGCGCGGTCACCGAGGCGCGGCCGATCGTCGCCTTCGACCACCTGGCGATGCCGCTCCTCGTGGGCGACCGCCTCCTCGGCGCGGTCGCGCTGCAGGTCCCCGACTACAAGCTCGCGAGGACGAGGGAGCAGCCGGAGGCTGCTAATGAGGGCGAGCGACGCTTGTACGAGCGGAGCGAGTACAAGGAGTTCCTCGACGAGGAGGTCGCGTTCGTCGGCGCGCTCGCGAACCAGGCCGCGCTCGCGATCGACAAGGCGGCGCTGTTCGAGGTCGAGCGGCGCACGGCGGGATCGCTCCGCGAGATCGAGCGCGCGCGCAGCGAGTTCGTCGCCGTCGTCACGCACGACCTCCGCACGCCGCTCTCGGTCATCCGCGGCCACCTCGACCTGCTCGGCGAGAAGGCCGGACGCCGCGCGGCCTCGGACGCGATCGCGCAGGTCGAACGGCTCGACGGCCTCGTCGACCGGATCCTCGAGAGCGTGCGCGACGAGCGCCCCGAGCTCACCCTGCGGCGCGGCCGCTTCGACCTGCGCGCGACGACGGCCGCGGCGCTGAAGGAGCTCGCGCCGCTCCTCCGCCGGCACACGCTGCGCGCGCCGCGCACCGTCGCCCCGCTCTGGGTGCGCGGCGACCGCGCGAAGACCGCCGAGGTGGTCGGCGGCATCATCCACAACGCGACGAAGTACGCGCCCGAGGGGACGACGATCAGCGTGGCCGTCGCGCGCGACGGCGAGCACGCGACCGTGCGGATCGCCGACGAAGGGCCGGGGGTCGCCAAGGAGGACCGCGAGCGGATCTTCCATCCGTTCGTGCGCGGGAACGGCGCGTCGGACGGCGTGCCCGGCTCGGGGATCGGGCTCTACGCCTGTCGCCGCATCGTCGAGGCGCAGGGTGGCCGGCTCTGGTACGAGGACGCGAACGGGAAGGGCGCGGCGTTCGTCTTCTCGCTGCCTCTCTCCGACCCTTCGGCCGGGAAGGCCCCGGCCACGGGACCGCGTGCTCGACCTCGTCGCTCCGCGCCTCGGTCCGCGCGCCCGAGGGACCATTGACGACCGTTCTGATAGTCGACGACGACCGCCCGATGGTCGGCATGGTCGCGGCGCTGCTCGGCGACCAGGGGTTCGACCTCGTCACCGCGTACGACGGCGAGCAGGCGCTGCGACGCCACAGCGACGACCCGCCCGACCTCGTCATCCTCGACCGCCGCCTCCCGCGGCTCGACGGCGACGAGGTCTGCCGGCGCATCCGCGCGTCGGCGGACACGCCGATCCTCATGCTCAC
>CAZSRI010000117.1:2925-5743 GCA_964609145.1 uncultured Chloroflexota bacterium
ACGAGGTCTGCCGGCGCATCCGCGCGTCGGCGGACACGCCGATCCTCATGCTCACCGGCGAGCGCGGCCCGGACGAGCGCGCGAAGCTCCTCGAGGCGGGCGCCGACGACTACCTCGAGAAGCCGTTCAGCAAGCGCGTGCTGCTCGCGCGGGTGCGAGCGCTGTTGCGGCGCGGCGGCGGGACACATCGTCCCGCGCAGGCGTCGCGCGTCGGCGGGCTCTACGTCGACCCGAAGACGCACCAGGCGAGCGTCGACGGGAACGCGCTGCCGCTCACGCCCACGGAGTTCCGCCTCCTCGCCGCGCTCGCGGAGCGCTCGGGGCAGGTCGTCGAGCGGCGCGCGCTGCTGCGCGCGGCCTGGCCCGACGAGCGCGATCCCGACCCGGAGTGGCTGAAGGCGCACCTCGCGCGCCTGCGCGGGAAGCTCGAGGCGGCGGGCGGACCCCTGCCGTCGAACGTGCGCGGCGTGGGGTACCGCTTGGGCTGAGCGGAGCGCGGCAGGTCCCTCGGCGTACCCGGCCGGCGAAGAAAAGCCTCTAGGCGGCGGCGGGGAGCGGCTCGGTGGCGGCGACCGACTCGGTCGTCGGCGCCATCAGCCAGGCGACGATCAGGGCGGCGAACGACGCGATCGCGACGACCTGGGTCCCATCGAGCGCTGGCATGTCTCTGTTCCTCCCTTGGGTCCGTTGTCGCGAGGCTAGGACCGCGTGTTCGGCCGGGTCAGTAGCGCGGCGGCGCTATGCACGGTTGCGGATCGGTGCCGGGCTACTGCGCTCGGCACCGCCGCCGCCCGTGTCGCCTTCGTCCCCGCGCTCGGTCGTGCGTCTTGCGAATGCACTCCCTCACGTGCTCCTCGGCTCCTTGGCAGCGGCGGCCCGAGCTGTGAACCCTCTACGACTGGTAGGCGGCCTCGCGGTGCTGGCTCGCGTCGAGCCCGAGGACCTCCTCGTGCTCCGGAACGCGCAGGCCGACGAACAGATCGATGACCTTGAGGATGACGAACGTCATGACGGCCGAGTACGTGATCGACGCCACGACGGCGACCGCCTGGATGCCGAGCTGCGAGGGGTTGCCGGCGATGAGGCCGTCCCTCCCCGCGGGGTTCACGAGGACCGTGGCGAAGATCCCGGTCGCGAGCGCGCCCCACGTCCCGCCGACCCCGTGGCAGGCGAACACGTCGAGCGCGTCGTCGACCTTGAGGCGCCGTGTGACCTGGATCGCCGCGTAGCTGAACACGCCGACCCCCAGGCCGATCAGGATCGACGCCGAGACGTCGACGTAGCCGGAAGCCGGGGTGATCGCGACGAGCCCCGCGACCGCACCCGTCGCGGCACCAAGGACGCTCGGCGCGCCCTTGTGGATCCAGCTGACCGTCATCCAGGTGAGCGCGCCCATCGCCGCGGCCGTGTTCGTGACGACGAACGCGTTCGCGGCGAGCCCGCCGCTCGTGATCGCGCTGCCCGCGTTGAAGCCGAACCATCCGAACCACAGGAGCGAGGCGCCGAGGACCGTCATCGTCGCGTCGTGCGGGTCCATCGCCTCGCGGCCGAACCCGACGCGCCGCCCGAGGACGAGCGCGGCGACGAGCGCGGACACGCCGCTCGTGATGTGGACGACGGTGCCCCCGGCGAAGTCGAGCGCGCCGAGCTGGGCCAGCCAGCCGCCGCCCCACACCCAGTGCGCGACGGGGTCGTACACGAGCGTCGCCCAGAGCAGCGAGAACACGACGAACGCCTTGAAGCGCTTGCGCTCGGCGAACGCGCCGGTGATGAGCGCGGGCGTGATGATCGCGAACATCATCTGGAAGGCCATGAAGGCGAGGGCGGGGACCGTCGCGCCGTACGGTCCGGGCTCCTGCCCGACGCCCTTCAGCGCGGCCCAGTCGAGCCCGCCGATGAGCCCGCCGTGGTCGGGACCGAACGCCAGCGAGAAGCCCCACAGGACCCACTGGACGCTGATGAGGCTGAGGATGAAGAAGCTGTGCATGATCGTCGAAAGGACGTTCTTGCGGCGGACGAGCCCGCCGTAGAAGAACCCGAGCGCGGGCGTCATCAGCATCACGAGGGCCGCTGACGCGAGGAGCCAGGCGGTATCGCCGGAGTCGATCTTGTCCATGCCACTCTCCCTGTTCCGGTGTGGCCCGCAACGTAGGGAGCGTGGCCCCGCACTTCAGCAGCGCGGTGGTGCGATCCGCGTCGCAGTTCGGTCCCGCGGATCGCACTCCGGTCCCGCGATCGGCACCGTTCCGCAACCGTCTCGGCACCAGCGGGCCGTTGTCGCTTCGGACCCGTGGCGCGAGCGTTGCTTGCGACACCACACGTGGGGAGGCCGAGATGGCCATGCAGTCGACGCCGCGCGGCGACCGTTCGTATGCGGGCCTGCACTGGGCGAAGCGGCCACTCCCGGAGCCGCCGCGGACGCGGCGCGTCTCCAAGTGGTCGCGCGTCCCGCTCGATCGCACGCAGGAGGCGCTCGAGACGTGGCTTCGGGAACAGAGCGTCGCATACACGTACGACGGCGACTAAGAGGAGGTCGAGACACATGGGCGGCGTCTACCGCGCGGAATACATCTGGATCGACGGCACGGAGCCGACGAAGAAGCTCCGGGCGAAGACGAAGACCGTCCCGAAGGGCGAGGCGCCCCCGATCTGGGGGTACGACGGCTCGAGCACGAATCAGGCGACGGGCGACCGCTCCGACTGCGTCCTGCAGCCCGTCTTCACGTGCCCCGACCCGATCCGCGGCGGCGACGACAAGCTCGTCCTCTGCGAGGTCATGCTCGTGAGCGGGCAGCCGCATCCGTCGAACACCCGGCGT
>CAZSRI010000118.1:0-5413 GCA_964609145.1 uncultured Chloroflexota bacterium
TGCGGTTCACCGTCGCCGCGTCGTCCATGAGCGTGAACGCCTTGTCCTCGTCGTAGGCGAGCAGCTCGGCCACGTCAGTGACCGTATACCGCCGCGCCGGCGGTCGCCGCTCGGGTCTTGACGAGCACCCCGACATGCTGTATTCAACCTTACGGTTGAATGCAGCGGGCCGACACGTTGAGCCAGACCTTCGCGGCGCTCGCGGACCCGACGCGGCGCGCGATCCTCGCGCGCCTGTCGAAAGGGCAGGCGACGGTGACGGAGCTCGCCGATCCGTTCGACATGAGCCTGGCCGCCGTCTCGAAGCACCTGCGCGTGCTCGAGCGCGCGGGGCTGGTCGAACGCGGCCGCAAAGCGCAGTGGCGGCCGGCGCAGCTGAATGCCACGCCGCTGCGCGAGGCCGACGAATGGGTCGAGCGGTATCGCCGGCACTGGGAGGAGCGCTTCGAGCGCCTGGACGAGGTCCTGCGGCGGATGAAGACGGAACAGAAGGAGAAAGAACGTGGTCGTAAGCGATAGCGAGCTGAAGGTGCGGATCGTCTCGGACCGCGAGGCGGAGCTGAGCCGCGTGTTCGACGCGCCCAGGGAGCTGGTGTTCCGGGCGATGATGGACCCCGCGCTCATCACTCAATGGTGGGGGCCGCGCCGCTACCGGACGGTCGTGGGAACGATGGATGTCCGCGTGGGTGGAAGGTGGCGCTTCGGGAACATCGCCGCCGACGGCGGCGAGCACTGGTTCCGCGGCGAGTACCGCGAGATCGTGCCGAACGAGCGCGTCGTGCAGACGTTCGAGTACGAGCCCCTCGCGGGCCACGTGTCGGTCGAGACGATGACCCTCGAGGACCTCGGCGACGGACGGACGCTGATGCGCGTGCTGACCGTCTTCGCCACTGCCGAGGACGCCCGCGCGATGGCGGGCGAGGGCCCCTGGACGCCCGAGGGCCTCGCCGCGAGCGACATGGCGCAGGGCGCGGCGGAGACGTACGACCGCCTCGCGGAGATCCTGGCGGGCCTCAAGGCGCGGGGGTGACGATCGCGCGATAGTCCCGCGTCACGAGGGAGCGAGCGGCGTCGATCCGGCCCGCGCGGCCATCTGACGCGCCCGCGATCGCGGCCTGCCACCTCCGCGCGTGGCAGGTCGCGTATCGCGGTCAGCTCCCCGATGAGTTCCTCGACGACCTGTCGTCGCTCCTGGACCAGCGCGTCGCGTTCTGGGAGCGCTCGATCCGTGAAGCGCCGCGGCGGCGGATCGCGCAGCTCGTGGCCGTCGACGGCGAGCGCGTCGTCGGCTTCGTGACGTTCGGCCCGCCGCGGCCGGACGAGGACCCGTGCGTCGGCGAGCTCTACGCGATCTACGTCGACCCCGACCACTGGGGTGCGGGGTACGGGCGCGCGCTCATCGCGGCGGCCGAGCGTGGCCTGCGCGAGGCGGGATACGGCGAGGCCGTGCTCTGGGTGCTCGCGTCGAACGCGCGCTCGCGGCGCTTCTACGAGATCGCCGGATGGTCCGCCGACGGCGCGACGAAGACGGAGCACGCGGTATGGGGCCGCCCCGTTGAGCTGCACGAGGTGCGGTACCGCAAGCGGCTGGTCTGAGGTTGCTCCGCCGTCTGCGGTTCGAGCTCATGTATCGGTTCGGAAGCCCGCGCTGGGACACGGGCGTCGTCCCGCCGGAGGTGCGCCGCCTCGTCGAGGAGGAGCGCCTTGCGCCGGGGCGCGCGCTCGATCTCGGCTGCGGGACGGGGACGAGCGCCATCTACCTCGCGGTGCACGGGTGGGACGTCGCCGGCGTCGACTTCGTCCCGAAAGCGATCGCCGCGGCAAAGCGTCGCGCGGCGGAGGCGCGCGTCTCCGACCGCGCGCGGTTCCTCGTCGGCGACGTCACCGCGCTCCCGGACCTCGGGACGTTCGATCTCGCGCTCGACATCGGCTGCTTCCACTCGCTCCCGCGCGATCGCCGGGCGCGGTATGCAGCGGGCGTCGCGGCCGTGCTCCGTCCGGGCGCGCCGCTCCTGCTCTATGCGTTCATCCAAGAGGGCGTGCCAGGAGTCCGCGAGGACGAGGTAGCCGCGACCTTCAGTGAACTGGAGATCGTCTCTGCTGATCTCGGCTCCGACCGCGGCCGCACCTCGGCTTGGTACCGGATGCGCCGCCGCTAGCGAGAGAGCGAGCCGACTGACGCTATGGGGTCTTCGGCCGCCCCTTCGCTCGGTGCGTCCTCGCGCTGTGTTCGGCCTCGTTCGCGATGCGGTCGGCCTCGGACTGGCGCAGCCGGCCACCTCGCTGCCTCACCAGCAGGTCCAGAACAGTCCGACGCGCCGCGCTCATAGCGAGACGCTCACGACGCATCGTCACGACTCGGACTCCAGCCGGGCGAGACGCTCAGCCAGGTCCTTCTCCACGAGCGCACCCGTGAGCTCGTCGAGGTCGCCGTCGAGGATCTTCGGGATGCTCGAGAGGTTGTAGCCGAGGCGCTTATCCGTCACGCGGTCCTGCGGGAAGTTGTACGTGCGCATCTTCTCCGCGCGCTCGCCGCGGCCGATCTGCGCGCGGCGCGCCGCCCCCTCCTCCGCCTCGCGGCGCTCCTGCTCGTACGCCAGGAGGCGCGCGCGGAGCACGGCCATCGCCTTGGCCTTGTTCTTGAGCTGGCTGCGCTCGTCCTGGCACGTGACGACGATCCCCGTCGGCAGGTGCGTGATGCGCACGGCGGAGTCGGTCGTGTTCACGCCCTGCCCGCCGTGGCCGCTCGCGCGGTACACGTCGATCTTCAGGTCGCGCTCCTCGTCGATGTCGATGTCGACGTCCTCGGCCTCGGGGAGGACCGCCACGGACGCGGTCGAGGTGTGGATGCGCCCCTGCGCCTCGGTCGCGGGCACGCGCTGCACGCGATGGACGCCCGACTCGAACTTGAGCCGGCTGTACGCGCCCTGGCCGTCGATGCGGAAGATGACCTCCTTGAAGCCGCCCTTCTCGCTCTGGCTCTGGGAGAGGATCTCCGTCTTCCAGCGCTTGCGCTCCGCGTAGCGCGTGTACATGCGGTAGAGGTCGAGCGCGAAGAGCGCGGCTTCTTCCCCGCCCTCGCCGCCGCGGATCTCGACGATGACGTTCTTCGCGTCGAGCGGGTCGCGCGGGACGAGCATCGTGCGGACCTCGCCGAGCAGGCGCTCGAGGTCGGCTTCCGCGGTCGCGAGCTCCTCGCGCGCGAGGTCGCGCATCTCCGGGTCGTCGCTCGCGATGAGGTCTCGCGCCTGGTCGCGGGCGGCCTCGGCCCGCCGCAGCTCGCCGATCGCGGCGACGACGGGGCCGAGCCGCGCGTGCTCCTGGCCGAGGTCGCGCAACTTCCGGCGATCGGTGACGACGCCGGGGTCCGACATGAGCCGCCCGATCTCGTCGTAGCGCGCCTCGACGTGCGCGAGGCGGTCGCGCAGCCCGCCGCTCAGCGTGACGGTCATGGCCTGTTCAAGCGCCACGCCTTCGCGTGGCGCGCTCCGCCCTGGTGGACTCGCTCCTCGCGGCGGGGCCGCTCGTCGCTCGCGCCAGGTCCGTTCGCCGCCTCCGTCTCGCGGTCGCCGGCCATCGCCTCCTCGAGCGACGCGATCGCGACCTCGATCATCGACGCGTCGGGCGGCCGCGTCGTGATCGACTGCAGGAGGAGGCCGGGCGACACGAGCGCGCGCACGGCGGCGTTCCGCTCGTGCGCCGCGCCGAGCCGCAGGAGCTCGTATGAGATCGCCGCGACGGGCACGACGAGGAGCAGGCGCGACACGAGGTCGACGACCACGTTCACGCGCGGCAGGAACGCGAAGAGGACGATCGCGACGAGGACGACGAGGAGGAGGAACGCCGTCCCGCAGCGCGGGTGCGCGGTCGGGTACGGCTCGACGTGCGCGACGTCCAGCGGATCGCCGTGCTCGTACGCGTGGATGGTCATGTGCTCCGCCCCGTGGTACGCGAAGACGCGGCGGATGTCGGGCAGGAACGAGATCGCCCAGATGTAGCCGAGGAGCAGCGCGACGCGCAGCGCGCCCTCGATGACGTTCAGGCCGGTCGCCGACGCGACCGCGCCGCGCAGGAGCTGCGTCGCGGCGTACGGGATCCCGACGAAGACGAGGAGCGCGAGCCCGACCGAGATCGCCACGATCCCCGCGGTCCCGGCGGTGCCGCCCGGCGCGACGGCCGCGTCCTGGGTCTGGACGTCGGCGGAGCGCATGAGCATGCGCGTGCCGTACACGAGCGACTCCCACAGCACGACGACGCCGCGCACGAACGGGAGCCGCGCCGTGCGCGAGCGCTGGAGCGGAGACGTGAGCGGCTCGCGGTAGCGGTAGATGCCGCCGTCGGGACGGCGGCACGCGAGCGCGACCGTCCGCTGCCCCCGGATGAGCACGCCTTCGATGACCGCCTGGCCGCCGTACGCCGGCCGGCTCACTCGCGCCCCCGCTCGCGCACCTCGTGGCAGGCGGCGCAGCGCGCCTCGTACGACTCTTGCGCGCCGATGAGGATGATCGGGTCGTCGAACGCGGCCGGCACGCCGTTCACGATGCGCTGGGTGCGCGTGCCCGGCTCGCCGCAGACGACGCAGATCGCCTGCAGCTTGTCGACGCGCTCCGCGAGCGCGAGCAGTTCCGGCACCGGGCCGAAGGGGATGCCGCGGAAGTCGAGGTCGAGCCCGGCGCAGATGACGCGCCGGCCCTCGCGCATGAGCGCGCGGCAGACGTCGATGACACCGTCGTCGAAGAACTGGACCTCGTCGATCGCGATAACGCTCACCGCCGGGTCGATCCGCGCGAGGATCTCGGCGCTCGACCGCACGGGCTCCGCGACGAACGTGTCGCCGTCGTGCGAGCGCACGAGCTCGGTCCCGTAGCGGCTGTCGATGGCGGGCTTGAACACCTGCACCGCACGGCGAGCGATGACGGCGCGCTTCACGCGCCGGATGAGCTCCTCGCTCTTGCCGCTGAACATGCTCCCGACGATCAGCTCGAGGGAGCCGGGATGGGTGCGCCCCGCCATCAGGCGGAGCTAGGTGCGGGTCGCGGCGGGCTGCTGCTGGGCCTTCTCCGTCTTGCCGTAGCGCTTCCGGAAGCGGTCGACGCGGCCCTGCGTGTCGACGAGGTGCTGCTTGCCCGTGAAGAACGGGTGGCAGTTGGAGCACACCTCGACGTGCAGCTCCGGCCTCGTGGACATGGTCTGGAACGAGTTGCCGCAGGCGCACACGACCTTCGCGGCCACGTACTTGGGGTGGATCTTCTCCTTCATCGGAGGAACCCTTTCTGGCTCGCGGCCAAGCCGTGTGCATCGTCGGTGCGCTCGCTCGCCCGGCGAAGCCGGATCTCGCTCGCCGCCATCTTCTTCTCTAGCCCGCGACGACGCTGACGCGCCGGCGGTCGTCGCGCGCCGGGCGGTACTGGAC
>CAZSRI010000119.1:0-5386 GCA_964609145.1 uncultured Chloroflexota bacterium
GCTTCGGGAGCGCCAGCGCCATGACGAGGTACGCGCCGGTGCCGAGGCAGAGCTCCACGGCCTGCTGGAGGTACCACTGCGCGAGGCCGTACAGCTTCGGATCGGCGAGGAACTTGTCGCGCTCGATCGGCCGCAGGTCCGCGAGCAGTCGCGCGTACTCGCGCAGACGCGTGAGGCGAGCGCGCACGTACTCCTGATCGACCGCGAACCGCTCGCCGCGCGTGCGCTCCGCGAGCGCCTTCGACTGCAGCTCGTCGTACTTCTGGAACTCGAGGTACTCCATCACGGCCTTCGCCTCGAACACGACGCGCCGCTTCTGGTCGCGCTGGTAGAGAAGGCCGTACGAGCGCACGACCTGCGCACGCTGGAGGAGCGACGCCTGGTTGAGGATCAGCACGTCGACGTCCGGGAGGTCGAGCGCCTTCGACAGCTCGCCCATGAAGTAGAGCTTGTAGTCGAAGAACTCCTTCGCCTTGATCTGGTCGAGCAGCAGGAGAGCGACGTCGAGATCGTCGAAGCGGCCCGTCACCTTCTTGCCGCGCGTCATGCCGAGCGCGTACGCGACGTCGACGGGGTTCGTCTGGAACAGGCTGACCAGGTGCGCCTGCCTGTCGAACATGTCCATGCTCATGACACGCCCGCCAAGGCAGGGGCCGTGCCGAGCGCCGCGGCGAGGCTCCGCAGCACGAGCAGCCCGTCGGTCCCGCCGAGGATCGGCTCGGCGCACCGCTCGGGGTGCGGCATGAGGCCGACGACGTTCCCGGCCTCGTTACGCAAGCCCGCGACGTTGTTCATCGATCCGTTAGGGTTCGCCTCGGGCGTCACGATGCCGCGCTCGTCGACGTAGCGGAAGGCCACCTGTCCCGCGGCCTCGACGCGAGCGACCGTTCGCTCGTCAGCCACCCAGCAGCCCTCGCCGTGGCCGATGGGCATGCGGAGCGTCTGGCCGGCGAGGGCGCGCGTGAAGGGCGTCGCGTCGTCCTCGACGCGGACGCGCACCCAGTCGGAGATGTACTCGAGCCCGGCGTTGCGGATGAGCGCGCCCGGGAGGAGTCCCGCCTCGCACAGGATCTGGAAGCCGTTGCAGCTCCCGAGGACCGGGCCACCCTCGGCGGCGAACCGGCGCAGCTCGCGGACCGCCGGCGAGAGGCGGGCGATCGCGCCCGCGCGCACGTGGTCGCCGTACGAGAAGCCGCCGGGGACGATCGCGGCGTCGAAGCCGCGCAGGTCGGCGTTCGCGTGCCAGAGGATCTCCGTCTCCGCGCCCGCGACGCGCAGCGCGTGCTCGAAGTCGCGCTCGCTCCACGTCCCGGGAAAGAGCAGGATCGCGACCCTCGCCACGTAGAGATGTTAGGCGGAGGCGAGGTCGACGCGGTAGTCCTCGATGACCGGATTGGCCAGCAGCTCCTTGCCCATCGTGTCGGTCGCCGCGCGCGCCGCGGCCTCGTCGTCGGCGTCGAACGTGACGACGATCTCCTTGCCCGTCCGGACCGCGACGACGCCGAGGCCGAGCGAGCCGAGCGCACCGAGGACGGCCTCGCCCTGCGGGTCGCGCACCTCGGCCTTCGGTCGGACATGGATCGTCGCGACGTACCTCATGCGCTCCTCGCCCTGAGCGCGGCCGCGAGCTCGTCGGCGTGCTCCTTCCAGTGGCCGTAGGTCTCGCCCTCGATCGCGCCGGCGACGGTCGTGCCCGCGTCCCACGGCTGGCCGGCCGGCAGGCCGAGGTTCGCCGCGTGCATGTTCGCGACGATGTCGCGCACCGTCTTCGCCGTGAAGCGAAAGTCCGCGAGGAGGGTCGCGTACGGCGTGCGCCGGTAGTGCTGCGCGGTGAGGCGGTTGAGCTCGTCGGTGCCGACCTCGTGCTCGCTCTGCCAGCGCGGGATCCACGAGGGCGGCGGCAGAGGCGCGCCCATCATCCGGGCGAGCATCCCCGTCCAGTAGACGCAGTGCGCGACGACGTCTCCCGCCGACCACTCTCCGACGATCGTCTCGCCCGCGCGGTCCTGGCCGAGCCGCTCGAGGATCCGGAGCAGGCGTTCCTGCTCGCGGTCGAGGGCGGCAAGAACGGCGCTCTTGGGCGGCGTTCTCACAGCAGCGGCCTCCCGACGACACGCTCGTAGCACTCGAGGTAGCGCTGCGAGGTGCCCGCGACGACCTCCGGCGGCAGCGCGGGCGCGGGCGGCTCGTGGTCCCAGCCGCTCGCGTTGAGGAAGTCGCGCACGTACTGCTTGTCGAACGAAGCCGGCGTCGAGCCCGGCCGGTACCGCTCGGCGTCCCAGTAGCGAGAGGAGTCCGGCGTCAGCACCTCGTCGATGAGCGTGAGCACCCCGTCGTGGAAGCCGAATTCGAACTTCGTGTCGGCTAGGATCAACCCCCGCCCGAGCGCGTACGCGTGCGCGGAGCGGTAGAGGGCGATCGTGACGTCCTCGAGCTTGCGCGCGAGGTCGCCGCCCACCATCGCCGCGAGCTGTGCGCGCGAGATGTTCTCGTCGTGCCCGGTGATCGCCTTCGTCGCGGGCGTGAAGATCGGGTCGCCGAGGCGCTCCGACTCCTGCAGGCCGGGCTGGATCCGCTCCCCCGCGATCGTCCCGCGCTTCGCGTACTCCGACCACGCCGATCCGCTCACGTAGCCCCGCGCGACGCACTCGATGTCCACGCGGTCGCACCTCTTCACGAGCACGGCGCGCAACCTGAGCTCGGGGATGGAACGGAACGGCTCCGGGAAGTGGTCGAGGACCGTCTCGACGAGGTGGTTCGGGACGACGCTCTTCGTGCGGGCGAACCAGAAGTTGCTGATCTGCGTGAGGACGCGGCCCTTGTGCGGGATCGGCGTCGGAAGCACGACGTCGAACGCCGAGAGGCGGTCGCTCGCGACCATGACGAGGTCGCCGCTCGGGGCCTCGTAGACGTCGCGCACCTTGCCGCGGCGGAAGAGCGTTGCGCCGGGGACGTTCGACTCGGGAACGGTGGTCACGCTCATTCGGGCAACACCTCCTTCAGTCGTTCGCGCCACGTCGCGGCGACGTCGCGCGCCACCTCGGCGGCAAGGCCGCGGTACTCCTCGGGCTGGTCGATGACCGTGCGCTCGCCCGGCGTGAGCTTCGCGAGGTACGTCCGCACGTCCGCGTCGACGGTCGCGACCTCCATGAGCGGGCGGCCGGTCCGGTCGGCCTCGAGGGTGAGGCGCCGCACGGCCTCGTGCGCGTCGGGGTGACCGTACTTCGCGAGGAGCACGTAGAGCGGCTCGGCGACGATCGCTCCGCGCGTGAGCGCGAGGTTCGAGTGAAGGCGGTCGCGGTCGACGCGTATGCCCTCGAGGCTCGCGGCGAGCCGCCTCGCGGCGTACGTCGTCGCCGCGAGGATCTCGCCCAGGAAGCGCTGCGACGCCGAGTTCGTGAGGTCGCGCTGGTGCTCGCTGATCTGATCCATATACGTCGTGACGATCCGCGGCGCCATCGCCTTCCACACGCTCTTCACGTTCTCGAACGAGACGGGGTTGCGCTTGTGCGGCATCGTCGACGAGCCGACCTGCCCGGCGGCGAAGGCCTCCGCGACCTCGGCGATCTCGGTCCGCTGGAGGTGACGCATGTCGTCGGCGAGGTTCGCCATGACGCCGAGCGTCGAGAGGCACGCGTGCGCGAGGTCGCTCCAGCCCTCCGGCTCGACGATCTGCGTCGACGAGGTCCGCGGCTCGAGCCCGAGCGACGCGAGGAAGCCTCGCTCGAGGGCGCGCGGATCCAAGCTGAGCAGACCCAGCGCGTTGTACGCGCCCACGGCCCCCGAGAGCTTGCCGGGGAGCCGGCGCGAGAAGTACTGGAGGCGCCCGATCCGGTCGCCGAGCCGCGAGACGTACGACGCGAGCGCGAACCCGAACGTCACCGGCTCGGCGTGGCGCCCGTGCGTGCGCCCGATCTGCGTCGTCTCCGCCTCGGCCTCCGCGATCGCGATGCACCGCGCCACGACCGACGCGACCGCAGGGATCACGACGCGCTCGACGCACTCGCGGTAGCGGAGCGCGTTCGCCGTGTCCACGATGTCGTAGCTCGTCGCGCCGAGGTGCACGAAGCGCTTCGCTTCGTCCGGCACCTTCGAACGGATCACGTTCACGAGCGCGCGCAGGTCGTGGCGCGTCTTCGCCTCCTCGCCCGCGACCTCGTCCGCCGTGACGCGGTCCGCCGCGCCGGCGATCGCGGCCGCGACGGCGCGGTCGCAGATGCCGGCCTCGGCCATCGACGCCGCGAGGGCGGCCTCGACGCGCGCCTGATAGCGGATCGTCGCCGCGTAGGTGAGATACGGGTCGACGGCCCGGTCGCGGTACCGCGAGTCGATCGGGGAGATGTCGTCGAAGCGAGGGTCGGAGGTCATGGTGCGACGCTCCGCCGCACCCGTTCCGGGCTGCGTCGACCTTCCTTGAGCGTCATGCGAGGTCATCCCTCCGAGGAGGCTCGCCGGGAGGTCGGGTCTCGGTGGGAGGTCGGGTGAAGGTGGGAGCGGGGATGCGTCTGCCCGGAGGAAGATCCACTCGGAGAGGCGTCCGGCCGAGGCTTGGACCGGGGGGACGTCTTCGCGGTGCGGAGTGCTGTGGCATCACGTTGATGCCACGTGGCACCAAGGCGATGCCGAGTGGCACCGATCTGATGCCAAGTGGCATCACCGTGTTGCCGAGCGACCACCCTGTCCAAGAGAGCCCGGCGTTCTCCTCTCCCCGGCCAGCCCCATCCACGGATCAGCTCCCAAGCACCTTGGCCGCCATCGTCTTCCTCTGAGCCTTCAGCTTCTCGCTGAGCTCCGGGTCGCCCGTGGCGAGGATCTGCGCCGCGAGGATGCCCGCGTTCGCGGCGCCGGCCTCGCCGACCGCGACCGTGGCGACCGGGACGCCGCGCGGCATCTGCACCGTCGACACGAGCGCATCGAGCCCGCCCGCGATCGCGTTCGGCGCGGCGAGCGGCACGCCGATGACGGGCAGCGTCGTGTGCGCCGCAACGGCCCCCGCGAGATGTGCCGCGCCGCCCGCGCCGGCGATGACCACGCGCACCCCGCGGTCCGCAAGACCCTGAGCCCACTCGCGCAGCGCATCGGGCGTGCGATGCGCCGACAGCACCTTCACCTCGGCCTCGACGCCGAGCTCGGCGAGCGCCTCGGCCGCGGCCTCCATCGTCCCGCGATCCGACGATGACCCCATCACGATCCCCACCCTCGCGCTCTTGGTCAATCTCGTGGCCCTCGGCCCGAGACGCGCTCAGGGCTGGCGGTCTCGCTCGGCCCGGCAGAGCCGGATCCTCGCTCAACCTCTTCCAACGACAGCGACCTCCCGTGCGGCGATGTCCGAACGATAGAAGCGGCCCTTGAACGTCACGCGGGCGGCGGCCTCGTACGCGAGGTC
>CAZSRI010000120.1:0-5377 GCA_964609145.1 uncultured Chloroflexota bacterium
GCTCGGACCGATCGGACTCCTCCTCGGCCTGGCCGCGATCGTCGCGGCCGCGGTGCTGGCGCTGCGGCTCGACCGCCGCTCCGAAGGGTGGCTGGCCGCGTGGACCGCGCTCTCATTCGTCGCGGCGCCGTACGCGTGGTCATACGACCACCTCGCCCTGATCGTGCCGCTCACGCTCGGCGTCGGGATGGCGTGGCGCGCTCGCCACGGTCCGCTCGTCGCGGCGCTCGCGTACGGATCGTTCCTGCTGGTCCCGACGCTCCTCGCGGGCATCGCGAACCTCCGCGAGAGCGAGACGTTCAGCGCGCTGGTGCCACTCGGCGTGCTCGCGTTCGTCCTCGCGACCGCCCTGCGGACCGAGCGCAGCGCCCCCGCGCTCGAGACCGCCTCCTAGACTTCCTTCGTGGGAGCGGTCATCCGCACGGCGGGGCTCACGAAGCGCTTCGGGTCGCTCGCGGCCGTCGACGGGCTCGACCTCGAGGTCAATGAGGGCGAGGTCTTCGGCTTCCTCGGCCCGAACGGCGCGGGGAAGACGACGACGTTGCGCCTGCTGTGCGCGCTCATCGCGCCGAGCGCGGGGACGGCCGAGGTGGCGGGGCTGCGCCTCGGTCGCGACGACGCGCGCATCAGGGCGTCGGTCGGGATCCTCACCGAGCACCCCGGCCTGTACGAGCGGCTCTCGGCCGAGGAGAACCTGCGCTTCTTCGCCTCGCTGTACGGGCTCGACCCGGCGACCGCGTCGCGCCAGGTCGACCGCTTCCTCGGCCTCATGGGGCTCGCCGCGGAACGGTCGCGGCCGGTCGCGACGTTCTCGCGCGGGATGAAGCAGAAGATGGCGATCGCCCGCGCCGCGATGCACGAGCCGCCGATCCTGTTCCTCGACGAGCCGACGACGGGCCTCGACCCCGACGCCGCGCGCACCGTGCGGGAGCTCATCACTTCGCTCGCGCGCGAGGGGCGCACGGTGTTCCTCTGCACGCACAACCTCGACGAGGCCGACCGCCTCTGCGATCGCATCGCGTTCTTCCGCCACAGGGTCATCCGCATCGACGAGCCGGACCGCCTGCGCGCCGAGCTCTACGGCCGCACGGTCGAGTTCCGTGTGCTGCCCGCGCCGTCGGCGGCGCACCTCGAGCGCGTGAAGGCCGTCGGCGGCGTGCGCGAGGCGTGGCTCGAGAACGGCTCCATCGTCGTCCGCACCGACGATCCCCTTCGGACCGACCCCGCCTGCGTGCGGGCGCTCGTCGAGTCGGGCGCGGACGTCGCGTTCGTGAGCGAGCGCAAGGCGTCGCTCGAGGACCTGTACCTTCGCATCGTGCACGAGCAGGAGGACGAGGCGGTCGACGGGTGACCGCGACGACGCTCGCGCGGCCGGCCACGCGCACGGCGATCCTGACCTCGGTGTGCCTGCGTGAATGGCGCGAGGCGCTCAGCAACAAGCTGCTCGTCGGCATGACGCTGTTCCCGCCGGTCGTCATCCTCGCCGCGGGGATCCTCGCGGTGTGGGCCGCGGCGCTGAATCCGCCGAGCGAGGAGGACGTGAAGCGGATCTACGCCGCGGCGCCCGCCGTCGCCGGGCTCGACCCGACCGAGGCGATCCAGGGGATCATCGCGCAGTACTTCCTCATCCTCTTCATGCTCATCCCCACGGTCGTCCCGCTCACGATCGCGATCTACTCGGTCATCGGCGAGAAGGCCGCGCGCACCCTCGAGCCGCTCCTCGCGGCGCCGGTCGGGATCGGCGAGCTCCTGCTCGCGAAGAGCGTCGCGTCGACGATCCCCGCCGTGGTCGTCACGTGGATCGCGTACCTCGTCTACCTCGCCGCCGTCCGGATCGTCGGGAGCGCGCCGGCCGTGCACGCGGTCCTGGTGCCCGGCTGGGTCCTCGCGATGGTCGTCATGGTCCCGCTCATCACCGCGCTCTCCGTGAACCTCGGCATCCTCATCTCGACGCGCGTGAACGACGTCCGCGTCGCGCAGCAGATCGGCGGCCTCGTCGTCGTGCCCGTCGTCGCGCTCGGGATCGCGCAGGTGACCGGCCGCGTCGTCCTCGACAACGGGTCGTTCATCGGGACGGGTCTCGTCCTGCTCGCGATCGACGCCGTCGTCTTCGTCGCCGCGCGGCTCGCCTTCCAGCGGGAGAACATCCTCACGAGGTGGCGGTAGCCCCCGCCGCTGCGCGAAGCGTGTCTGAACGCCTCACGCCCTCCTGAACAGGTCGTCGCCGCAGAAGATGTTGCGCGAGGCGAACGCCGCCGGTGTCGTGGCCAGCAGCCAGGCCCGGAGCGGCCAGGCGGTCTCGAGGAACCACGGCTCGTTCAACCGGGATCCGGTCCGCGAGGTCCACGCAGGCCACGCGATCCGCCCCCCGGCTCGTCCCAGCAGAGCCTCTCGACCGTCGCCGCGAGGAACGCCGCCCAGCGCCGCAGCGTCGGGTGGCCGAGAGCGCCGAGGGGATCGGCGACCAGGCGCAGGCGGTCCTGGTGCGAGGTCCGGCGCCAGTCGTCGAGGAAGTCGCCCAGCGCGACGTGCGCATCGACGCCGGCACGGATCCGCGCGAAGGCGTCCGCGGCGGTCGTGGGACGGTACTTGACCGCGCTCATCGGGGGCGCCCTCCCGCGGGCTCGTCCTCGGCGAAGATCGCCTCCGGGGCCAGCTGCGCCTTGCTCGAACGCAGCCTCTCCGGCACGTACTTCTCCTACACGGCGAGAGCCTCCCCGACACTGAGCAGGCCGAGGCGCCGCCGCGGCGCACGGAGGTCGTCGAGGTCGGCGGTCTCGACCCGGGCGGAGTGAGCCTTCATGGCGAAGACATACTCCTCCGGCGGGGCGTAGACCTTGAGGCCGGAGAATTCGAGCCACAGCCGCGCTCCCGCGGGCTGCCGGTACAGGAGACCCTGACCCGCTGGCGCTGACCGAGTACCGTACAATTGTACGGCAGTTCGCGCTCGGGAGGCAGGCCATGGCGACGCGGACGGAGCGGGTCGAGGCGCGGCTTGCGCCTCGTGAACGCAGGCGCATCGACCAGGCGGCGGCGCTGGAAGGCGAGTCGGTCTCGTCCTTCATCGTCGCGGCCGCCGCGGAGAAGGCCGAGCGGGTGATCGCGGCGCGGACGACGACCATCGTTCCCGCCGACTACTTCGATCGGCTGCTCTCGACCATCGACCGTTCGGATGCGGCTCCGCGCCTGGCGCGGGCCGCGAAGCGGGCACGGCGGGCTCGAAGGATCGCTTGACGTACCGCGTCGAACCGCTCCGGGACGGTCACGACCTGGAGCGGTTCGAATGCGGCGTCGCGGCGCTCGACGAGTGGCTGAAGCGGCACGCCCGCACCGCGAGCGGTCAGGGCACGCGTACGTACGTTCTGGTCGAGGACAGGGGCCAACAGGTCGCCGGCTACTTCGCGGTCGCTCCGCATCTCGTCGCGCGCGAAGCGACGCCGGCGTCGATCGGGCGCGGGGCACCGCGAGAGATCCCGGCCATCCTGCTCGCGAAGCTCGCGCTCGACCGCCGCTTTCACGGGCAGGGGCTCGGCAGCGAGCTGCTGGTCCGCGCGCTGGAGCGCATCGTCGACGCCGCGCGCGTCGCCGGCGGCAAGCTCGTGGTCGTCGATGCGATCGACGAGCACGCGGCGGCGTTCTACGAGCGCCACGACTTCAAGCGCCTGCCCGGCGAACGCTCACGGCTCGTGCAGAAGCTGAGCACCGTCGCGAAGGCGCTCGGCAAGCGGTGGCCCTGACAGAGCTCGTCAGCGGTAGGCGCCCTGAAGCTGGAAAGCCGCCGGGACATCCTCGGGATCTGCGTCAGCCTGATCTGTCCTCACCACATCGACAGCCTTTGGGGGCGACGTGCCTTCGGTCTTGCGGCGGATCAGTCGACAAGGTCCACGGTCGTGTCAGTGGTCAGCTGCAGCGTGTCGGCGGCTTCGCAACTCGGCTTGTTCTTCCACCACCTTCCGTGGCTCCCGCCATAGACGAGGTAGCTCCCAGGGCTTGGGACCTCGAAGGTCGCTGAGCCATTGGGTCCCACGTGATCCCATGCGACCACCAAGTTGTCGTTCGCCGTGCCCGCACCCAGACCACTCCGGAAGTAGGCACACGTCGCGGACTTCGCTGGGTAGACGAACACCTGCGGTCCGAACCTCTGCCAGCTAAGGCGAGCGCCCGATGCGTCGGTGAGCCGGATCTCCAAGACAGCCGCACCGGGCGCCCGGGTGCGGCTCGGTACGGGTTCGGGTGTCGACGTCGGCGGAGCGGGCATCGGCGTGTAGCGAACGGACGCGGTCGGCGTGAGGCTCATGACAGCCTGACTCCCGGGGGCGGCTGCCGGCACCGGAGCGGTCGCCCCGCCACATGCGCCCGCCAGAAGGACGGCGACCGCCAGAGGTGCGACCCGGCCCCTCACTTCGTCGGGCGCTTCCCTACTTCACGGTCACAGTGATGAAGACGCCCTGATCCTCGAACCAGGTGATGCCGTCGATCACGAGTCGTAGGTCGATGCGGTATTCGCCAGGCGCCCGAGGAGCGCGCACCTTGAACGTGAACGTCCCGACCCGCCCCGGCCCGACCTCCGGTTCGCCTTGGACAGCCACGCGCTCCGGCAACGGCCACCCGACCGCCATCCCTCGGTCGAAGGGTGTCCGGCCGTCTCCGGCGACGCCGAGCCGCGCCTCCGTCGAGGTCCCGCGTACCCACGACTCGATCCCCACGTTCACGAAGCTGACCCACGCCCACGCGGTCTGGCCCGGGTGGAGCGTCGGCCCAGCCGACTGTGCGAGCCAACGGCTGTGATACCCGCCGTCGACGAACGACGGGCGCTCGTACCCGACAGCTGACGTGACGATCCCGTTCGCTGCGATGAGGTCGTCGATCCTGAGTGTCACCCTGTCCCGCGCCGTCATGGGCTCGCACGCGTAGTCCTTGACCTGCGCGTCCGTCTTCGTGAGCAGCTCGACGGGCGGCACCTCCTCGGGTGGCGCAAGGCCCATCAGGTAGAGGTCGAGTTTCGTGAATATCCAGGTCCCCGGGCGCACGGCTCGCACGTAGGGACAGGAGCGGCTGTAGAGGCCTCCGATGCCGCCCGCCCATTGCGACCCACCCATGAAAGGCAGGTATCCCGCCGGCAGGATCAGCAGCGGGCTCCAGTGCGCCCGGTTCGGGCTGAGGAGCGCGAACCGATCGAGCGGCTTCGGGGCACGGAGGTAGCAGCACCACGCGTGGAACTGCTCGTGGATGAGCGTGCCCATCCAGTAGGACGGCAACTCGTTCGCGATGTAGCGCGGGTCCATCGTGATCACCGAGGCGCCGCGAAGGCGCGCCAACCCGAGATCCGACGCGACGTACGAGGCACCGGGAGAAGCTGCGTATCCGAGCCCGGTCG
>CAZSRI010000121.1:0-5363 GCA_964609145.1 uncultured Chloroflexota bacterium
CCCCAGCCGTGCTCCAGCCACGCTCCAACGTCGCGGCGCAGGCTCCGATGCGTGGACGGATCGCTGCGCGTCGGCCGCATCTTCCGGATCCCGATCGAGGTCCACGCGAGCTGGCTCTTCATCTTCGCGCTCATCGTCTGGTCGCTCGCGGCGGACTACTTCCCGATGCACCATCCCGGTCTGGGCGGGGCGACCGACCTGGTCGCCGCGGTCGCGACCGCCCTGCTCTTCTTCGCGTCGATCGTGGCGCACGAGCTCGCGCACTCGCTCGTCGCGCGCGCCGGCGGCATCCCCGTCGAGCGCATCACCCTGTTCGCCCTCGGCGGCGTCTCCGCCCTGGAACGCGAAGCCGGTCGGCCCCGCGCCGAGCTCGTGGTCGCGCTCATCGGCCCGCTGGCGAGCCTGCTCATCGGCGCGGCGCTGTGGTGGGTGAGCGCGCCCCTCACCGAGGCGAGCATGACGGCGGGCGCGGTGGCCCTTTACCTCGCCTACGGCAACGTCGCCCTCGGCGTGTTCAACCTCGTCCCGGCCTTCCCGCTCGACGGCGGCCGCGCGCTCCGCGCGGTCCTGTGGGCGCTCGGTCCGTCTTTCGAGCGCGCCACGCTGCGCGCCACGAACGTCAGCCACGTCGCGGCGGTCGTCCTCGTGCTCTTCGGCACATGGCAGGCGATGGGCGGCGCGGGCGCGGGCGGCCTGTGGCTGGTCCTCGTGGGCTGGTCCATCTGGACGGCGGCGGACCAGGAGGGCCACCGGGCGGAGCTGGAACTCGCCCTACGCCATCGCAGCATCGCGCCGCTCGTGCGCTTCGAGTTCATCGCCCTCGACGCCGAGCAGACCCTCGCTGAGGCCGCGGAGCGGATCATGGCCGGGCCGGCCCAGGCGGTCTACCCCGTGCTCGCTGAGGGCCGGCTCCTCGGACTGGTCACGCCGGCGATGTTCAGGGCCATGCCGCAGACGGTGTGGCGCACCACCCGGATGCACTGGCTTGCGCGCCGCGCGCCGTCCGTCCCGAGCGTCTCCCTCGACGCTGACGCCCTGCGCGCGCTCTCGACGCTCGATGCCCTCCACGTCGATGCGCTGCCGGTCGAGGACGAGAGCGCCGGGCTCATCGGCCTCCTCGAACGCGGCGCGATCGCGCGCTGGGTCGACTTCGCCAGCGGCCGCGCGCGCCGCCCCCTCGCCTCGTGAGGATCTCCATGGACCAGTACAAGAGCGAGCTCGACGCGCGCCTCGCGTCGATCGAGGGACACATCAAGGGCATCCGCAAGATGGTCCAGGACGACGCCTACTGCGTCGACGTGATCAGGCAGATCTTCGCGGTCGAGCGCGCGCTGCAGCGCTTCGAGGCGGAGCTGCTTCGGGGCCACCTGTCGACGTGCGTTCCCGGCGGCTTCAAGCAGGGACGCCACGATGCCGCGATCGACGACCTGACGGAGCTGTTCCAGCTCGCGCGGAAGTAGCGACGGCGACCGTCGCTCACACCGCGGCCGCCGCGTCCGGCTCGATGGCGAGGAAGGCGAGGACCCGGCCCGCGCGCCTCGCCGCTCGTATGGCTCGTCCTACGCCTTCAGCCAGGAGACGAGCTCGGGGCCGACGAGCTGCTCGTTCAGCTCCTCGTCGCTCGAGGCGACGAACTCCTCGAGCTTCTGGACGACCACCGCGCTCGTATTGGCGAAGCGCCGGGCGAGCGCGCGGATGAACTTGAAGTCGGGGTTCGTGTCGCAGAAGCCGACGAAGATGAAGAAGACCTGGTCTCCTCGACGCTGCGACTCCTCGAGCACGCTCATCGTGCGGTCCCGGTCGCCCGGATCGTTCTCGCCGTCCGTGATGAAGATGACGATCGAGCGCTTCCGCTCGGCCGGCGCCTCGGGGTACTGCCGTCCGAAGAACCGGCTCAGGAACCCCGGCTCCTCCGGCGGGAGCCAGCCGAGGTGCCGCAGGTTGCGCTCGAGCACATAGCTGTAGGTGGTACCCCCCGCCCAGCCGGGCACGCGCTCCACGACCTTGCGCCTGATGAAGCCGTGGCAGTCCTGCGGCGTGACGACGCCGAGGAAGTACGCGTTGCGCTCGCCGCCGGAGAAGGTGAAGACGTCCATCTTCCCGTCGGGGTCGAGCACCATGCCGTAGGGGACGAGCCGCTCGAGGAGCACGCTCGTCGTGCCCTTCTCGTGCTCGTGCTCGAAGGATCCGGAGACGTCGAGGTCGAACACGACCTCCGCCTTGACGGTGCGGTCGACGCCAGCCTTGTCGAGGCTGAGCCGCAGCTTCTCGGCCGACTTGTTGAGATCGAGCGTGATCGGCATGTTCGGTCTCCCCCTTTACGCCTGCATCCGTTCGAGGATCTTCCGCAGCTGGTACGCGAGCTCCCCGGCCTCCGTGGGCGTGGGCCGCCGCGCGCCTGCCAGCGCGGTGACCGCGGCGACGGCGCCGAGCCACGCCGGGACCATGACGAGCACGACGTCCTGGACCACGCCGATGAGGCGCAGCGGCTCGGCGACCTGGCCGGCCCGCAGCGACGCGCCGCCACGGATCTGGAGCGCGGTCTGCGTGAGGCTCGCGCTCCGCCCGAGGAAGCGCTGCGCGAGGCCCGGCCTCTCGCTCTCGAGGCGCGACGCCAGGTACTGCGCCGCGAGGGCCGCCGCCTCGACACGCTGCCCGACCTCGTCGATGCGCGCGGAGGCGCGCTCGAGCTTCTCCTTCAGGCCGAGGAGATCGTCGGTCTCCTGGCGCAGAAGGGTCACGAGCTGGTCCAGCTCGCGGCGCGCCGCGCTCAGCTCCTCGGGGGTGTCGATCCGCTCGGTCATCCTCCGCAGGTAGCGGCCGACGCCCCCGCGGGCCATGGCCTCGGCGACGGCCTCGACGTCGATCGCGCCGAGGATCCGCATCATCCGGTCGAGGTGTGCGGTGGCGCGCCGCAGCGGGTCGGCCTGCGCGAGCGACAGCGTCTCGGAGACGAGGTCGGCGTACTCCTGCTGTGGCCGTTGGCCCCACAGGACGCTCGCGCGCTCGTCCTCGTCGGAGAGGACGTACGAGCGGACCAGCTGGAGCGCCGCGGCGAGCGTCGCGTCGCTCGCTTCGGGCGAGAGCCGCTTGAGGTCGTCGACCGCGACCGGCACGCGCGGCGGCTCGGTCCCGGCGATCGCGGTCGGCCGCGCCGGCGCCGGCGTGCGCCCGGCCGGGCGTTCCATCGCCGCGGGCTCGGTGCGGCGCGGCGGCTGGATGACCGTCGGGTGCGGCCGGGGCGTCCGCCCGCTGCCCTCGCCGGCGTCCCGCGTCCCTTCGCCGGGCACCCGCCCCTCCGTCAGGAGAACTGAGCGAGCACGTCGTTGAGATCGCCCACGAACCCGCGGCCGACCGGGGCGTACTCCCAAACGTCGTCGCCGAGGAGCAGCGAGCCGAACTGGACGACGTTGAACTCCTTGAACTCGTCGGAGAGCTGGTAGGCGCCGAGCTCGGTGCCGCTGTCGTCGGCGATCGAGATCCGCGCGTCCATGACCTCCTCGAAGGTCTCGCGCTCGCCGCGCGAGTGGATCGTCACGAAGATCGGGATCTCGTTCACGCCCGCCGGGATGCGCGAGCCGTCGACGACGATGCTCTCGGAGCTGCCCTGCTCGCGAATGTCCGGCGAATGCAGGAGCGCCCCCGACGGCGTCGCGAAGCTCCCGTCAGGCCTGGTCTCGAGGACGCCGCCCTTCGGGTTCATCAGCTTCGTGTTGTACGTCGAGAGGATGCCCTCGAGGCCGCCGACCTTGGCGCCGTCACCGCTGTTCCGCGCCTCGAGCGCATGGACGTCGACGTCGTGGACGTGGGCGTGCTCGCACTTCCATGCGAGCGTGACCGTGAACCGCGACGACTTGGTGAGCGAGAGGCGCAGCTTGCTCGCGGGAGCTCCGGGCTTCTCGAGCGAGAGCGTCAGCGCCCCCTCACCTCGCCTCGCGGCCCCGGGCTCGCGGTCCACGTCAGGCCGCCGGCCTCGTCGCGGCCAGCGCGGCGAGCTCCGCCCGGGCCGCGGCGAACCGCTGCCGCGCGAGCTCGAGCTTCTCGTCGCTCGTCTTCCTCGCCGCCTCCACCAGGTCGTGGATCTCCTTCGTGCTCGCGATGATCTGCTCGAGCTGCTGCGCCTGCGCGAGCCGGCCCTCCCCGGGCGCGAGCGCGGCGGCGACGGCGACGTCCTTCAGCGCGCGGCCGCGGATGTCGGTGAGCTGCCGATCGAGCTGCGCCTGTCGACCCGCGAGCGCCTGTACGTTCTTGACCGCGAACGCGCCGTGGACCGACAGGAGCGTCATCTTGATCGACGCGAAGCGCGACGCCACGGTCGTCGCCGTCTCCTGGAGCGTGCTCACGCCGGCCTGCTCGATCTGCTGGATGACGAGCTGGTCCGCCGGCAGCCGGGAATAGGTGCCTTCGAGCGCGAGCGCGCGGCTCTCCAGGAGCCGCAGCTTGTCGCGCAGCTCCTGGACGCGCGTCCGGCCCACTACGTCCGCCGGGTCGAGCTTCGCCTCCTCGGCGGTGACCGCGGCGCGCGCCCGCTCGAGGAACGCCTGCGCGACGGCGGCGGCGACGGCGAACTCCGCGAAGTGCTCCCCGTAGCTGCGCTTCAGCGTCTCGAGGGTCTCCAGCTCCGACGAGAGCTTCCGCATCTCGGTCTCGAGGTCCGCCTCGAGCCGCGTCATCTCGTCGGCGAGCGTGCGGGTCCTGCCGGCGACCAGATCCCCGAGCCTCTCGAGCATCTCCCGGAGGATCTCGTCGCGGGACTTCCCGCGGAGCCGCCCGAGCAGCGCGGCCAAGGGGCCGGGCCGCTCGCTCTTCTGGATCTCCGCCAGGATCTCCGGCAGCTTCGCGTCGTCGACGCCCTGCGCCAGGCGGTCGAAGAGCGCGAAGACGGTCGCGGCGGTCCGCCGGTCCAGCCTGGCGAGGAAGCCGTCGAGGGTCTGCTGGAGCGAGCGCTCGGCAT
This sequence comes from uncultured Chloroflexota bacterium, assembly GCA_964609145.1. Classification (GTDB taxonomy): domain Bacteria; phylum Chloroflexota; class Limnocylindria; order P2-11E; family P2-11E; genus JACPOT01. Next base: position 4,955 of record CAZSRI010000121.1, read on the forward strand.
CGAGGCCGATCTTCACGACGTCGCCCGGCGACATGGTCGCGAGGTCGAGCGCGGCGACGTCCTGCTCGACCTGCGCCGCCTGCTCCGGGCGGAGGACGATCTGCCCGACGGCGGGCCGCGCCGACGCGACCGCCACGCCGGGGGTCGTCGCGACGCGCGACGGCGACCCGCTCGCACCGTCCGTCGGCGTCGTGGCCCCTCCCCGCGGCTCGGCCTCGTTCATCCTCGGACCCATCATCCCACACGCGTCCGCGAGGCCCGCGCGCGCGCTCTGGATCTGGGTCACTCGATGAGACACCCGAGTGACATCACCGCCATGCGCGCGCCTCGGCCTGTTCGCGCTGCGATCGTCGAGCCCGCATGCAGAAGAGCCGATGAGCAGCGACCGCGGACAGCTGACGTACGCGCG
>CAZSRI010000122.1:0-5143 GCA_964609145.1 uncultured Chloroflexota bacterium
TCATGTCGGGCTTCATCCCCGAGGACGAGCGGATCATCACGATCGAGGACGCCGCGGAGCTGAAGCTCGCGCAGGACCACGTCGTCCGCCTCGAGTCGCGCGCGGCGAACATCGAGGGCAAGGGCGCGGTCACGATCATGGACCTCGTGAAGAACTCGCTGCGTATGCGCCCGGAGCGCATCGTCGTCGGTGAGGTCCGCGGCGGGGAGGCGCTCTCGATGCTCCAGGCGATGAACACCGGCCACGACGGGTCGCTCTCGACGGGCCACGCCAACACGCCGCGCGACATGATCAGCCGTCTGGAGACGATGTGCCTCATGGCCGGCGCCGACCTCCCGCAGCGCGCGATCCGCGAACAGATCGCGAGCGCGCTGGACGTCATCGTCCAGATCTCGCGGCTCAAGGACGGCTCGCGCAAGGTCGTCAACGTCACCGAGGTGCAGGGCATGGAGGGCGAGCAGGTCGTCCTCCAGGACGTGTTCGTGTTCGAGCAGACGGCCTTCATCGACGGGAAGGTCCAGGGACGGCTGCGCCCGACGGGCATCCGGCCGAAGTTCTCCGAGAAGTTCGAGGCCGCCGGCATCAAGCTGCCGCCCAGCGTCTTCGGCGACATGAACGCCGGTCTCTTCCGGTAGCGATGCCCGTCGAAGCCGTCCTCGCGGGCGGCGTCGCGCTCGCCGTGCTCCTCGTGTTCGTCGCGGTCTACGCGCTCATGACGAGCGGCGAGTCGATCGACCAGCGCCTGGCGCGGTACGCCGGCAGAGGCGCGGCGCCGGAGGAGAAGAGGCCGAAGGAGCCGCGGCACGCCGACGTGGACGTCGCCGTCCTCACGAGCGACGTCGAGGACAAGCGCTTCCGTCTCCGCGTCCAGCGCGACCTCGCGCGCGCGAACCTGAAGCTGAAGGTCTCCGAGTACTACGCCATCCGGTTCGCGATGGCGATCGGCCTCAGCCTCGTCCTGTTCGTCTTCCGCGACCCGCTCTCGGGCCTCGCCGGCCTCTTCGTGGGCTACTTCCTGCCGCGCTTCTGGGTCGGCCGCCGCATCGGCAGTCGCCTCTCGGCCTTCAACAAGCAGCTCCCGGACACGATCACGCTCATGTCGAACTCGCTCCGCGCCGGCTCGAGCTTCCTGCAGTCGGCGGAGCTCGTGTCGCGCGAGAGCCCGCCGCCCATGGGCGAGGAGATGCTCCGCGTCGTGCGCGAGGTGAACCTCGGGCTCTCGATGGAGGAGGCGCTGCACAACATGGTGCGGCGCATCAAGAGCGACGACCTCGACCTCATGGTGACCGCGATCAGCATCCAGCAGCAGGTCGGCGGCAACCTCGCCGAGATCCTCGACACGATCGCGTTCACCATCCGCGAGCGCGTGCGCATCAAGGGCGAGGTGAACACGCTCACGGCGCAGGGCCGCTACTCGGGCTACCTCGTCGCGATGCTGCCGATCGCCATCGCGTTCATGATCAACCTCATCTCGCCCGCGTTCATGGCGCCGCTCTTCACGCAGCTCATCGGTCAGATCCTGCTCGCCGTCGGCGCCGTGATGATGACGATCGGCTTCTTCGCGATCCGCAAGATCACGGACATCAAGATCTAGAAGATGGAAGCCGCACTCCTCGCCGGCCTCATGTTCCTCGCGATCGCCCTGATCTTCGTGTCGATGTACGTCGGCTCGGCGCTCGATCCGGTGCAGGCGCGGCTGCAGCAGATCGCCGCGCGGCCGCGGAACCTCGAGGAGCTCGAGCTGCAGCGGCCGCTCTCCGAGCGCACGCTCAAGCCGGTCATCCAGGCCCTCGCGCGGATCGTCGGCCGCTTCTACCCGGCGAACACCGTGCGCGGGCTGGCGCTCAACCTGAAGCGCGCCGGGATGGAGACGACGAGCACCGAGTTCTTCCTGGGCGTGAAGGCGTTCGCGGCGCTCGTCGGCGCGGTGGGCGGCGCCGCGCTCGTGAACGCGATCACCCTCGACGCGAACGAGACGCTCATCGCGATCCCCGTCGGGCTGGTCGTCGGGTTCAAGGCCCCCGACCTGTACCTCTCGAACAAGGCGGGCAAGCGCGCGACGGAGGTGCTCGACACGCTCCCCGACGCGCTCGACCTCCTCACGATCTCGGTCGAGGCGGGCCTCGGCTTCGACGCCGCGATCGTGAAGATGACCGAGAAGATGAAGGGCGCCCTCGCCGACGAGTTCAAGCGCGCCGCGGCCGAGCAGCGGGTCGGCAAGACGCGGCAGGAAGCGCTCCGAGGGATCCTCGAGCGCGTCGAACAGAAGGAGCTGCAGGCCTTCATCGCCGCGATCATCCAGGCCGACCAGCTCGGCGTCGCGATGTCGAAAGTGCTGCGGATCCAGTCGGAGCAGCTGCGGATGGAGCGCCGCCAGCGCGCGGAGGAGCGCGCGGCGAAGGCGCCCGTCATGATCATGCTGCCGACGATCGGCTGCATCTTCCCGTCGCTCTTCATCGTCATCCTCGGGCCCGCGGCGCTCGCCGCGATGTCGTCCTGCCAGAGCGTCTGACCCGGGTCGAGAACGCCACCCGCGGCACCGTCCTCGCGACACGCTGCGCCACCGCCGACTCGTTCCTCTCGCGTGGGATCGGCCTCCTCGGCCGACGTGGGCTCGCGGACGGCGAGGCGCTCCTCCTGACGCGCACGTCGGCGATCACGATGCTCTTCATGCGCTTCCCGATCGACGCGGTGTTCGTCGACCGGTCGTGGCGGGTCCTGCGCGTCGCCTCGCGGCTGCGGGCGTGGGTGCCGGTGGCGTACGCGGCAGGGGCGGACGCGGTGCTCGAGCTGCCCGCGGGCGCGGCCGACGCGACCGGCACGCAAGCCGGTGACGTGCTCCGGGTGGCGTGAAGGAGATCGTGGCCGCCGTCGCCGCCGCGCTCGTCCCCCCGTCCTGCGCCGGATGTGACGCGCCGGGCGCGTGGCTCTGCGACGGCTGCCGCGCCGAGTGCGAGCCGCGGCAGGCGGACGCCGGCATCCCCGTGCGCGCCGCCGGCGTCTACGAGGGACCGCTGCGGCGCGCGATACAGCGCTGCAAGTACCGCGATGAGCGCGCGCTGACCGCTGAGCTCGGCGACCTCGCCGGCGCGCGGCTCGCCGCCGACCTCGCGCGCGGCGTGCGCGTCGACGCGGTCGTGCCCGTTCCGCTGCATCCCGAGCGCGTCCGCGGCCGCGGGTACGACCAGGCGTCGCTCCTCGCCGCGGCCGTCGCCAGGCGGGCGCACCTCCCGCTCGTCCCCGCGCTCCGCCGCATCCGGCACACGCGGCCGCAGGTCGACCTCGACCGCGCCGAGCGGGGGCGCAACGTCGACGGCGCGTTCGTGGGCGAGGCCGGATCGCTCCGCGGCCTGCGCGTCGCGCTCGTCGACGACGTCATGACGACCGGCTCGACGCTGCTGGCCGCCGCGAGAGCGGCACGCGCCGCCGGCGCTCGCTCGGTCCGCGCGTACGTCGTGGCGATCGACGAATGACCGCGATGCGCTGGATCGTCCGCGGGCTGCTGCTGTTCACGCTGGCCCTAGCGGGCCTGCACGACATCTGGTCGCCGGATGTCGTCCCGAACGTGCTGATGGACTGGACGCTGATCCGGCAGGGCAACGTCGACCTCGACGAGTTCGTGATGAGACCCGGTGACCTCGGTGGAAGCCTCTTCGACCAGCGCATCCCGAGTGACACGTACTTCCTACGCGCCTGTGGACGATCGAGCTTCGTCGGCGAGCCGGGCTCCCCGCGCAGTCCGGGCGGCCCGCCACCTCCCGGTCCGAGCGATCACGTCTGTTCGATCTTCCCGCCGGGGATCTCGCTCCTTGCTCTCCCCGTCGTGGCGCCCGCGGTCCTGCTCGGCGTTCCGCCGGGTGACGGGGCTGCGATCGTCCGACTCGGCCACTTCGCCGCCGCGCTCATGGAGACGATCGCCGCGCTCCTGCTGTGGTCCGTCCTGCGCCGCTTCACGTCCGCGCGATGGTCGCTCGCGCTCATCCTCCTGTATTGGCTCGCGACGAGCGTGCGCACCGTCGCGTCGCAGGCGCTGTGGCAGCACGCGGGCGTACATCTCACGGTCGCGCTCGCGCTGTGGCTCGTGCTCCAGGAGCGCGTGACCGTTCGGCGCGAGGTCCTCGCCGGGCTCGTCATGGGCTTCGGCGTCGTCGTGCGGCAGACGACGGCGATCGCCGCGCTCGGCCTCGCGCGTCTGCCGTGGCCGCGGATCGCCGCGATCCGGACGCTGGCGCCCCTCGCGTATGCCGCGGGCTTCGTCGTCGGCATCGTCCCGCTCCTCGTCTACGACCAGGTCGCGTTCGGCAACGCGCTGGAGCAGGGCTACGGGCCGAAGCCGTTCACGACCCCGCTCGAGACGGGCTTGTACGGGCTCCTGCTGTCACCGAGCCGCGGCCTCTTCGTGTACGAGCCGTGGATCCTCGCCGCGCTCGCCGCGCTCGCTCTGGCGTGGCGCCGCTGCGGACTCGTCGCGCTGCGCCTCCGCGGGATCGCCGTCGCCTGGGTCATCCTGCTCCTCTTCTACGCGACATACGTGGAGTGGTGGGGCGGGCGCGTGTTCGGCCCGCGCTTCCTCGACGACCTCGCGCCGGCCCTCGTCGCCGCCCTCGCCTGGGGCACGGGCCAGGGCCTGCTCTCGCGCGCCTGGTCGCGCGCTGCGTTCTGGCTCGCCGCCGGCTGGTCGCTGCTGCTCTTCAACGCGGCCGCGCTCGTCTACGACCCGAACGGCTGGGACACCATTCCGGTCAACGTGAACTTCGATCCGTCGCGCCTCTTCTCGTGGTCAGATCCCCAGTGGCTCAGCGTGCTCGCCTCGCTCGGCTCCGCCGACGCGCGCGGGCTGGCCGCGGCCGCGCTGAGCGCCCTCGTCTTGGCGCTACTTCTGCGTCTGGAGCTGCGCGACAGGTAGAGCGGCGCTCTTAGGACTGGCGGCCCATTGGTAGGTCGCAATAGAGACAGCCAACCCAACGCTCCATTTGGCAAGCATGACCCTCGTTTACCTAGCCATCCGTATAGGCGTGAGAGCAGACTAGGAGAGGCAGATAACGCCGCTCTCGTCCCTATGCCCGCGCACCGTCGATCCCGGGGGCCGTCGAGCTGGCCAGGGAGCGGGAAGGAGCTGCGATGCGCGTGCGCAAGAGCTGGT
>CAZSRI010000123.1:0-5030 GCA_964609145.1 uncultured Chloroflexota bacterium
CCTTGTCGAGCTCGTACTTCTGTCGCGATCCCCGCGGGATCTCGACGAGCACGTCAACGCTCTGGCGGTCCGTCGGCATCACCCCCGTCGATGGGCGGCGCGATCGCCACGGTGATCTCCCCCTTCGGTGCGGCCGCAGCATACCGAGCGGCGAGCGTCCGGGCGTCGCCGCGGACGATCTCCTCGTGCACCTTCGTGAGCTCGCGCGCGACCGCGACGCGCGCGCGAGACTCGACCGCCGCGAGGTCGGCGAGCAGATCCGCGAGGCGGTACGGGCTCTCGTACACGACGGCGGTGCGGCCGGCGTCGAGGAGCCCCCGCAGCAGGCGCCGGCGCGCGCCGCTCTTCTTCGGGACGAAGCCGACGAAGGTGAACTCCCGCGTCGGCAGCCCCGACGCCACGAGCGCCGATATCGCCGCGGCGGGCCCCGGGACCGGCACGACGTCGTGCCCCGCCGCGATCGCGGCGGCGACGAGCGCCTCTCCGGGGTCGGAGAGGCCGGGCGTGCCGGCGTCGGTGACGAGCGCGACGTCCCAGCCGCGGTCCATCTGCCCGACGAGCTGGGCGGCCTTCTTCCGGTGGTCGAACTCCGTGTAGCTCGTGAGGTGCTTGGCCGTGACGCCGTGGCGGCGCAGGAGGATCTGCGTGTGACGCGTGTCCTCGCACGCGACCATGTGGACCTCGCCGAGGATCCGCAGGGCCCGCGCGGAGGCGTCCTCGAGGTTCCCGATCGGCGTCGCGACCAGGTACAGCCTGCCCATCGGCGCGATCGTAGGGCTGGCGCGCGGCCTGCACGCCGGCGCTCCGTGCTCCAGGGCGCGATCGCCGGGGCCGTGGCCGGCCTCATCGCCTCGTGGGCGATGGAGAGCTTCCAGGCGGCGTGGAGCACCGCCTCGACGCAGCTCGAGCGCGACCGCGTCCTCACGCGCGCGGGCGCGGGCCGCCGTGGGGGCGCGAAGGGCGGCCCCGAGGATCCCGCCGTCACGGACCTCCCGCCGCGGTACGGCGACGGGGCGCCCGCGACCGCGCGGGTCGCATCGGACGTCGCCGAGCCCGTCCCCGAGCGCGAGCTCACCGACGAGGAGAGTCCGATCGCCGGCGAGGCCGTGCACCACGCGTCCGGCGGCATGAACGGCGCGCTCTACGGCGCGGTCGCCGACGTCTTCCCGCCCATCCGCGCCGCGAACGGGATGCTCTTCGGCGCCGCCCTGTGGCTCGCCGCGGATGAGGTCGGGCTGTGGAGGGCCGGCCTCGCGAAGCGGCCGACGCAGTTCCCGACGAGCATGCGCGCGTACGCGCTCGCGTCGCACCTCGCGTACGGCCTCACGCTCGAGACCGTGCGGCGCGCGATCCGCTGGCTCGTCGTCTGAGCGAGCTAGTGTCGCGCCTCGGAAGTCATGTGCAGATGCGCGGCACTAGGCGGTGCGGAGACCCCACCTCGCGCGTTGCCGCCAGTTCGACGCGGCGACCGACGCGGCCATCTCGGCGGCGAGCGCGTCCTGGTGCTGGACGCGTGCTTCGCGCGACCACGCGATCCGTCGCATGAGGAGACCCCCGGAGAGCACGAGCGCGACGGCCACGCCCATGGCCGCGTTGGCGATCGTGCTCGCGATCGCGACGAGCGCCGCCGCGGCGGCACCGCGGGCGCACTCGCGAGCTGCCCACCGCGAACGGTCCTCGGCGACGAAGAGCACCGTGGCGAGGCGCTGCTGATCGAGCACGGGCGGCCGGACGATCCGCGGGAACGGCGCACGCCTCCTCATGCTGGACCCCGGTCGCCATCCGCGGCGGCCCCGACGGCGCGCGCGGTCACCGCAAGGAGCTGCGGGATCGCGAACGGCTTCGCGAGGTGTCCGCGCGCCTCGATGCGCTGCGCCCAGAGGCGGGCGGCCGGACCCGCCGTCATCACCACGATCGGTACGTCGATGCCGCGAGCGCGGAGCGTGCGGGCGAACGCCTCGCCGTCGAGCAGCGGCATGTGCATGTCGAGGAGCACGGCGGACGGACGCATCCGGCCGACGGTCGTGAGAGCCTCCTCGCCGTTCGAGGCGGTCGCCACCGCGTAGCCGTGCTCGCGGAGCACGTCCCGCACGATGCGAAGGACGGCGGGGTCGTCGTCGACCACGAGCACGGACCGGCGGCGGCCGTGGTCCGCGCGGGCCGCATCGGCCCGGGCCGCGGCGGCTTCGGCACGGGCGCGGTCGCGCCACACGGCGACCCAGTCCGATACGGCCTCCGCGGGCATGGGGCGCCCGAGGAAGTAGCCCTGCGCGAGGTCGCAGCCGCCCGCGGCGAGCGCGTCCCACCGCCACCGGTCCTCCACGCCCTCCGCGACCACCTCGAAGCCGAGCTCGTGCGAGAGGCGGATCGTCGCGCGTACGATCGCGTCACTCCTGGCGTCGGCGGTCATCGCGACGATGAACTGCCGGTCGATCTTCACGCCGGTGACCGGCAGGCGCTGCAGGTATGCGAGCGAGCTGTATCCCGTCCCGAAGTCGTCGATCTCGACGCCGGCGCCGAGCTCTCGGAGCCGCGCGATGACGGTGGCCGCATGCTCGGGTTCGGTCATGAGGACGCTCTCGGTGACCTCGACCGAGAGCGCGCGGGGGTCGCTCGTCGCGCGAGCCGCCGCGCCGCGGATGCGCTCAACGACCGTGCTGTCAGCGAACGACCGGGCCGAGAGGTTGACGGCCACGCGGAGCCGCGGCAACGACCGGCGCCAGCGGGACACGTCCGCGAATGCACGCTCGAGGACGAGATCGGTCAGTGGCCGGATGAGGCCCGTCCGCTCGGCGAGCAGGACGAACTCGGCCGGCGGGATGGCCCCGCGCAGCGGGTGGTCCCAGCGCGCGAGCGCCTCGAGGCGGACCACCTCGCCCGTGTGCAGCGACACGATCGGCTGGTAGTGGAGAGCGAGCGCGCCGTCGGCGATCGCCCGGCGCAGCTCGGAGCGGAGCGCGAGCCGTCCCGCGCGGTGTGGCTGCGTATCCGGTGGGAAGACGGCATACGTGTTCGCCGACCGCTTCGCGATGCTCAGGGCCATGTCAGCGGCGGCCTCGAGGTCGCGCACGTTGTCCGCGTGCTCGGGGTAGACGGCGATGCCGATGCTCGCCCCGAGCTCGATCGGACCCTCCACTCCGGCGAACGGCGCCTCGAACGCGGCGAGCACCTCGCCCGCGACGCGCTCGGCGCCTGGGAGCCCCTCGCCCGGAAGCAGCAGACCGAACTGGTCGCCGCCCCAGCGCGCGAGCCTCCGCGGCGGAGCGGCGAACGGAGCCAGGCGCTCCCCGATCTCCACGAGCAGCCGGTCGCCGACGACGTGGCCGAACGTCTGGTTCACCTCGGTGAAGTCGTCGACGTCCACGACGAGGAGAGCGAGGTGGCCGCCGTCCGCCGCGGCCGCCTCGCGGGCCTCGACCAGGGCGCGGTGCATGCGCCGCGCGCCGGGAAGGCCCGTGAGCGTGTCGATCTCCGCCTGGCGCTCGCGCTCGTCGACGAGCGCGCGGTGGGTCAGGAGGACGGCGGCCTGGTCCGCGAGCAGCTCGCACATGCGCAGGTCGTCCTCGGCGAAGAGCGGGATGTGCGAGCTCCGCGCCGCGAGCGCGCCGAGCACCCGTTCCCCGCTCCGGATCGGCGCAGCGACGAGCAACCGGACGTCCCGCTCGCGGTACATCGCCGCGCGCGCGGGCACGTCGCGGATCGGATCGAACGAGGCGATGGCCCGTCGGGTGTGGATCGCGAGTCCGGCGAAGGTCTCGTCGACCGGCGCCTCGTACCCCTCGCCCGTGCCGACGAAGCGCAGTCGGCCCGGCCCGGCGGGCACGGCGATGAGCGCTCCGTCGAAGCCGAGCGCGCTCCGCGCGCCGAGCGCCAGCTCGCGCAGGAGCGTATCGCCGTCGGGTGCGGCCGCGAGCTCCGGCGCTCGAGCGAGGAACGCACGCAGCTCGGGCTCCTGCCACAGGCGTCTCAGCCAGGGCGGCGGGGCGAAGCCGACGAAGTAGGCGATCCCCGCTCCGAGCGCGCCGAGCGGGCTGACGAGGGAGACGGGCGTGTCGACGAGGGCGGGGAGCGCGGCGGTCGATCCGACCCCGAGGAGGGTCACGGCCGCGATGACGGTCGCGACGGCGATCGCGGCGAGGCGGCGTCTGGCGACGCCGCGCGAGCGGCGTGCCGCACGCCAGAACGCCAGGGCCGACCAGCCGAACGGCACGACGAGATACGCGGTCGCTGCGGCCGCCAGTGCCGGCGGGACCGCGCCGCGGAGCAGCGCGAACGTGACGCTCTGCACCACGAACGCCGTCGCTGCGCTCCATCGGAGCGAGCGATGCATCGCCACGAAGTCGGCGACGACGCGCAGCATGAGGTACGGCAGCGCGAGGATGAGGACCTCGGTCGTGATGAGGCGCGCCTCGCGGGGCGCGCCGATGGCGGAGGCGATAGGGGACGTCGTGACGAGGAGCGCCATCGCGCCGAACAGCAGCGCCACGTCCACGCTCGGCCGGCGGCGCTCGCGCAGGGCCAGCACCGCCACTGCCGCGAACGTCACCCACATGACCGCCTGGCTCACCGGGGCGAGGAGGCCGGCGAGCTCGCGAGCGCTGATGTTCATCGGAGGGGCCTACTCGCGGACCGTGACCGACCAGTAGACGCCGAAGTCCTCCATCCACTGCGCGCCCTCGATGAGCGGACGGATGTAGAGCAGGTAGGTGCCGGGCGCCGGCGGCGCGCGCACCGTGAACTGGAACCACGCCACCTGCCCGGGGCCGACGTAGTCGGCCGGCTGGACCGCGATCCGGTCGTACCGGGGCCAGCCGGTGTTCGGCGAGCCCATCGTGCCGTCACCGCCGAGGAGGCTCGGCCGGTCCTGGCCCGGGATGGGGTCCCAGGTCCCGAGGTACGCGACGTCTCCCATCCGGCCGCTCACCCACCCGCGCGAGCCCGAGTTGTAGTAGGCGACGGTCGCGGTGGCGGTCGCGCCCGGGCAGAGCGTCATGTACCCGGACTGGCCGTACCAGCTCGCGTGGAAGCCG
>CAZSRI010000124.1:0-4687 GCA_964609145.1 uncultured Chloroflexota bacterium
ACATGGACGTCGGCCACACGAACGGCTGGCGGATGGACGACGTCGTGCCCGCGCGTGAGGTCGTCCGCCGCGTGAGCGAGGCGTTCCCGATCGAGCCGATCGGCGCGAGCTACCGCGGCGAGGTGGCCGAGCGCTGGCGCTACACGGACGGCAAGGGCGAGATCGGGATCATCGCCTCGGTCACGCAGCCGTTCTGCAAGGACTGCACTCGCGCGCGCCTCTCCGCGGAGGGGAAGCTCTACACCTGCCTCTTCGCGACGGAGGGGACCGACCTGCGCGCGCTGCTGCGCGACGGCTCGAGGGACGAGGCGATCGCCGCGAGGATCGTCGAGGTCTGGAACGGCCGCACCGACCGCTACTCGGAGCTGCGCTCCGAGGAGACAACGCGTCTCGCGAAGATCGAGATGTCGTACATCGGCGGCTAGCGCGCCGGGTCGAACAGGTCCGCGTCGGGGTGCGACCCCGAGCCGATGAGTGAGGCCGCGATCTCCCCCGCCGCCAGGGCGAACGCGTTCCCATGGCCGGTGAACCCCGCGCTGACGTAGATGCCGTCCGCGCGCCGCCCGACGTACGGCAGCCCGTCGTGGGAGAAGCCCATGATCCCCGCCCAACGGTGCGTCACGGGCGCCCGTATCCCGTGCTCGAAGAGGAACGCATCGAGATGCGCCTGGATCGCGCTGGTCGGCGTCGCGTCCTCCCCGACCTCGGCGGCCTCATCCGTGTCGCGCCAACCGCCGACGAGGACGCGTCCCTCGCGCGTCTGGCGCCAGTAGCGGAACCCCCGGTGCGCGTACACGGGCCGCGGGAAGATGCGCCGCCCGAACGGCGCCGTCGCGAGCATCTGGCCGCGGACGGGACGGATGCGCGCGTCGGACAGCAGGTGCGGCGTGTACGCGTTCACGCATGACACGACGGCGCCAGCGCGCACGGTCCCGCCCGCGGCCCGCGCCCCGTCGCGCGAAAGGCCTGCGACGTTCGTGCCCTCGTGGATCCGCACGCCGAGCGACTCCGCGGCGTCCGCGAGGCCGCGGACGAAGCGCACCGGATGCATCTCGCCGTCGTCGTGGTACACGGCCTCGCGTCGGGGCGCGTCGAGCGTCACGCGGACGCCGCGCTCCCCGAGGTGGCGCGCGCCGTCGCGGACGTCGCGCCATTCCGCGTCGTCCTCGGCGAGCTGCGTCGAGCCGCTCCACGCGAGGCCGCACTCGATCCGGTGCCGCGCCACGACCTCGCGGAGCAGCGTCCTGTTGCGGACCGTCACGTCCCAGATCCGTGCGGCGGTCCGCGCGCCGTATCTCCGCTCGGCCGCGGCGAAGTTCTCGGCGACGCCGGCGAGGATGAACCCGCCGTTGCGCCCGCTCGCGGCGAACGCGACCTCGTCGCGCTCGAGGACGATCGCCGACGCGCCCGCTCGCGCGAGCGCGTGTGCGACGGATAGTCCCGCGATCCCGGCCCCGACGATCGCGACGTCCGCCGTCGCGTCCCCCTCGAGCGGAGCGCGGCGCGCTCGGCGCGGCCCCTCGAGCCAGACCGGGATCGCGCCCGCGGTCTCGCTCAGGCCGCCGCGCCCTCCGTCACGCGCTCGATCGCGCCCGGCAGGTCGCGCGCGATCTCCTCGGCCGCGGCCGAGAGGATGCGGAGCCGCTCGATCGCCCGCGACGTGGTCTCCTCGGTGTCGGACGTCCGCTTCGCGTCGAGGAACGCGATGACGTCCGGAACGACCGGCCGGTCGATGAGCGCGGAGATCGCGCCGACCGCGCGCTGCTTCCCGCCCGGGTCCTGCGTGGCGATCTTCGCGTCCCAGTGCTCCTTCACGGCGCGCCACGCTTCGGCGCGGGTGTGCGGCTGCGCCAGCATCGTGACGAGCATGACCGTGTTGTCCTGCTCGCGGATGAGGTCGGTGAACAGGTCGTCCGCGATGCGGCGCGCGGGGACGGGATCGCGGAACTGCATGAGGCCGCTACGGAACCGCGCCTCCTCCTGCGCGTCCGTCCTCTCGCTCTCCTTCATCCGCGCCACGTAGCGCTCGTACAGCGCGGCGCCGCCCTCGATCGCCGCCGCATTCACGACGACGCCGGCGATGTCGGGGTCGAGGCGCGCCGTCCCCGCGAGGTGCTCGTCGAGCCGGCGCCGGGCCTCGGCGCGCACGCCGCCGTCGGCGGCAGCCTGCGCGAGCGCGCCGATCGCGATCGAGCGGCGCTCCCGCTCGTCGGGGGTGTCGTCGGCGCGGCGGTCCCATCCGAGCGAGCTGAGCTCGGGACCGTAGATCGACGCGATGAGGCGCTGGAACGCCGGCCGCAGCGCGTCGTCGACGGCGTTGCGGTCGAGCCACGTGAGCCCTTCGGCGACGGCCTGGAGGACGGCGCGGTCCGTGTCGCCGCGGAGCGCCGCGACGAGCTCGACGTACTGCCCGATGCGCGCCTTCCGCGCGCGAACGAGCGCCCACTGGTCGTCGAGGATCGATAAGCGCTCCTCGGGCCGCAGCCGCCGCAGGACCGGGGCGAGGAGCGAGACCGAGCGGTCGTCGAGCGCGTAGCGGTAGAAGCCGGCGGCGCCGCCGTTCGGGAAGTACCAGCGTGCGCCCTCGAGTCGCGCCGTCGTCTCGGCGCTCTCGAGCAGCACGCGTGTTTCGCGCCGCGACGAGCCATCACCGTGGACGATCACCAGAGGGACCGGCCACGTCTGGCCGGTGGCCTTCGCCTCGGGGTCGGCGAAGAAGCGCTCCTGCCGCAGCGTCAGCGTGAGCCCGGCGCCGTCCTCGCGCACCGAGCACCGGACGAGCGGGTGGCCGGGCTCGTGGATCCACGCGTTCGCGAGGCCGGTGACGTCGCGGCCCGACGACTCGTCGAGCGCGTGCCAGAAGTCGTCCGCCGTCGCGTTCGCCTCACGGTGGCGGGCGAGGTAGATGCGCACGCCCTCGCGGAAGGCGTCCTCGCCGAGGAAGTTCTCGATCATGCGCAGGACGGCCTGTCCCTTGTTGTACGTGATCGCGTCGAAGCGCTCCGACGCCTCGTCCGCGTTGCGCACCTCCATCGAGATCGGGTGCGTCGTGACGAGGCCGTCGAGGCCGAACGCCGGCGCGGCGTCGGCGACGATGTCGCGCCTCAGCTGCCACTCCGGGTTCAGCGCGTCGGCGCACTTGTCGCCGACGAACGACGCGAACGACTCGTTGAGCCAGATGTCGTTCCACCAGCGCATCGTCACGAGGTCGCCCCACCACATGTGCGTGAGCTCGTGCGCGGCGACCTGGAAGACCGCCTTGAACACGGGGATCGACGCGGTCTCCTTGTCGGCGGCGAGCAGCCGTACGCGGTACGTGATCGCGCCGGGGTTCTCCATCGCGCCCGCCTCGAAGTCGGGCAGGCCGATCGCGTCGACCTTGCGGTACTGGTAGGGGATCGCGGTGTACGCCTCCAGCCACTCGACCGCGCGCACGTGCGCGCCGCGCGCATACTCGCCGCGCGCCGCGAGACCCGGCGGGAGCACGACGCGCACCGGGATCCCCGTCCTCGTGGTCGCCACGCCCGTCGCCTCGTATGGGCCGACGGTGAAGGCGACGAGGTACGACGAGATGACCGGCGTCTCCTCGAACCTCGTCGACGTCCGCCCATTCCCGAGCTCGCGCTGCGACGCGATCGGCATGTTCGCGACCGCCATCAGCCCGGTCGGGTGGACGAGCTCGAGCGTGAAGCGCGCCTTGAACTCGGGCTCGTCGAAGCACGGGAACGCCCGACGCGCGTCCGCGGCCTCGAACTGCGTCGCCGCGTACCGCTCCTCGCCACGCACGGAGCGGTACAGGCCGCGCAGCGCCGCGCGGATCCCGCCCTGCCACTCGAGCTCGAGGGCATGCGCGCCAGCCGGGTGCTCGGAGGCGAACGAGAGCTGCACCGTCTGCGCGTCCTCGTCGTACGAGACGTCGACGGCGGGCTCGCCGTCGCACCTCGCCGCGCCGACGTCGAGGTCGCACGCGTGGAGGACGATCTCCTTCATCGGGCGTGCGGTCACGAGGTCGACGCGCGCGCTGCCCGCGGAGCGCCAGGCGTCGAGGTCGAGGTCGAAGCGGAGCTCGTAGCGGCGTGGTCGGACGTCGTTCGAGAGCCTGAAGTCGTTCACGTCCGGAGGGTATCGGATCGGGCCGGTATCGTGCGGAGAGGGATGCCTCCGTTCATCTACACGATGCGCGGCCTCGGCAAGGTCGTGCACGCGCCGGCCCAGCGCGAGATCCTGCGCGGGATCTCGCTCTCCTTCTATCACGGCGCGAAGATCGGCGTGCTCGGCGCGAACGGCGCGGGCAAGAGCACGCTGCTGCGGATCATGGCCGGCGTCGACACCGAGTTCGTCGGCGAGGCTCGCCTCTCGCCCGGCTATGCGGTCGGGCTGCTGCCGCAGGAGCCGGCGCTCGATCCGGCGAAGGACGTGCGCGGCAACGTCGAGGAGGGCGTCGCCCACCTGCGCGCGGTCGTCGAACGCTACGGTGCGCTCTCGGCGCGCTTCGCCGAGGACCTCTCGCCCGAGGAGATGGAGCGGCTGTCCGACGACCTGCAGAAGACGCAGGACGAGATCGAGGCGAAGGGGCCCTGGGACCTCGACCCCAAGGCCGACGCCGCGCTGGCCGAAGTAGCGCTCGCTCGCGGCGATATGGCATCCGGCGGAAACGCCGTGGAAGTCCATCGTGGTGTGCTGCACG
>CAZSRI010000125.1:0-4619 GCA_964609145.1 uncultured Chloroflexota bacterium
TGGGTGACTTTTCGAGCGCCGTCAGAGGGTGAGTATTCGAGCGACGCTCACACCACCGCCGGCCGCGCGTCGAAGACGAGCGGATCACTTCCGGTCGGGATCTGGATCGCGTCCGTGTTCTGCCGAAGACCGAGATCCAGTACAGAAGATGGCGATGCAGGTGGCCGTTGCGTTCCCGTGACACGTATGCACGGGCGTAGTCGCCCACGGCGGGCCCGCCCATCCACCTCCCCATTAACAACGTGCCGGCCCAAGTAAAGGCGACGGTGGGATGGAGCTCGAGGTACGGCTCCCGGCCGATGACCTTGATGGTCGCCTCGACCGCGCGGTGAAGCCAGAAGCGGATCGAGCCGTCTTGACGCACGAGTGCTTGGACCACGCTGAACGGCGCACCCTTGCCGCGCCAGCGGATGGTCCGGTTGGTCTTCTCGAGCGGCCGCTCGTAGAAGAGCCGCTGCGCATGGCGCGGGTGGCGGACCAGCCCGAGCGTCGCGGCACATGCACAGGACCACGTGCCAGCTCAACTCGAGGCCGCGGCTAATCGCCGCGACGACGCTTCCGCCCTCGACCTCCTCGTCATCGAGCCACATCGGGAGCGCCTGTCCTTCGCGCTGCTCTTGGGTGAGGCGCTCGTAGAGCGGGCGCACGACCGCGATGTCGCGCTTGTCGTGCGAGAGCAGGCCGTTGTACAAGGCGCCTGCCGGTTGTCCGCCCTGTGACCCCGTCACCCCAGCCTCCTCAAAAGAAACGGCCGTCGGGCTGGAGGAAGCGGCCAGCCACGAACGTCCGTTCTATGGTGCCGCGCGGGACAGCTGTGCACGATGTGCGGCGTGGTACTCTTTGTGCCGCTCTTGCGGCATAGGCCGCTTATGCGGTATCGATGTCAGACGGGAGGTGGCTCGCAGTGACGCTCGAGAAGGCTTTCTACTCGCCTAGCGACATCGGGACGTTGCTCGACCTGAGCTCCGACACGATCATGCGGTACATCCACGAGGGCCGCGTCTATGCGGTCCAGCTCTCGGAGCGGACGTACCGCATCCCCCTGCGCGAGGTCGCACGCCTCACCGGTGAGCCACTCGCGCCCCCCACGGTGAACGTCCAGCCGCACGGGGGACCGGAGGCAGCCGCCGAGATCCGTCGGCGCGTCCAGCAAGAGGAGCGTGTGCCGGCCGTCGCCGATCGGTGACCGCGCCGCTCACGGAGCACGCGTTCAACCAGCGCCGCGACTCGCTCCTTTCTCTCTTGGACCGGATCGGGGAAGCGCGCCTAGATGACGTAGGCGCGCTCGACCCCGAACGAGTGATCACGATCTCGGCGAACGCGCCGCTCGATGAGCCGTTCCAGACGGCGTTCTTCCAATACCAGGAGATCTACGCCCGGTTGCCCAACGGAACCTGGCTGCTCCGGGACTACTACTACGAGTTCCAGCGGCGCTCGCCGCCGGGACGACGCGCGCACCACCGTCACGAGCCCTACGACTACCACCAGCACTGCTGCGATCCGAGGTTTCCGGCGCGGGACCATCACTACGTGGGAGGAGCAATCGATGTGTACGACGCGCACCGCGAATTCCTGCAGTGGTACGCGCGCAACGCGCCGGTCGACTGTGCGGGCCTGACGCCCCTCTTCCCCTGAGTGAGCCGCGCGGAAGCCGCTGTTTGGGCCATCTTCGGGGTCCCGGGAAGATCTGCGTCAAGTCCAAACGGGTATTTGCGCTTAACGCGTCAAATGCGACCGATGCCTTCATCTCTTCGCCGCCCTAAGTTCAGATCGACAGTTGAGAAGGGGAGCCGGTTGGATCAGATCATCGGCGTCATGACGGTGGTCGTCGTGCTGCTCATCGTCGTCCCGGGACTGCGTGTGCTGACCGACGACCTGCCGCTCCCGCCGGGCTCCGGCCACCTCGCCTAGCGACGCTCCTCGTCGGAGCGAAGTCCCGCCATCCCGATCGCCTCCCGCACGAACGCGTCCTCGACCAGCCCGCGCTCCGCGAGCTGCCACGCGACGGCCTCGACCGCGGCCCACACGCGCCTGTCGCGGAGCAGCTGCGCCGCGTGCCGCTTCGCGCGGGCGACGCGGATCGCGGCCGCGTCCTCGAGCGGACCGACGATCCGCGCGATCGCCTTCGCGTCCTCCCTCGTCGGCTCGGGACGGCGGCGCTGCTGCAGGAGCCGGCCCTCACCCTCGGCGCCGGCGACGAGCGCGACGAGGAGCCGCTCGTCGCCGCCAGGCCCCGGCGGCGCGTCGATATCGGTGGAGCCATGACCGCGTTTCATGCGGTGCAAGACGGCGCGCGCCCTCAGCCCGAGGAGCACGGCGACGACGGCGTGCGCGGCCTCGTGGACGGCGACGGGCTCGAGTCCTGCTCTAGCCTCTGGCGTGGTGGCTGCCTCGTACCGTTCGGTCCAGCCGGAGCCGTCGCTCCGGCGCGGGGACTTCATTGCACCGGTCCGCGCCGAGGTCCGTCGGGTCATCGTCGGCCAGGATCATCTTATCGATCGCCTCCTCATCGGTCTGCTGTGCGGCGGGCACCTCCTCATCGAGGGCGTCCCGGGGCTCGCGAAGACGCTCGCCGTGAAGACGCTCGCCGAGACGATCGACGCGGACTTCAAGCGCCTGCAGATGACGCCCGACCTCCTGCCGGCCGACCTCGTCGGGACGATGGTGTACGACCCGCGCGAGCAGACGTTCCAGCCGCGCCAGGGTCCGGTGTTCACCGACATCCTCCTCACCGACGAGATCAACCGCGCGCCGCCCAAGGTGCAGAGCGCGCTGCTCGAATCGATGCAGGAGCACCAGGTGAGCATCGGCGGGACGACGTACCCGCTGAGCGACCTCTACACCGTGCTCGCGACGCAGAACCCGATCGAGCACGAGGGCACGTACCGGCTGCCCGAAGCGCAGGTCGACCGCTTCATGCTGAAGGTCGTCATCGGCTACCCGACGGCCGAGGAGGAGCGGCGGATCATGGACCGGCAGACCATCGAGGAGCCGGTGAAGGTGCGCACCATCGCGACGCCGGCGGCGATCCTCGCGGCGCGCGCGGCCGTGCGCCAGGTGCGGCTCGACGAGCGGCTGAAGGACTACATCGTGCGTCTCGTGTTCGCGACGCGCGACCCGGTGGCGTTCGGCCTGCCCGACCTGAAGCCGCTCATCGCGTACGGGGTCTCGCCCCGCGCGACGATCTACCTCTCGATCGCGGCGCGGGCGCGCGCGTTCCTCGAGGCGCGCGACAGCGTCCTACCCGACGACATCAAGTCGATCGCGCTGGACGTGCTGCGCCACCGCCTCATCCCGACGTACCAAGCGGAGGCCGAGGAGATCGCGCCGGAGCAGATCGTCCAGCGCGTCCTCGACACGGTCCCGCTGCCCTAGGCTCCGTCGATGGCGGTTCCCGCAACGGCCGCGCGCGGTGCGGTCCCCGAGGAGGTCCTCCGCACCATCCGCGAGGTCGAGATCCGCGCGCGCGTCCTCGCCAACGAGATGCTCCTCGGGACGTATCACGCGGTCTTCAAGGGCGCCGGCCTCGACTTCGAGGAGGTACGCGAGTACGAGGCTGGCGACGACATCCGCACGATCGACTGGAACGTCACGGCACGCATGGGCGTGCCGTACATCAAGAAGTTCCGCGAGGAGCGCGCGCTCAGCACGTACCTCGCCATCGACGTCTCGGCCTCGTCATGGTTCGGGACCTCGCAGCGCACGAAGCGGGAGCTCGCGGCGGCCGTCGCGGCGCTCCTCGCCGTCGCGGCGCTGCGCAACGACGACCGGGTGGGGCTCCTCCTGTTCTCTGACCGCGTCGAGGAGTTCATCGAGCCGCGCGGCGGCCGCGATCACCTGCTCCACGTCATCCAGCGGCTGCTGTACGCCGAGACGGGGCGCGCGCGCACCGACGTCGACGTCGCGGCGCGCTTCCTCGGGAACGTCGCGAAGAAGCGCGGCGTGATGTTCCTCCTCTCGGACCTCATCGACGCGGGCGCGACCGGTGGGCTGCGCACGCTCGCGCGCAAGCACGACGTCATCGCGCTCGTGCCGATCGACCCGCGCGAGCTCGAGCTGCCGCCGTCGGGCGTCGTCGCGCTCGAGGACGCGGAGACGGGCGCGCTCGTCGAGGTCGACACCTCCGACGCACGCCTGCGGGCCGCGTACGCGGAGGCGGCCGCCGAGCGGCGCGTCGAGCGGCGGCGCGCGCTCGCGCGCATGGGCATCGACACCGTCGAGCTCCTCACGGACCGTCCGTACGTGCCGCCGCTCATGGCGCTCTTCCGCGCGCGGGCGCGCCGGCCGTGAGGCGCGTCGTGCTGCTCGCGCTCGCCGCCTCGCTCGCGCTCGGTACGGCCGCGGCCGCGGAGGGCCCGCCCGTCACGGCCCGCGCGAGCGTCGACCGCGACGCCATGACGATCGGCGACCAGCTCCTCCTCACCGTCCGCGTCGACCTCGCGAAGGGGTACGACCTCGTCGACCCGGGCGTCCCGCGCGCGATCGGCGACTTCGAGGTCGTCCAGACGCTCACCGCGCTGCAGTCGCGCCTCGGCGATGGGAGCACCCGGATCGAGCTGCGCTTCCTCGTCACCGCGTTCGAGCTCGGGCCGCACCGCCTGCCTGTGATCGTCGTGGGC
>CAZSRI010000126.1:0-4566 GCA_964609145.1 uncultured Chloroflexota bacterium
CTGGAGCGTGGCGAAGGTCGTGGACTGGTGCGCGTCGAACGTCGGCGGCTCGGCGGTGACGATGTAGGTGAGCTCGCCGCCGGCCCTAGGCTGCTGCGCCGTGCCTGTCCCCGGAGGTCCGCCGGTGCCTGCCGGTTGCGCCGGCGCGCACGCGGCGAGGATGAGCGCGAGGACTGTCGCGAGAGGGAACAGGGCGTGACGACCCATCTGGCGCCTCCGTGCGGGCGCGTTCTCGTGCCCGAAGTGGGCGCGATCATACGTCGGGCGCTCTCCGATACCACAGAGCGGGATCCTGGCATGGACGCCGAGCATCGGTCGCTAGCCGGCCTTCGATCCGCCGGCCAAGACCTCCTCGTACACGTCGACGAGCTGCTGTGCGACGTGCAGCCAGTCGTACTCGAGCGCGCGGCGCGCACCGGCCTCGCCGAGCCGCTGCCGGAGGCCGGGATCCTCGATGAGCTGAGCGATCGCGCCGCAGAGCGCGGTCGGGTCCTTCGGCTCGACGAGCAGACCCGTGACGCTGCGCTGCACGACCTTCTTGTACCCGTGGATGTCCGACGCCACGACCGCGCGCCCGGCGGCCATCGCCTCGAGCAGCACGATCCCGAACGACTCCTGCCCTGTCGAGGGCGCGCAGAAGATGTCGGCGGTGCGCAGGAAGCGCGCCTTGTCGATGTCGCTCACGCGCCCGGCGAAGAGGACGTCGCCGAGCGCGTTCTCCCTCACGAAGCGGCGCATCGCGCCGAGCTGTGGCCCGGCCGCGACGAGGATCAGGCGCGTCTCCGGAAAGCGCGGCTTCAGCCGTGCGTAGGCGCGGAGGAGGTACATGGCGCCCTTGCGCGGCTCGAGGCGGCCGACGAAGAGGATGTTCACCTTTCCGTCGCGGTACTCGGGGAACGGGCGCGCGTTCGCGTAGAAGGCGACGTCGACGCCGTTCGGGATGATCCGGTACTCGCCCGGGAAGTAGCGCGACACGAAGTGCTTCGCCGCGCTCGACACGGCGATGCGCGCCGCGAGCCTGTTCATGTAGCGCTCGCCGATCGGCCGCCCGAGCCAGTAGGAGAGGGAGAAGCCGCCGAACGCGTGGAACGTGGCGATGCTCGGGCAGCGAGCGCTGTCGAGGATCTGCATCGACAGGAACGGGACGAGCGGCTCGTGATGGTGGATGACGTCGAACCGCTCCCGCTTCAGCATCCGCTCGACGAGCCATTCGAGCCGCAGCGACAGCGTGATGCGCCCGATGCTCCCGTTGTACGGGACGGCGATCGCGCGGCCGATCGGGATGACGTCCTGCGCCGGCGGGTCGTCGCCCCACGGCGCGGTGACGATCCGCACCTCGTGCCCGAGGTCGCGCAGCTGCTCGTACTGCTCCCGGATGTACGAGTTCGCGCCGCCCGGCCGGGGGTATGCGTAGGGGCTGACGATGCCGATCTTCATTCCGACCCTCGCTCGGGATCGACCCGCGCTCGGGCCCCGGTGCTCGACCTCGTCTTCGCCTCGGTCTGCGCGCCGGGGGGACGTTTGCCCCTTACGTAGCTGCGCCACACGCGCTTCGCGGGGTCGCGGAGCATCGCACGCCACTGCTGCCGCACCGCACCGTCGAGGTGCTCGCGCAGCGTCCAGCCGCGGCCGGCGCCGCGCGTCGCCCGGGCGCGGAGCGCGTGCCGCAGCTCGTCGGCCGAGACGCCCTCGAACTCCGTCCACGCCGTGCCGACGAGGTTCGCGTGATGCGCGTCGCTCGAGCCGGTCTCCGCCACGCGCAGCACGTGCGCGTTCAGCCACTCCGCGCGCGCGGCGCGGACGCGTCCCGCGTACGAGGGGTTGCGCACCTCGATGCCGTCGATGAACGTCGCGTCCTCGCCGCGCTCGGCGAGATCGCGGAGCGCGCTCTCGCCCACGGAGAACGTGAGGTAGGAGAGTGGATGCGGCACGATCGCGACGCCGCCGAGCTCATGGATCGCGAGGACGGTCTCGGCGAGCGGCCGCAGCATCGGGACCTCGTCCTCGATCCAGAGCGCGAGGACGTGGCCCGCGCGCGTCGTCACCTCGATACCCGTCACGATCGCCACCGCGCTCCCGCGGCGCGCCGCCGCGTCGCGCAGCTCGAACGAGCCACGGATGTCGTCGTGATCCGTCAGCGCGATGACGTCGAGCCCGGCGCGCTCGGCCGCGTCGAGGATCTCCTCGGGGGAGGAGAGCCCGTCGCCGAGGTCCGAGTGCAGCTGCAGGTCGGCGCGTCCCACGCCTACCGGCCCCACACCTTCTCGAAGACGGACCACTGCTCGGGCGCGCGCGCGACGTGCTCCTGGAGCACGGCGGCCCAGCGCCGGACGCCGTCGCGTACGTCGGCGTCGCGGTCGCCGGTGCGCGCGAGCTCGAGCTCCGGGCCGATGCGCGCGTGGAAGCGGCCCTCCTCGCGCAGCGCGAACGCCGGCACCAGCGCGGCGCCCGTGCGCAGCGCGAGCGCGACGTGCGCGGACGGGAGCAGCGCCGGGCGGCCGAAGAACGTGACGCGCTCGCCGACGCCGGTGAGCGCGCGGTCCGAGAGGATCCCGACGACGCCCCCCCGGCGCAGCGCGCGGACGATCGCGACGGCCGAGCGCGTCTCGATCGTCTTGATCCCCATCGCGGCGCGGGCACGATCGACGAGCCGGCCGAGCTCGCCCGCCTTCGACTCGACGAGCACGCTGATATCGAGGCCACGCGCGGCGAGGATCTGTCCGCAGAGGACGACCGGGCCGAAATGCGCGCTCGCGAGGACGACGCCGCGGCCCCGCGCCTGAGCGCGCGCGAGGTCGCTCCAGCCCTCGACGTGCACCATCGCCAGCAGCCTCTCGGGGTCGAGGCGCAGGATGCGGAAGGTCTCGAGGTAGTGGCGGACCTGCGCGACGAAGACCCGCCGCGCATGGCCGTCGACGTATCGCATGCCGCGAGTGCCCTCAGCGCGGGACGCGTCCGCCTGGGCGATGACGGTCGGATCCGCCCGCGCGATGACGGACAAGTTCGCTCTGACCGCTTCGCGCGCACGCGGCGCGGCGAGGTACGCGAGCGTGCCGGCGACCTCGGCGATCGGGCGGTCGAGCGCCCAGGGCAGCGACGGGAGCGTGCGCTCGACCGCGCGCGAGAGCGTCGCGGCCATCACGTCGCGGCGGCGGAACGCTCCGCCGGCCACATCGGGCGGAAGATGTACCACTGGTCGGGCCACCGGCTGATGAGATCCTCGAGCCCATGCGCGATCGCGGCGGTGACCGCGCCGGCCGACCCCGCCGCGCGGTCGCGGTCCACCCAGATCGGCGGGAGCGCAACGCCGCGGAAGGTGTTGTCGCGCTCTCGCACGACCGCGGCGACGACGATCGGCGCGCCCGAGACGCGCGCGAGGTCGACGGCGACGCGCGGAAAGCTCGCCGCCGCGCCGAAGAACGACGTCTCGACCGTGTCGAACGCGAGCGCGCGCGGGCCGAGATCCATCATGAGTCCGACCATCTCGTTGCGCCTCAGCGCCTGCAGCACCTTCCGCGCCGCGCCCGCCGGCGAGTGGATGTTGATGTTCTTGTGCGCCCGGTTCCCGGCGAGGAGATCCATGAGCCGCTGGTTCGAGAGGTCGTCGGCGATCACGTTGAGCGGGATCTCGCCGGCGATCCGCGCCCCGCCCATCTCGAAGTTGCCGAAGTGGATCGACGCGAAGATGAGGCCCTTGCCGTGCGCGATCGCTCCGCGCAGGTGCTCCCATCCCTCGATCCGCACGAGCCGCTCGACGTCCCCCGGATGCAGCCGCGGGAAGCGCATGATCTCGACGACGTACTTCGCGAAGTTGCGGAACGAGCGGCGTGCGACGGAGGCGACCGCCGGGTCCCCCGGCGGACGACCCAGGACGTGCGAGAAGTTCTGCTTCGCGATCCGGCGCTTCGTCCCCCATGCGAGGTAGGCGACCTCACCGAGGGCCGCCGCGACCGGATACAGGATCCAGGTCGGTAGGCCCTGGGCGCACGCCGCCGCGGACCGCCACACCCAGTAGCCGGCCCGATGCGCGAGGGCACGGCGCACCTCGCTCAGGCTCGCCGCCAGCCGGCGCGCATCGTCGGTGCGCTCGCTCGCCCGGCGGGGCCGGAGCTCGCTTCGCTACCCATTCGTCATGCCTTGACCGCCGCCTTCTCGCCGGTGAGGATCTCGAGGTCCTTCCCCGCGATGTACGCCTCGACGCGCTCGCGCGCGGCATCGTCCGGGATCTGCTTCGGCGGCGACTTCATGAAGTACGCGGACGGCGCGACGATGGTGCCGGCGAGGCCGCGGTCGAGGGCGAGCTTGGCGCAGCGGATGGCGTCGATGACGACGCCGGCGCTGTTCGGCGAGTCCCACACCTCGAGCTTCACCTCCATGTTCAGCGGCACGTCGCCGAACGTCGTGCCCTCCATGCGGATGTAGCACCACTTGCGGTCGAGGAGCCAGGGGACGTGGTCCGACGGCCCGACGTGGACGTCGTCCGCCGGCAGCTCGTACTGGAGCATGCTCGTCACCGCGTTCGTCTTGCTGATCTTCTTCGACTCGAGCCGCTCGCGCTCGAGCATG
>CAZSRI010000127.1:0-4564 GCA_964609145.1 uncultured Chloroflexota bacterium
TAGCGCGCACCGTCGGTGCCGATCTCGCGGACCACGCGCATGATCGCGTCCTTCATCGTGACGCCGCGGCGCGGACGTCCGGTGAACGTCACCTTGATCGACTCCGGCACGCGCAGCCACGTGCGACCGATCGCGAGCGCGACCGCGATATCGGTCGCGCCCATCCCCGCGCCGAACGCGCCGACGGCGCCGTAGGAGTTCGAGTGCGAATCGCTCCCCACGACGACGGTCCCGGGCTCGCAGTAGCCCTCCTCGACCATGATCTGGTGGCACACGCCCTCGCCGGCGTCGTAGAACGTCGCGATCCCCTGGCCGCGCACCCACTCACGGAGGACGCGATGCGATGCGGCGACGACCGGCGTCGGCGCGGGAGCGGCGTGGTCGACGAAGACGCACACCTTCGCCGTGTCCCATACGCGCTCCTTCCCGAGGTCCCGGAGGCCCGCCATGACCGCGTCGACGACGGAGTCGTGGACCATGACGCGCGAGACCGGCACGACGACGAGGTCGCCCGCGCCGACGTCGCGGCCGGCGAGGCGCGAGAGGATGAGCTCGGCGAGCGTCGGTCCGGGCTCTGGGGTCGCCGTTGGAAGGATCACGCGACCACCCATTCTCGGAGCACGGCGTCGAGCTGATCCATGGACAGCGGGCCGGCATCGGCCATCGCCTTGATCCTCTTCGTGATCTCGCGCAGCTCCTCGCGCCCGAACTGGAGGCCGAGCTCCTCGGCGCGCTTCCCCACCGCGTTGTAGCCGGTGAGGCGGTGCGCGATGTTGATCGTGCGCGCGAGCCCGAAGTCGGCTGGATCGAGGATCTCGTACGAGTTCGGGTTCAGGTAGATCGCCTTGGTGTGCATCCCGGCCTTGTGGTGGAACGCGTACTTGCCCGTGACGAACTCGTCGAACGGGATCTGGATCCCGACCATCGACGCGACCAGCTCGTCGAGCTCCCGCAGACGCTTCAGGTCGTACTTCTCGCGGATCGCGGCGGGGTCGTCCGCGTACATGCGCGCGATGAAGCCGCCCAGCGGCGTGATCCCGTTGCGCTCGCCGATGCCGAGGATGCTCGTGTCGATGTGCGTCGCGCCGCCCTCGAGGACCGAGTACGAGTTCGCGATGGCGCAGCCGGTGTCGTTGTGGCCGTGGAACTCGATGTCGCACGACACGTGGTCCCGCAGCTCGTGCGCGAGCGCGTAGCACTGGCGCGGGGTCGCGATCCCCACGGTGTCGGCGATCCCGACCCGGTCGACGCCCATCGCGTCGACGGCCCTGTACACGCGCAGGAGGTCGCCCTCCGTCGAGCGGAAGCTGTCCTCGCTCGAGAAGCGCACCTCCTTGCCATGGTCCTTGATGAACGTGATGACCTCCTGGGCCTGGTCGATGATCTGGTCGACGCTCTTCCCGTGCGAGAACTCGCGCAGGAAGGACGACGTCCCGAACAGGATGTCGATGCCGTCGACGCACGTCTCGACGGCGACCCGCGCGTCGTCCATGTGACAGCGCACGTGCGTGAGGACCTTCGCGCGAAGGGGGAGGGCCGCGATCGTCTTGCAATCCTCGAAGCTCTGCGGGCTCGCGACCGGCGAGGTGACCTCGATGTACTCGACGCCGAAGGCGTCGAGCGCCTTGGCGATCTGGATCTTCTGCTCCGTGGTGAAGTGGGCGCTCGAGAACTGCTCCCCTTCGCGGAGCGTCGAGTCGATGATCGCGAACCGCTCGATCGGCATCGCTGCCTCACCTCCTGTTCTCGGCGGTCGCCCTTCGGGCGCTGCCTCTGGCCGCGGGCGCTGTCGGGCAACGAAAAAGGCCGGCGCGCGTCGCGCACCAGCCTCCACGGTCCCGGCGTCCGGGCTCCGAAGCCACTGATGCGGTCAGCGCTCCGCGGCGAAGTGCCCTCTCCGCCGCGACAGTCCATGCCCTTCCGGGTCACGTCCCAGGCGCCGATCGCGAAGCTCGATCGTCGCCTTCGGCGGTCGTCCCCTTCGCGTGACTGGTGCGGGAAGCTCGTCCCTCGTCACGCCGATCTGACGACCGCGACCTCTGGCCGCGTCGCGTATTCAGTTGCGCGGCAGTCTAGCGCCTGCTCCGCGCCGCCGTCCTCTTCCGCCGCGCCGCCGACCCGCGAGTGCTCCCCCAACGTCGCGCTCGGCGGGGCGGCGATCGGCTGAGGCGACGACGGGATTCGAACCCGTGTATGAGGGTTTTGCAGACCCTTGCCTTACCACTTGGCGACGTCGCCGCGCGCGGCAAGTCTACCGGCTCAGGCCGGCTTGCTCGTCGTCCTCGTGAACGCCGGCGGGCGCCGCGCGTCGCGGATCAGGCCGCGCAGGAGGCGCTTCGACGTCTCGATGTCCGCGCGGTCGGCGTCGGTGAGGCCGGCGCGCGCGGGGTCGGGGCGCCACCAGCATTCGAAGCCCCAGATGCGCTCGTTGCCCACCTTCAGCCGCGGGACGCCCTCGCTCTGTCCGCGTCGCACGCTGGTCTCGGGGTCGAAGTAGCCCTCGAACACGGCGGCCTGCCCGCTGAGGTCGGGCTCGCCCTCACGGTTGTCCAGGAGGATCACCGCGGGAAGGCCCGCGCGCTCGCCGGCCGGTGCGCGTCCCCGACCGCGCGACCGCCGCTGCTGGCCCGGGCGTCCTCCGCGCTGTTGCGGCGCGGACTCGCGCGCCCGCTGCTCGCCCGGCGCGCGTGTCGGGCGCGGTCGCTGCTGCGGCCGGCGACGGGGACGGCCGCGTCGTGGCCTCGCCGGCTCCTGCATGCGGCCAGTGTGCCAGCCGTAGCATGGAATGAGAAAAGGAGCGAGCGCAGGATCCGGCTTGGCCGGTCCGAGCGAGTTCGAGCGCCGTGGCGGGGCCCGCGAGGCGAGCCCAGCGGGCGAGCCGGCGGCCGAAGCGCGGAACAGGGAGGATCGTTGCAGCAGCGGCGCGACGTTCACGAGGTCTTCGATGAGTTCAAGCGCCAGCTCCCCGATGTCGACCCCGGCGAGACGCAGGAGTGGATCGACTCGCTCGACGCGCTCGTCAAGCAGGGCGGCGTCGAGCGGGCGCGCTTCGTCCTCTTCAAGCTCCTGAAGCGCGCGCGGCAGCTCCAGGTCGGGCTCCCGGCGCTCACGCAGACGCGGTACATCAACACGATCTCGCCGGAGCAGGAGCCGTACTTCCCCGGCGACGAGGACATGGAGCGGCGGATCCGCCGGATGATCCGCTGGAACGCCGTCGCGATGGTCCTCCGGGCGAACCACCACTACCCGGGGATCGGCGGGCACCTCGCGACATACGCCTCGGCCGCGACGCTCTACGAGGTCGGCTTCAACTGGTTCTTCCGCGGGAAGGACGACGGCGCGATCGGAGACCAGATCTTCTTCCAGGGCCACGCCGCGCCCGGGTTCTACGCGCGCGCGTTCCTCGAAGGTCGCCTCGACGCGAACGCCCTCGACCACTTCCGGCGGGAGGCGCTCGAGAAGGGCCTCTCGAGCTACCCGCATCCTCGCCTGCTGCCCGAGCTGTGGGAGTTCCCGACCGTCTCGATGGGTCTCGGCCCGCTCGCAGCGGTGTATCAGGCGCGCTTCGACCGCTACCTCCACCACCGCGGGATCGCGGACACGAGCGGCTCGCGCGTCTGGTGCTTCGCCGGCGACGGCGAGATGGACGAGCCCGAGGCGCAGGGCGGGCTGCGGCTCGCCGGACGCGAGGGCCTCGACAACCTGACGTTCGTCGTGAACTGCAACCTCCAGCGCCTCGACGGACCGGTGCGCGGGAACGGGAAGATCGTCCAGGAGCTCGAGGCGCTCTTCCGCGGCGCGGGCTGGAACGTCATCAAGGTCCTGTGGGGCCGTGAATGGGACGACCTCCTCGCGCGCGACGTCGAGGGCGTGCTCGTGAACAAGATGAACGAATGGCTCGACGGCGACTCGCAGCGCATGGCCATCAGCGACGGCGCGACGATCCGCCGCGAGTTCTTCGGCGGCGACCAGCGGCTCGAGAAGATCGTCGCGCACCTGTCCGACGACGATCTCGCGAAGCTGCGCCGCGGCGGCCACGACTACCGCAAGGTGTACGCGGCGTACTGGTCGGCGGTCCGCCACAAGGGCGCGCCGACGGCGATCCTCGCGCAGACGGTGAAGGGCTGGGCTCTCGGGCCGTCGGTCGAGGCGCGCAACGTCACGCACCAGGCGAAGAAGATGTCGGTCGAGGAGCTGAGGATCTTCCGCGACCGGCTCGAGCTCCCGATCGGCGACGAGCACCTCGAGGACCCGCCGTACTACCACCCCGGGATGGACGCGCCGGAGATCCGCTACATGCTCGAGCGCCGCGCGGCCCTCGGCGGGCCCGTGCCGAAGCGCGTCATCCGCGCGGCGAAGCTCCCCGCGCCCGACCCCGCGGTGTTCGCCGAGTTCCCCAAGGGCTCCGGCAAGGCGCAGGCATCGACGACGATGGCGTTCACGCGACTGCTGAGGGACCTCGCGCGCGACAAGGCCGTCGGCGCGCGGGTCGTCCCGATCATCCCCGATGAGGCGCGCACGTTCGGCATGGACCCGCTCTTCAAGGAGGTCGGCATCTACTCGC
>CAZSRI010000128.1:0-4536 GCA_964609145.1 uncultured Chloroflexota bacterium
CTGCCGCGCTCGCGTTCCAGCCCATTGCCGCGACCGCGGCCGAGGCGCTCGGGCTGCG
This sequence comes from uncultured Chloroflexota bacterium, assembly GCA_964609145.1. GTDB lineage: Bacteria > Chloroflexota > Limnocylindria > P2-11E > P2-11E > JACPOT01. The sequence goes on from CAZSRI010000128.1 coordinate 59, forward strand.
CGGCCTGCCGATCTTCCGCGCCCCCGCGGTCCCGACGCCGACGGCGACGCCGCCGGGCGCGACGTTCCTGCCGATCCCCGGCGCGCGGCGCGTGCCCTCCGTCGACGCGGCCACGCGCGAGGTCGGCTTCGCCGTCGTCGTGCCGGCCGAGCTCGGGACGCCCGACGAGGTCTACGTCGCGGGCGACGGCGTCCGCACGCAGGCATTCCTCATCTACCGTCCCCGCGCGGGACTGCCCCAGTCCTCGGGAACGGGCGTCGGCGGCCTCATCACCGAGCTGCGCGGGTCGCTCGAGCCCGGGATCCTCGGGAAGGTCGTCGGGCCGGCGACGAAGGTCGAGCAGCTGACGCTCGACGGGCGGCCCGCGGTGTGGATCACGGGCGCGCCGCACGAGTTCTTCTACCGCACGCCGAGCGGCGACTTCGCCCCCGCGACGCTCCGTCTCGCGGAGAGCGTGCTCGCGTGGGAGCGCGGCGACCTGCTCGTGCGCCTGGAGGCGAACGTCACGAAGGACGTCGCCCTCCGCATCGCCTCGTCGGTGCGCTAGTAGGTCGCCGTCGAGACCGACATGACCGGCGGCAGGTACTGGGCGATCCGCTCCCACGAGGCGCCCTCGTCGCTCGATCCCCAGAGCTCGCCCGACTGCGTCCCGAAGTAGATCCCGGCGGGGTCGAGCCGGTCGGTCGCCAGGCCCTCGCGGAACACCTCCGCGCGCGCGCCCTTCGGCAGGCCGCGCGCCAGGCGCTTCCACGTCTTGCCCCGGTCGCGCGTGGCGTACAGGGAGATCCCCGGCTGCGGCGACATGCGGTCGCGCGCGTCGAGCGGGACGACGTACGCGCTCTCCGGGTCCCGCGGGTGGATCGCCGCGGCGAAGCCGTACGCGTTGTCCCTGTTCGGCTTCCGCGAGGCCTCCGGCAGGCCCTCGCTCACGTTGAGCCACTTCGCGTCGCCGTTCCGGAGCCACATCGGCGCGAAGTGGTTCTGCTGGAAGCGCACGCCGGCGACGACCGGATGCGCGACGAGGTGGTGGACGCAGAACCCGACCTCCGACTTGCCGCCGGCAGGCGCGAACGGCGCGGGGATGCCCTCGTTCCGCGTGTGCCACGTCCTGCCGCCGTCGGTCGTCTCGAAGACTCCGACGCCGGACATACCGACATGCATCTTCTTCGGGTCGGCGGCGTCGATCGCGATCGAGTGGAGCGTGAGGCCGCCACCGCCGGGCGACCATTCCGAGCGCGTCGGATGATCGGTGAGGCTGGCGACCTCGGTCCACGTTTCGCCGCGGTCGTCGCTGCGGAAGAGCGCCGCGGGCTCGACGCCCGCCCACATGACGTTCGGCTGCGAGGCGTGCCCGGGCTCGATGTGCCACGTGCGCCGCAGCGCGAGCTCCTCGGTGCGCTGCGTCGGGAAGTCGGCGCCGGCCTCCCAGTACGACGTCGTCGCGACCTTCCCCTTGCGGAAGGCGGGGTTGGAGAACACCTTCCACGTCTTCCCGAGATCGCGGCTGATCTGGATCTTCGGCCCGCCCCAGCTGAGGTTGCACGCGGCGAAGATCGACCCGCCGTCGCGCGGGTCGAACGCGAGGTGGTGCACGGGCTCGCCCTGGAAGAGCGGGCCCTCCGCCGTCCAGCGCGACCGCCCCGCGCCCGAACGGAAGACGTACGCGCCCTTCCGCGTACCGACCAAGAGCGCCACCTTGCGCGCAGCCATCACGAACCTCCCGACATCGCCGGAATGAGATGGACGACGTCACCGTCGCTGAGCGAGGGATCGGCCCCGTCCGCGGGACGGATCTCGACCCCGTTGTGGAACACGTTCAGATGGTCGCGGATCCGACCCTGCTCGTCGCGGATCCGCTCGCGGAGCCCCGGCGCGCGCTCGGGGAGGCGGTCGAGGGCCTCGGCGACGCTGGCGGCCTCGAGCCGCACGCTGCGCGTGCCCGCGAACTCGCCGAAGACCCCGTGCAGTCGAACGGTCACCGCGGCCACGGCGCGTGACCGTAGCACTGAGACTGTCGGGGTGGAGAGATTTGAACTCTCGGCCTCTTGGTCCCGAACCAAGCGCTCTACCAAGCTGAGCCACACCCCGTCGCGGGAGATCGAGTCTATTCGAGCGAGAGGGGCCGGGGAGATTCGAACTCCCGACCAAGTCCTTAGGACGGACCTGCTCTGTCCACTGAGCTACGGCCCCTAGGAGCCTACGCGTGGGAGTTTGCTCACATAGCGTAACGACGACGGGGCCGATCGGGGACCGGTCCAGCCCCAGGGAGACACTTCCATTGTGACCGACGCCCGCGCGATGCAGAAGGGGCTCGCCCTCTTCCTCCCCGCGCTCCTCTTCGGCTTCCTCGTGGCGACCCAGTGGTCGACGATCGCCGATCCCGCCTCGCGGAACGTCCAGATCCGCTACGTCGACCCGCTCACGGCGACGGTCGCGCGGCTCCAGGACGAGCAGACATCCCTCAAGGGTCAGCTGAGCGGCGTCCGCGAGCAGCTCGACCTGCTCCAGCAGGGCGCATCGGAGCAGAGTGGGACGATGAGCGACCTGCACGGCCGGATCGAGCGGCTGCGGGCCGCCGCGGGCCTCGCGCCCGCCGCGGGCGCCGGCATCGTCGTGACGCTCGCGGCGGGGCGACCGCTCCTCGGCGCCGAGCCTGAGCGCGCGGGCTGCCTCGCGCCGGACCTCGCCGACGTCGTGAACGCGCTGTGGCACGCCGGCGCGACCGCCATCGCGATCGACGGCGAGCGGATCGTGACCTCCTCGAGCGTCTACTGCGTCGGCGGCACGATCGTCGTGAACGGCTCCATCGTGTCGGCGCCATTCGCCGTGAGCGCGATCGGACCAGCGTCGGCGATGCTCGCCGCATTCGACGATCCGTCGCAGCTCACGGACGTGAAGCAGCGGCGGGACCGCCAGGTGATCTCGGTCGACGTCGCGCGCTCCTCCAGGGTCGCGGTGCCGGCGTACAGCGGACCGGTGCGCGCGCGCTCGGCGGTCGCGCAGTGAACCACCGCCCGCATCGGCCGAGCCTGCTTCGCCGTCTCGGCCGCCGGGCGCACCGATGACGTCACGCGGCTCGATCGCGGTGGCGACGCTCGCGCTCGTGCTCGGCGTCCTCGTCGTCTCGCAGTACCGCTCGCGCGAGGCGTACTCGCGCACGCTCGAGCAGGAGACGCCCGAGTCGCTCGCGACGCTCATCGCGAGCCTGAACGATCGCAACCGCCAGCTGCGCGAGCAGATCTTCGACCTGCGTCTCAGCCTCGAGCGCGCGCAGGGATCCGTCGCCGGCGGCCAGGGGGCGCTCGAGGAGTCGGAGCGCCAGCTCGCCGAGCTCGAGGTGTTCTCGGCGCACAGCCCCGTCAGCGGCCCGGGCATCGCGATCCGCATCGAAGGACAGTTCGACGAGCGCGCGCTGCTGGACCTCGTGAACGAGCTGCGCAACGCGGGCGCGGAGGCGATCGCGATCGGGGACGCGCGCGTCGGTCCGCGCACGTGGTTCGGCCCGGGAGCGAGCGGCGCGCTCGTCGTCGACGGGAGAGCGCTGCGCGGTCCGTGGACCGTCCGCGCGATCGGCGACCCCGAGACGCTGTATGTCGCGATGACGCGCACGGGAGGCATCGTCGGTCAGTTCGAGGTCATCTACCAGGGGACGCGCTTCACCGTCGGCCGTGAGATCGGGCTCGACCTTCCGGCGCTCGCTTCTCCGTAGACCGCCCTCACACTCCATACTGCGGCCCAGTGACCAGGCCGCCGATCCCGCTCTACATCGACGATGTCGTCACGCTCCGCAAGAAGCACCCGTGCGGCGGCGACACGTGGCGCGTCGTGCGCCTCGGCGCCGACATCGGCCTGCGCTGCCTTCAGTGCGGACGCCGGGTGCTCGTGGCGCGTAGCGAGGTGGAGCGCGACATCAAGCGGTTCGTGGAGCGACCGCTGGCCCCGACCGAATAGACCCGCGTGGAGATCCAGACCGCGGCCGAGCGCGGGCTGCTGCGCAACCGCCCGTTCCTCGCGCTCTGGTCGGCGCAGATCCTGTCGCAGACCGCGGCGAACGCGCTCACCTCGGCGCTCATCGTCCTCGTCGCCGAGATCACGCGCGCGAACACGTCGTCGTCGTTCCTCATCCTCCTCGCCGTCGTGCCCGCCGTCCTGTTCGGGGTCTTCGCCGGCGTGTTCGTGGACCACACCGACCGCCGCGTCGTCCTCATTGCGACGAACGGCCTGAGGGCGGTCGCCGTCGCGGTCGTCCTCGTCTTCGGGCAGGAGCTCGTCACGGCGTACGTCGTGAACTTCCTCGTGGCCTCGGTCACGGTGTTCTTCGTGCCGGCCGCGGCCCCGACGATACCGGGGCTCGTCCCCAAGCGCGACCTCCCCCCGGCGACCTCGCTCCTCCCGTCCAACTTACACGGCACGTTCCTGCAGGGCTCTACCCTCACACCGCCCGTCGTCCGCGCCCGCGCCCCCGTCACGACCACCCG
>CAZSRI010000129.1:0-4326 GCA_964609145.1 uncultured Chloroflexota bacterium
CTCGAGGGGCCGATCGAGCCGCAGATCTGTACCGCCGAGGGCGAGGCGATCGTGAACTGCGTGCACGAGCCGAGCTGCGGCACGCGCCTCGTGTGGGTGAAGCTGCAGCAGACGATCGCGAAGGCGCTCGACGCGCTCACGCTCGCCGAGCTCATCACCTGGCCGAGCATGATGCCGGCGGCGCACTGATGGCGACGCTCGAGGTCCGCGGCCTCCACGTCACGGTCGAGGGCAAGGAGATCCTCAAGGGGATCGACCTTTGCGTGAAGAGCGGCGAGGTGCACGCGGTCATGGGCCCGAACGGCTCGGGGAAGAGCACGCTCGCGCTCACGCTCATGGGCCACCCGCGGTACACGGTGACGGCCGGGACGGCCACGTTCGACGGCAGGGACCTCCTCGCGATGCCTGTCGACCAGCGCGCCCGCGCCGGCCTTTTCCTCGCGTTCCAGTACCCGATCGCCGTGCCGGGCGTCTCGGTCGCGAGCTTCCTGCGGACCGCGATCAATGCGCGGCGCGTGCAGGGCGACGGCGAGAAGGACGACATGCCGATCCCGCGATTCCGCAAGCTCCTGATCGAGAAAACGAAGCTCCTCGAGGTCAACGACGCCTTCCTCGTGCGCTCTGTGAACGAGGGATTCTCGGGCGGCGAGAAGAAGCGGCTCGAGATGCTGCAGATGCACATGTTCCAGCCCGCGTTCGCGCTCCTCGACGAGACGGACTCCGGGCTCGACATCGACGCGCTGCAGACCGTCGCGCAGGGGATCGAGGCGCTCCGGTCGCCCGACGTCGGCATCCTCCTCATTACGCACTACGAGCGGATCCTCCGGTACGTCCATCCGGACTTCGTGCACGTCCTCATCGACGGGCGCATCGTCCGCACGGGCGGGCGGGAGCTCGCCGCCGAGCTCGAGAGCAAGGGGTACGACTTCGTCCGCGAAGAGCTGTACGCCGGAAAGGTCTGAGATGGCGGTGACGACGCGGCCCCCCACGGCCGCCCTCGACGTCGACCGTGTCCGCGCGGACTTCCCGATCCTCGCGCGCACCGCGCATGGCCGGCCGCTCGTGTGGCTCGACAACGCCTCGACGAGCCAGAAGCCGCGTCAGGTCCTCGACGCGATGCGCGAGGTGTACGAGGAGCACAACGCCAACATCCACCGCGGCGTCTACGAGTTCGCGGAGCGCACGACGGAGCGCTACGAGGAGGCCCGGGCGAAGGTCGCGCGCTTCATCAACGCTCCCGCGGCGCGTGAGATCGTCTTCGTCCGGAACGCGACCGAGGGCCTCAACCTCGTCGCCTACGCCTGGGGCCGCGACAACCTTCGCGCGGGCGACCGCGTCATCACGACCGTGCTCGAGCACCACTCGGGCTTCGTGCCGTGGCAGCAGCTCGCACAGGACGTGGGCGCCGAGCTCGCCGTCATCGACATCGACGACGAGGGGCGCCTACGCCTCGATCGCCTGCGCCGCGAGATCGAGAAGGGCGCGAAGGTGGTCGCGATCACGCACACGAGCAACGGCCTCGGTGTCGTGAACCCTGTGGGGGAGATCGTCGGCTGGGCGAAGGCCGCCGGGGCGACGGTGGTCGTCGACGCGGCGCAGTCGGCGCCGCACATGCCGGTCGACGTGCGCGCGCTCGGCTGCGACTTCCTCGCGTTCAGCGGCCACAAGATGCTCGGCCCGACGGGCTCGGGTGTCGTGTGGGGCCGCGCCGAGCTCCTCGCGCGCATGCGTCCGTTCCTCTACGGGGGCGACATGATCAGCCGCGTCTCGATCGAGCGGTCCGAGTGGAACGAGCTGCCGTGGAAGTTCGAGGCGGGGACGTCGGCGTACGTCGACGCGATCGGACTCGGCGCGGCCGTCGATTACCTCACGGCGATCGGGATGGAGCGCATCCACGCGCACGAGCTCGCGCTCACGAAGCACCTGCTCCCGAAGCTCCTCGCCGTCGACGGGGTGACGGTGTTCGGGCCGCACGACGTGACGGACCGCGTCGGCGTGGTGTCCTTCGAGGTGCGCGGGATCCACCCGCACGATATGGCGACGCTCCTCGACGCCGAGGGCATCGCCGTCCGCGCGGGCCACCACTGCAACAACCCGCTCATGACGCGCCTCGGCGTCCCGGCGACGACCCGTGCGAGCACGTACCTCTACAACACGACGGCCGAGTGCGACGCGCTCGTGGAGGCCGTGGTGAAAGCGAAGAAGGTCTTCGGGGTCTAGCCTGATCCGACGTGGACGACCTCTACCGCGAATTCATCCTCGACCACTACAAGAACCCGCGGAACTACGGCGACCTCGACGGCGCGACGCACCGCTACCACGACACGAACCCGCTCTGCGGCGATGAGATCACGATGCTGCTGCTGGTCGGGGAGGACGGCCGGGTCAACGACGTCCGCTTCACCGGCCGCGGCTGCGCGATCTCGCAGGCGTCGGCCTCGATCCTCACGGAAGAGGTGAAGGGCAAGACGCTCGACGAGCTCCGGTCGCTCGACCGCGAGCACGTGCTCCAGAACCTCGGCATCACGATCAGCCCGGCGCGCGTCAAGTGCGCGCTCCTCTCGCTCAAGGCGCTCAAGGGCGCGGCGTGGGGCCTCACCGACTGGCCCGGCGAGGGCGCGGAGGCGGCGAAGGGCTGAGCCGCGCGGGAATAGCCGCACGCACCTCGCGTTCCACCTGATAGCGGATGCCGAGCTGGAACGAGAGCACCATCGCGCGATTCCGCGCGCAGAACGGCAAGGGCATCGCTCCGTGGGGCGACCACCTCCTGCTCCTGCACACGCGCGGCGCGAAGACGGGACGGCCGAAGGTCGACCCCGTCGTCTTCCACATGGACGGCGGCCGGTACGTGATCGCTGCGTCGAAGGGCGGCGCGCCGACGCATCCCGCCTGGTACCACAACCTGCGCAGGCACCGTGAGGCCGAGGTCGAGCTCGGCACCGGCCGCGGCATCGAACGGTTCACGGTGCGGGCGACGCCCGTCCCGCGGGGTCCCGAGCGCGACCGGCTGTACGACGAACACGGGAACGTCTTCGCTGCGTTCCGCGATCACCCCGCGAAGACGAAGCGGATCATCCCGGTCGTCGTGCTCGAGCGCGTCTAGCCGCGCTCCACGCTGCCGTCACGCCGCCGGCGGCGAGGCGAACGTGAAGCGAGCCGCCGACGTCGTGAAGCGCTTGACGTCGAACGCGATGAGCTTCAGCGGACGCGCGCGGAAGATGAAGCCTTCTTCGTAGCCCTTCGGATCGGGCCGGTAGGAGAACCCGCGCCCGTACTTACGGGCGTAGTCCGTGGCGATCTTGACCGCGAGATCGTGTGGGACGGGCCGGAGCACGTCGACGCGCGCCTCGCCGTAAGTGGCCTCGTGCTGGACCTGCATGCCGAACGCGAGCCGATCGTCGCGCGCGAGGTTGCGCGCCCACCGCGTGCGGGCGCTGCCCTCGAAGTAGAGGGTGTCCTCGATCCAGACGCCCCACTGCTGCACGAGGTGCGGCCCCGCATCCGCGTCCGTCGTCGCGATCCAGAGGTACGAGAACGAGCTGAGGATCCGCTCGACCGCGGGCCACGCCAGCATGCCGCGTGGGGTCGTCTTGATGTAGCCCCCTGGAAGCTGCGGCCGGTCGCGCCTCGGTGCCACCATCGCGCGGCGATCCTACTCCTGCTCAGTGGAGCAGATCGGAGCACGCGCGAGCTCGAGCCTGCGCGGCGCGTGCCGCGTCTGACGCGCTGCTGCTCAGACGAGCCGCTCCGTTCCGCCATCGATGACGATCGCCTGGCCGTCGTGCAGCTTCCGGTGGGGAAGGCGGGCAGCCTCGTAGTGCTCGGCGAGCCGCTCGGACATCGCGGTCTCGGGATGGTCTGGTGTGCGGTAGTGAGGGACGAAGTACCAGTCGAGGACGCCGAGCCCGTCCCAGCGTGGCGTCGCTCCGTACGCCGCCGCCACCGCCTCCGGTTCGTCGGCGACCTCGAGGCCGCGAAGGCTCGTCGGGAGCACGCACACGCCTGCGCTGTAGCCGCCGTACACGATCGCGTCACGAGCGAGCAGATCCTTGATCAGCTCATCCGCGCCGCTCTCTGCGAGCGCGTGACGAAGCACCGACACGTCGGTCGGAGGGACGACGATCAAGGTGCACACGAGCGAGTGGCTCGGGTACGCGCGGATCGAGCGGATGAGCCCCTTGGGCCCGCAGCCTGCGACCGAGATCGAGGTCGATGGCCGCGCGAGCCTTGTGGTGGACGGCATCGTTGTTGGTAAGGCGTCAACCTACCGCTAGAGAGCCTACTGACGTGCGACGATGGTGTCCTGCTCCGAGATCGCGGACTCTT
>CAZSRI010000130.1:0-4256 GCA_964609145.1 uncultured Chloroflexota bacterium
GATGACGACGCCTGTGCGGCCGGGGAGGAGCGGGTCGATGGCCGTCTCGAGGGGGCGCTCCGTCGCGGGATCGAGGCGCGGGGACGCCGCGTCGAGGACGACGAGCCCGGGCTCGCGCAGGAAAGCGCGGGCGAGGGCCAGGAGCTGGGCCTCGCCGTCCGAGAGCGTGTTCGCGGTCATCACGGCGTCGAGGCCGCCGGCGCGTGCCGCGAGCCACTCGCCGAGGCCGAGCCGCCGCAGCGCCTCGAGGGTGCGCGCGTCGTCGATCGCGCGGTCGAAGAAGGTGACGTTGTCGCGGACCGTCGCGTGGAAGAGCTGAACGTCCTGCGTGACGAGCGTCGCGCGGTGACGCACGTCCGCGAGCGTGGCGTCGCGCAGGTCGACCCCGCCGAGCCGCACCGTTCCGTCGCGGGCGTCGTAGAGGCGCAGCAGGAGCCGCGCGAGCGTCGTCTTGCCGCTGCCCGTCCGCCCGAGCACGCCGAGCACGCGGCCGCGTGCGATGCGCAGCGAGACGTCGCGCAGGACCGGCTCGCGCTCGTACGCGAACGTGACCCGGTCGAGCTCGATGTCGAGCGCGCCTCCCGGCAGCGACCCGGCTCCCGTTTCGACGAGGCGCGAGCGCATGCCGAACAGCTCCTGGACGCGCGCGATGCTCGCGAACGCCTGCTGGAGGTCCTCGAGCTCCCGGCGGATCTGGTCGATCGGGCGGCGCAGCAGCTCGGTGTAGTAGAAGATCAGGTAGACCGTGCCGATCGTGACCGCGCCGGTGAGCCACAGCGCGCCGCCGACGCCGAACGCGATCGCCGTGCCCGTCGCGAACGTGATGACGCTCGCGGAGTAGATGACCGACGTCCCGAGGGTCGCCGCACGCCGCGCGTTCAGCCACGCGCGATGATGCGCGCCGAGCTCACGGAGGACATAGGGGACGGCGCCGTTCGAGCGGATGTCCTCGGTCCCGGCGAGCCGCTCGGCGAAGAAGCCGTACATCTGCGCGGAGACCTCGCGCATCTTCCGCCAGCGCGCGACCGCGACGGTGCGCAGGCGCAGCAGCACGAGGAGCGCGACGGCGGCGAACGCGGTGAGCGCGAGCCCCGCGCGCCAGTCCTCCCGCCAGACCATGACGAGGACGCCGACGACGAGCGCCGCGTTGCCGAGCACGTTGACGACGAATCGGGAGAAGAAGCCGGCGAGCGCCGTGACGTCGCCGTCGATCCGCTCGACGAGCTCGCCGGGCGTGCGCGCCTTGTGGAACCCGAGGTCGAGCCGCAGGCAATGCAGCGTGAGGTCCGCGCGCAGCGCGTTCGTCGCGGCCCACCCGAGCGACTCGCCGACGTACTGCGCGGCGGCGGTGAGGAGCTGGCCGACGAGCGCGACGCCGATGAACGCGAGCGCCGCGAGCGCGAGGGGCGCAAGCTCGGCCCCCCCGAGCGCGGAGTCGATGACGTAGCGGAGCAGCTGCGGGTCGAGGACCTGCAGCCCGATGCTCGCGAGGAGGAGGACGGCGAGGAGGACGGCTCGCCCTCGTCGCGGGCCCACGTACCGGGCGAAGAGATCGACCGCGGACGCGGGCTCCACGCGCCGGAGTCTCGCAGACGGTGGTCCCTACTTCGCCGAGATCGTCTCTCGATACTCCGGGAAGTAGCGCTCGATCGCGGTGATGTGGAACTCGCGCAGGATCGAGGTGTTCGGCTCGCGTTCGAGGAGGAACTCGAAGGAGCGTCGGACGAGGTCGGCGACGTCTCTCGCGCCATACCGACGCACATCGGCCTCCGTCACCATCACACGATGCTCCGTCCGCGTTCCGCGCTGCTGGACCGTGACCGTCGCGACCGCGCGGCCCTCGCCTTCGTCGACGCGCACCTCGACGCTCACACCGCCATCCTCACACGAGCGAGCGACGCGAACTGCGCGGCGCCGGCGAAGACGAAGAGTGCCATGCCCTCGGTCTGGAGCGGGTCGAGCCCCGCTTCGCGCGCGAGCACGCCGAACGTCATCCCGACGAAGAGCGGCGTGATGAGCACGGGCCAGCCCTCGTGCAGCGCTCGGAGCACGTCGTGTCGGACCATGCCTCCCTAGACTGCCGCCTCGTGCAGCCGAGCGTCGCGTGGCTCTTCCCCGGCCAGGGGTCGCAGCACGTCGGGATGGCCAAGGCGCTCGCGGAGCGCTACGCCTCCGCGGCCGGCGCATTCGAGGAGGCGAACGACGCGCTCGCGTCGGACCTGCGCGCGCTCTGCTGGGATGGGCCGCAGGAGCAGCTCGACCGGACCGCGAACGCGCAGCCGGCGATCCTCACGGCGTCGATCGCGGCGCTCCGGGCCGCGGAAGAAGCGCTCGGACATGCACTGCCGGAGCCGGTCGCCGTGGCAGGCCACTCGCTCGGCGAATACTCGGCCATCGTCGCGGCGGGTGCGCTCTCCTTGGCGGACGCCGTGCGACTTGTGCGCCGCCGCGGCGAGCTCATGCAGGCGGCGGATCCGTCAGGCGGCATGGCCGCGGTCATCGGCCTCGACGCCGACGCGGTCGCGCGCGCGATCGACGGAACTGGCCTCGTGATCGCGAACGACAACGCGCCGGGGCAGGTCGTCGTCTCGGGTCCGCTCGACGCGCTCGAGGCCGCGACGGCCGCGCTGAAGGGCGCGGGTGCGAAGCGTGTGCTGCCGCTGCGCGTGTCGGCCGCGTTCCACTCGCCCGCGATGCGCGCGGTCGCGCCCGAGCTGGCGAGGGCGCTCGACGCCGCGAGCTGGGACGGGCTGCGATACCCGCTCGTCGCGAACGTCGACGCCGACGTCCACGAGCACGCGCGAGAGCTGCCCGCGCTGCTCGAACGGCAGGTGTGGTCGCCGGTCCGATGGATGGATGTCATGCGGCGCATCGCGTCGTCCGGCGCCACGACCTTCGTCGAGTTCGGTCCTGGGAGCGTGCTGACCGGGCTGGCCAGGCGGATCGTGCCTGAGGCGCGGACCGCGAACGCGAGCGATCCCGCCACGCTGGACGCGACGCTCGCGCTGCTGCGTTAGAGCGGATCGCGGATGGCGGCCGGGCTGTTCCCGGCGACCAAGAAGGGCGGTCGCGCCGCGGTGGATCGTGTAGCGTTCGCGGTATGAGCCGCGAGGTCGAGGATCTGAACCGGCGCCTGCTGCGCGCCCGCGACGCGATGGACCGCGCGTATGGCGAGCCGCTCGACGTGCGCGCCGTGGCCGCGGTGGCCCATCTCTCGGAGGCCCACTTCATCCGCAGCTTCCGCGCGACCTTCGGCGAGACGCCGCACCGCTACCTCCAGCGGCGGCGGGTGGAGCGCGCGATGTTCCTGCTGCGTGAGACGGACCGCCGCGTCACCGACGTCTGCCTCGACGTCGGCTTCGGCAGCCTGGGCACCTTCAGCCGCACGTTCCGTGAGATCGTCGGCGAGACGCCGTCGGACTACCGCACGACGCACGCTCCGATGGTGGTGCCGAACTGCTTCCAGATGGCGGCCACGCGGCCGCGGGCGGCCGCGGGGTGGCGATATCGAGCCAGCAGTTTTGGAGAAGCGCCTGCCCCGACGACCGCCTAGGGTCGCCCCCATCACATCTCACGGAGGAGAAGACAAGGGATGATCACGAGGCTGAACGTCACCTCCATCTACGTCCTCGACAAGGACGAGGCGCTCGACTTCTACGTCAACAAGCTCGGGCTGGAGAAGGGCAACGACGTCAAGCAGGGTTCCTACCGCTGGCTGACGGTGCGCGTTCCCGGCGACCCGGGCACCGAGATCTCGCTGGAGGAGCCGGGTTCTCCGCTGCACGACGAAGCTACGGCCGCGCAGCTCCGCGAGCTGATCACCAAGGGCGCCATGAGCACCCTCGTCTTCCTGACGGACGACGTCCGGGCTCTGTACGAGGCCCTCCAGGCGCGCGGCGTCACCGACTTCACCCAGGAGCCCACCGACCACTTCTACGGCACGGACATGGGCCTCCGCGACCCCTTCGGCAACGCCATCCGGGTCCTCCAGCAGGGGGAGGTTCCCCAGAAGGTCATGGCCTGACGATGGCCGAGAGGAGATCTGCGATGACCGGAGAGAAGCAGTCCGCCACGAAGACCCGCGCGGCCCGCAGCTCGCGCCAGGTGTGGACCGAGGAAGAGCGGGCCGCGATGCAGGAGGGCGCCCGAGAGCGAAGGGCGATATCGCGTCGCGACCCGGCCGCCGAACGGGAGGAAGGCAAACGCGAGGTCCGGGCGAAGATCGCCGAGATGCCCGAGCCTGATCGCGCCATGGC
>CAZSRI010000131.1:0-4252 GCA_964609145.1 uncultured Chloroflexota bacterium
GAAGTACTCGCCCATGGCGCAGCCGGCGAACGGCGCGAGGTACTGGAGCGTCGCCGGGTCGGACGCGCCGGCGATGACGACGATGGTGTGCTCCAGCGCGCCGTGCTCCTCGAGCGTCGAGACGATCTTCGCGACCGAGGACTCCTTCTGCCCGATCGCGACGTAGATGCAGAGGAGGTCCTTGCCCTTCTGGTTGATGATCGTGTCGATCGCGATCGCGGTCTTCCCCGTCTGGCGGTCGCCGATGATCAGCTCGCGCTGCCCGCGGCCGATCGGGAACATCGCGTCGATCGACTTGATGCCGGTCGCCACGGGCGTGTCGACGTTCTGGCGCGCGACCACACCCGGCGCCACGACGTCCATGCGCCGCGAGGCCTTCGCGTCGATGGGGCCCTTGCCGTCGAGCGGCCGCCCGAGCGGGTCGACGACGCGCCCGACGAGCTCGTCGCCGACGGGCGTCTCCATGATCCGGCCCGTCGTCCGGACCTGCGCGCCCTCCTTGATCTCCTCGTAGTCACCGAGGACGATCGCGCTCACGGTGTCCTCCTCGAGGTTGAAGGCGAGCCCGAAGACGTCGTGCCCGAAGTCGAGGAGCTCGGAGGCCATGCACCCGGCGAGGCCCTGGATGCGGGCGATGCCGTCGCCCACCTCCACGACCGTGCCGACGTCGACGGCCTCCGCCCGTCCCTCGAAGCGCTCGATCTGCGCGCGGATGATGTCGGTGATCTCCGATGAGGTCGTCGCCACTGCTCCCTCCCTAGGCCCGCGCGAGCCGCGCACGGAGCGCGTCGAGCTGGGCGCGAACGGATGCGTCGATGAGATGGTCGCCGACCTGGACCACGAGGCCGCCGATGATCGCGGGGTCGGTCGCGAACGTCGCGCGGATCGTCTTGCCGGTCGCGCGCTCGAGACGCCCGACGAGGTCCGTCCGCGCGCGCTCGTCGAGCGGCACGGGCGAGGTCACCTTGGTGTTCACGATCCCCTCGCGCTTGTCGACGAGGTCGCCGAATGCGCGCGCGACGTCGCGCAGGATGCCGATGCGATCGCGCTCGAGGAGGAGCGTCGCCGCGGCGCGGACCGCCGCGGGTTCGTCCCGCATCGCCTGTTCGAGCGCGGCGCGCCGCCGGCCGAGCGGCACGCGGCGGTCGCGCAGCCAGCGGATCTGCTCCGCGCCGAGCCCGCCGGCGACGCGCTCGAGCGACGCGCGGAAGCCGGGAACGTCGCCGCCGGCGACCTCGAGCAGCGCCTCGGCGTAGCGCCGGGCCGCGGATCCGCCCAGCGCCATCAGCTCTCCCGGAGCTGCGCGCCGGCCTCGTCGAGCGATCGCTCGATGAGCGCGCGGTGCTCGCCCGGACCGATCTCCTTGCCGAGGACGCGGCCCGCCGCGAGGACGACCATCGACGCGACCTCGGCGCGGAGCTGTGCGAGCGCCTGGTCGTGCAGCGCCTGGGCGTCGGCGCGTCCGCGGTCGCGGATGCGGTCGGCCTCGGCTCCCGCCTCTCGGCGGATCGCGGCGGCCGCGTCCTCCGCCGCCTTCGTCGTGCGCTCGGCGATGGCCGCGGCCTCCTGACGCGCCTGCGCCAGGAGCCGCTCGGTCTCGACGCGCATCTGCTCGCGCTCGCGCTTCGCGGCGTCCGCCGCCGCCAGGCCCTCGCGGATCCGATCGGCGCGCCGCTGGAGCGTCGCCTGGATCGGTCCCCAGAGGAAGCGCCGCAGCAGCCAGAAGAGCAGGAGGAACTGCACGATCGACACGAGCACCCACCACGGGTGCACGGTGAGCGCGCCCGTCCCCTCCTCCGGAAGGGGAAGCGGGAACATCGCTAGAGCGCCTTGCCCGACAGCAGGATCCCGAGCACGAACGAGAGGATCCCGAGCCCCTCGGCGAGCGCCGCGCCGATGATCATGTTCGTGCGGATCGTCGCCGCCGCGTCGGGATTGCGACCCATCGCCTCCGACGACTTCGCCGTGAGGATGCCGATGCCGATGCCGGGCCCCATGACGCCGAAGCCGACGGCGATGCCGGCGGCGAGCCATGCGAGGTTCATGTGTCCAGTGCCCTCCAGATTTTGATGTGGATCACGCGGCCTGTGGATGCGCGGCGGGGATCTCGTCGGGACGCGGCTCGAGCGCGTGCTCAGCCTCGCCATGCTCTTCGTGGGACTCGATCGCGAGGACGAAGTAGATGAGGACGAGGAGCGCGAAGATGAGGCCCTGCACGAGGCCGATGAAGACCTCGAGGCCGACGAACGGGAGCGCGAGCCCCGGCAGGAACAGGAGCGCGCTCATGACGACGAGCATGATCTCGCCGCCGAGCACGTTCCCCCATAGACGGAGCGTGAGCGTGATCATGCGGAACAGCTCGCTGAAGAGCTCGATGATCCCGACGAACACGAACACGACCCCCATGAACCCCTTCATGAGCACGCTGCCGGGCTCGGCGAAGCCCGAGAGGTTGATCCAGCGCTTGACGTAGCCCGGGCCCTGCACCCGGAAGCCCTCCGCCTGGTAGAGGAGGAATCCGACGAGCGCGAGGCCGAAGTTCGTGTGGTAGTCGGCCGTGGGCGAGTGCAGCCAGCGGACCTGTCCGACCAGCGGCACGATCGAGAGCCAGTTCGAGAACACGAGGAAGAGGAAGAGCGTGCCGAACAGGGGCAGGTACCGCAGCGCCGGACGGCCGCCGATGCTCTCGACGAAGTCCGCCAGGCCCTGGACGAGGAGCTCGACGACGTTCTGCAGCCCCGAGGGCTCCATGCGCAGGGCCCGCGTCGCGACGAACGCGACGACGAGCAGGATGCCGATGACGATGAGCATCGTGAGGTGTGCGTTCGTGTAGGAGATGTCCCAGCTGACGGCGATGCCGGCGACGTTCTGGTCGGGACCCGTCGTGCCGAACGTCCAGAGCGGCTCGCCCGTGAGCTCGAATGCCTTGGGGATGTCGGGATACGGCGGCAATCTGCTCAGGCTCGCGGCCGAGCCGCGTGCATGGTCGGTGCGCTCGCTCGCCCGGCGGAGCCGGTCCTCGCTTGCTGCTTGTTCAGGGTTCCCTCTCCCGCTGCCTCTCGGTCTCCAGGGTCTCGGCTTCCCACCGCCGTCCGGCCTTGTGCGCCGCGTCGCTCACCTGCCCGATCGGGTTGGCCTCCAGATACCGGCGGACGAGCATCGCGACGCCCAGGCCCGCGACCGCCATGCCGAGGAAGGTGAGCCCGAGCAGACCCCAGGGCGCAGTGCCGAGCCGTTCGTCGAGCTTCTGACCGAGCCAGGCACCGAGCGCGATAGGGACCGCGACCGTGACACCGACCTGGCCCAGGATCGCCGCGTTCCCTTTCAACGCGCTCCACCTGGGGCGGGGACAGCGGCCAAGACGCGCTCAGGATAGCGGGCGCGGCGGGGCGCGTGCACGGCGCCGGAGCCGGGCGGCTAGGCCGCGAAACGGTCGACGGTGCGGGCGAGCTCGTCGGCGTCGAACGGCTTGCGCAGGAACGCTTCGGCGTTGCAGCGGTCGGCCTCGCGGCGGGCGTCCGCCGCGCCGGTCAGGACGACGAGCGGGACGTGCCGCAGCTCGTGGCGGAGCTCGCGGGCGAACGCGGGGCCGTCGATCCCGGGCATGTTGATGTCGAGCACGATGACGGCGGGCAGCGGCCCGACATGGACCGCGCGCATCGCCTCTTCGCCGTTGCGCGCGAGCACGACGCGATGGCCACGCTCCGTGAGGATCTGCCGCTCGACCTCGAGGATCTCCTCGTCGTCGTCGACGATCAGGACCGGCCGCGCTTTGTCCGTCCCCACGGTCGCCGAGCGTGCAAGCGGTATGCCGGTCTAGCCTCGGCGTGGTGGCGCGACCGAAGGGCCTTCGCTCGGCGCAGGAGATCGTCCCGAAGCTGAAGGTGAAGCCGGGCGTGCCGGCGCTGCGCGTCGGCGACGTCGCCGCGTACGACCGCGCGCTCGAGCACGCCGCAGGGCATCTCGACCGCACCGACCTCGAGCTCCCGCTGCGCTTCGTCGCCGCGCGCTACGGCCTCGTCCTCTGCTTCCTGCTCGAGCCCGTCGGCCTCGGCGTCCTCGCGCGCGAGCTGGTGCGCGTCGCGCACGCCGAGGGGCGCATCTGGGTCGTCGTCTGGAAGAAGGAGACGAAGCGAAGCACCGCGCCGTCGTGGGACGCGCTCCAGGAGGTCATGCTCCCGACGGGCTGGGTCGACAACAAGATCCTGTCCTTCGGCGACGAGTGCTACGGGACGCAGTACGTGCTGAGGCT
>CAZSRI010000132.1:0-4244 GCA_964609145.1 uncultured Chloroflexota bacterium
ACTGGGTTCGGTGGCCCGGATGGGATCCGAACCCGTGACCTTCTCCTTGAAAGGGAACGGGCCAAAGGAAGACGGACACTAAGGCCGGATACGGCCCATGTGCTCGTGATCCCGCGCGCGCACATCGAGACCATCTACGACATCGAGGACGCGCTGGGAGCGGAGCTGTTCGCGGCGCGTGCACGCATCGCCCGCGCAATCAAGGAAGCGTTCGCGCCGGACGGGATTTCGACGTGGTCCTCGAACGAGCGCGGCGCGAACCAGGAGGTCCCGCACTTCCACCTCCACGTCTATCCGCGGCGCCTGGGAGCGCCGTTCCCGCCGAAGATCGCGCAGCCCGAGCTGCCGGTCGCCGACGAGATCCTCGCCGGGAGCGCAGCGCGGATCCGGCGTGCGATCGGCAGCCTTAGGACATTGCGCCCGCCACCGCAAGATGTGCTCGATGCCTTTTCGGATCACCGAGAGACCGACGCTCCTCGACGGGGGACGCGGCGAGAGCTGGGGAACCCGACAGATCGTGCTCAAACCCGTGGAAGACCAGGCTGAGGCGTCGTGGCTCGCAGCGCTTGCGGACCGGGTGCCGCAGAACGGTTTCCGCCTCGCGCGTCCATTGCGCACGAGCAGCGGGGGGTGGTCCGCCGGAGGTTGGGGAGCCTGGCAGCGGCTGGAAGGAGAGCCTCGCTCGGACCGCTGGGAAGAGTTGCTCGCGGCCGCTGACGCCCTTCACGCGACGATCTCCTCCGACGCGAAGCCGGAGTTCGTCGACCACCGGCAAGACCGCTGGCGAATCGCCGACCGGATCGCATGGGGCGACCTCGGGCCCGACGACGTGAGCGATGTGCCGGACGTGGTCCGGCTGCTCTCCGCGCGCAGGCCGGTCCGCCTGCCAAGCCAGCTCATCCACGGCGATCTCGTCGGCAACGTCCTCTTCGCGGAAGGCCTGGCACCTGCGATCATCGACCTGTCGCTCTACTGGCGGCCGCGCGGATACAGCGCCGCGCTCATCGTCGGGGACGCGCTTGCGTGGGAAGGCGCCGCGCCCTCGATCGTCGACCTCATCGCGCACATCCCTCAGTGGCAGCAGCTGCTGCTGCGCGCGGTCGCGTTCCGGGTCATCGTGAGCGAGTTGGCGCGACGTGCCGAGCCGTGGCGGAACGATCTCTCGGATCACTACCGCCCGCTCGTCGAGCTCACGCTCGGCTTGCTATCCGCGGCGCCATGACGAGCAAGGCGTGGCGCGTGCTCGAGAGGCGCACGCTCGTGGACCGCCGGCCCTGGTATCTCATCGAGGAGCATCGGGTCGAGCTCCCGGACGGCCGGATCGTCGGCGGCTACGCGCGAATGCTGTTGCGCGACTACGTCATCGTTGCGGCCCTCACGCGGCACAGCGACGTCGGCGGAGGTCCCTGACGGCGACGCGTCGATCTCGCCACGCCTTCGGCCGCGGGCACCTGCAGGCCCTTCTAAAGCGCGCGAAGACCAGCGCCGGGGCGCGCTATACGGCGGATCTGACAGTCGATCTGCCGATCGCGCGCGTGTTCGAGGGTCTCGGGCGGGACGCTCTCTTCCAGAGTCGCTTTGAGGACGTACGCGCCTCGCTGTGGAGAGCCTTCGCTCGGTTCCCACCGCGCCGACGAGGCGAACTGGACCGAGCTGACGCGCGGAGCATCGGAATGCTTCGCGTGGGCCTCGCGCGACTGACGAAGCGCCTGATGGCGCTTGATGTCGCCGGCGTTCAAGCGCTGCCACTCCGCGCGCTCGCGAAGCAGGCGAACCGGATGTATCGGACGGCGAGCCTGCTAGCGGAGGTGCTCGAGCCGCCGCGCCCCGATCTGCCAGGGGGATCTCCTCCGGCGTCCGACACGCGGCGGCGCTCGCAATATCGGTCTGGCGAACTCCGCCGCATTGCCCGCGCGCTGCACGACCTCGTCGATCTCTGCGAAAGCGACGCGGGGGCGGCAGCGGAGTCCGGCGCGCTCCTCGTGACGGGCGGCCCTGGCCAGGGCAAGACCCACTTGTTCTGTGATGTCGCTGAGAAGCGCGCGAGCCAGGGCCTGATCACGGTGCTTCTCATGGGTCAGCACTTCGCGCAGACAGGTTCGGGGAAGCAAATCGCGAACCTTGTCGGCGTTCCAGCCTGGGATCGCGAGCGGCTGCTCGACGCGCTCGAGAAGCGAGCGCGAAGCACGGGAAGGCCCGCGCTCTTGATGGTCGACGCATTGAACGAGGGCGGCGGGTTGGACCTGTGGCCGAGAGCTCTCGCGCGTCTCATCCGAGATGTGCGTGCGCGCCCCTGGGTCGCGCTCGCGGTCTCGTGCCGCACCCAGTACGTCGACCTGCTGCTGAATCCAGTCGTACGGCAACGCGTCCACCTCGTGCAACACATGGGTTTCCGTCTGCGCGAGGACGAGGCGAGCGCGCAGTTCTTCACCTACTTCGGTCTGCCCTTACCGCGCGTCCCGCTCCTCCTTCCCGAGTACAGCCACCCTCTGCTCCTCAAGCTGCTCTGCCGAGCGCTGCAGCGGAAGCGCCTAACGCTGTCCGCGCTCGGGAAGGAGGGGATCTGGTACCTGTATGAACGCTTCTGCTTCGGTGTCGGTGACAAGATCGCAGACGACCTCCGTCGCCCTGACGCTAACCGGATCCCATGGGACAGCGCGAAAGCGATCGCGAAGGAGCTCGCGGAAGTGCGGCGCGAGACGGTGCCGCGTCGTCGCGCGCTCGAGTTGATCGCTGTCGCGTGCCGCGGGAAGGCCGACCCCGCGCGAATGCTTGCCGCTATGGTCGACGAGGGCCTGCTCGCCGAGGACGTCTCGGCCGAGGCCGGGTCCGCGGATCCCGTGATCCGTTTTCCGTACCAGCAATTCAGCCAACATCTGATAGCCCGGTACGTGCTCGATGCCTATCTCGACAAGAACGACCCGCAGGGCAGCTTCGCTCCCGGAACTCCGCTCGGCGATCTCGCGAGCGACGAGCGAACCGCGCGGCGCAATGCTGGCCTGATCGAGGCGCTCGCAATCCAGCTGCCCGAACACGCTCCCGTCGAACTCGCTGACCTTGTCGCGAATCGCGCCAAGATGGTCGTCGACGCGGCGACCATCGAGAGCATCAAGTGGCGTAAGGTCCACGCATTCCGCGACGTGCCGGCCCTGCTGACCCACATCAACGCCGCGATCCGCCGACGCGTCGAGTTCGACGACTTTCTCAGCGGTGCTGGCGGTCGTTCCGGTACCCGAACACCCGCTCGGCGCGGTGTTCTTGCATCGCAACCTCGCTCGTCGGCGCCTCCCGCAGCGAGACGCGTCGTGGACGATGTACCTCAGCCGCCAGTGGGAGGCCGGCAGCGCAGTCGACCGGGTCATCCGCTGGGGCGAGCAACATGACCACAGCGCGTCGAGTGAGCGCGACGTCAAGCCGCTCGCGATCCTCGTCACTTGGTTCCTCACCAGCTCGAACCGGTTCCTGCGAGATCGCGCCACCAAGGTCCTGGTGCGCTTCCTGCGCGGCCGGCTTGCGCTCGCGCGTGAACTGCTCGATCTCTTCCAGGATGTCGACGACCCCTACGTCCTTGAGCGCCTCTACACCGCGGCATACGGCGCCGCGGTCCTCAGCGAGGATCGCGCCGAGGTGGTCGAACTCGCTCGGCACGTGTACAAGGGCTTCTTCCGGCCCGGCGGACCGCCCTCCAGCCACATCCTGATGCGCGACGCGGGCGCGAGGGATCATCGAGCGCGCGCTCGAGGTGAATCCGAACTCCACGCCGCGATTCGATGCGCGTCGCTTCCGTCCTCCCTACCCGTCTCCCTGGCCGCTGCGAGCCCCCGCGCCGCAGCAGTTCGAGCGGCACAGTCAGGGTCCCTACGCGGGCATCTACTGGTCGCTCCACACGTCGATGGGCGACTTCGGCAAGTACGTCCTCGATCGCGGCGCGTTGTACCGCCTCACGGCTGCCCCCATCTCGCGGCCATTCCCATCACGCCAGCCCCCGCCCGTCCGCGGGCCGTCCCTGGCTCGGCTCCTGACCTCCGACCAGGGAGACGCTGGCGTTGCGCTCCTCGAGGAGCTCATGAGAACGGCCTCGGCCGTGAGGAGGCGCCCGCGACCCACGGGTCCGCGACAGTTCTCATCCGAGCGGGTCGCGAGATGGATCTTCGGGCGCGTGCGGCAACTCGGATGGACGCCCGAGCGCTTCGCCGACTTCGACCGCGCACGTGTTTACAACGACGTCCGCGGGACGCGGAAGG
>CAZSRI010000133.1:0-4243 GCA_964609145.1 uncultured Chloroflexota bacterium
GGCGACGCCCTCGTCACGCTCGCCGCGAGCGGCGACGCCGGCGCGCTGCACGAGGCGATCCGCGCCGGGCTCGCGCCGATCGCGGCGCTCGTCCCGATCGCGGCCGAGCGTGGCACGGCGGTGCGGATCGCGACCGCGTCCGGAGCCGTCGAGGAGCGCGTCGATCGCGACGCGCTCGTCGCCGTTCCCGCGGAGGGCATCGCCGAGGTGAGCGCGCCTGGCATGCGCGCGGCGACGGTCGGCGCGGGCGGGCTCGGCGTCATCCTCGACGCCCGTGCGCGTCCGCTGCGGCTCCCGGCGCGCGACGCGGAGCGCGTCCCCGCACTCGCCCGGTGGTACGAGGCGCTCGGAGCGCAGGCGTGAGCGGCTGGCGCTATGGCCGCTGGGCCGTCGATCACCCGCTGCCGGTGGGACCGGCGCGCCGCGCCGTCGAGGGCGAGCGCGTGCAGGCGGGCGACGTCGTCGCGGCCGGCGCGGCGATCGAGGACGTGCGCGTCGTCGACGGCGCGCGGCGCGTCGGGGTCGCGCCACGGGATCTCGACCGCGTCCTGCGCGTGCGCCCGATCGTCGACGTGCGGAAGGGCTCGATCCTCGCGCGGACGGGCCGCCGCTTCGCGCGCGCGGCGACCTCGCCGATCGACGGGCGGTTCGTACACGTCACGGCGGACGGCGACCTCTGCGTCGCGCCGACCGCGGCGGAATGGCGGGTGCGCTCGACGATCGACGGCGTCGTGACCCGCTCCGACGACGCGGTCGTCACCGTCGAGGGCGAGTGCTGGGCGCTCCAGGGGATCGCGGCGTACGGGCCCGACGCCATCGGCGCGCTCTCGCCCGTCGCCGACGGCGGCGCCGAGCCGCTCGCGCCGACGCGCATCGACGTCCGGCTCCGCGACCGCATCCTGGTGGGAGGCGCGCGCGTCTCGGCCGAGGCGATCACTCGCGCCCACGCGTGCGGGACCGCGGGGATCGTCGCGGGCGCCGTGCCGGCCGGCGGCCTGCGCGCCGTCTACGGCGACAGCGTCGGGGCGCGCGGAGGTCCGAGCTTCGCCGACGTGCCGACCGTCCTCTGCCTCCTCGGCTTCGGGTCGGCGCCGCTCCCCGCCGAG
Organism: uncultured Chloroflexota bacterium; assembly: GCA_964609145.1. Lineage (GTDB taxonomy): Bacteria > Chloroflexota > Limnocylindria > P2-11E > P2-11E > JACPOT01. The sequence goes on from CAZSRI010000133.1 coordinate 1,107, forward strand.
CTGTGGGACCCTCTCATCGCGTTCGCGGGCGAGCGCGCCGCCGTCCATGCGGCGTCGGCGAGGCTGTTCGTGCACGCGGCGGCCGAGCGCGTCGCACCGACCTCATCGGCCCCGCTCCTGGCGCTCGCCGAGGACCACGCGTCGATCCGAACGGTCGACGACGTCCGCGGCGCGAACGTCCTCACGCTCGACGCCGACCGCTGAGGCAGCATGTCGCTGTGCCACAGCGACGCCGGCGGCGCGACCGCCGCCGCTCCGAGCATCCCGAGCCGCCGCGGCCGCAGCCCAAGCGCGCGGACGCTCGGCGCCGCGCGGAGTTCGAGGAGAAGATGGCGACGATCCGCCGCCGGCGAACGTTCGTCGGCTTCCTCGGGTTCATCCCGCTCCTCGCGTCGATCTTCCCGCTCGGGCCGCTCTCGGCGGTGCCGCGCGAGTGGTACCTGCTCGTGTGGGCCGCGATCTTCGGCACGTTCCTCGGGCTGACCTTCCGCATGTGGCGGGAGCGCCGCGAGTACGAGCGGGCGGCACACGCGTCGTAGATGCTTCGCACGTACCGCCCTCGTTCGTGCGTCAGCGTCGGCGAGCCGCCGCTGGCCACCCTCGCTCGGCTGTGAGCCGCCCGCGGACGGCCGCGGTGCGCACCGCGTCGCACGAGGAGACCGAGGCGCTCGGCGCGGCGATCGGCGCCGCCGCCCGCGCGGGCGACATCGTGGCCCTCTCCGGCGAGCTCGGGTCCGGTAAGACGACGCTCGTCCGCGGGATCGCGCGAGGGCTCGGCATCGACGAGCGCGAGGTGACGAGCCCGACCTTCGTCATCGTCCACGAGCACGAGGGCGGCCGGGTCCCGCTCGTCCACGTCGACCTCTACCGGCTCGACCCGGAGGACGTCGCGTCGACCGGATGGGACGAGACGCGCCGCTCGTCGCTCACGACGATCGAGTGGCCCGAGCGGCTCGGATCGGCCCTTCCCGACGATCGCCTCGACGTCCGCATCGAGCATCGCGGCGGCGACGAGCGCGAGATCCGCGTCGAGGCGACCGGGACGCGGTCGTCGCGCCTGCGTGACGAGGCGCTGGCGTGACGCTCCTCGCGATCGACACGGCGAGCGCGTTCGCGTCGGTCGCCCTGTTCGACGGGCGTGGCGTGCTCGCGGAGGAGACGTGGCACGCCGAGCGGCGGCACGACGATCATCTCTTCGCGGCGATCGAGCGCCAGCTCGCGCTCGCCGGGCGTCCGGTCGCCGACGTCGACCGCGTCGCCGTCACGGCGGGACCCGGATCGTTCACGGGCGTGCGCGTCGCGATCGCCGCCGCGCAGGGCATCGCGCGCGCGTCCGGCGCCGCCGCGATCGGGATCTGCACGGCGGACGTCGCGGCGTGGCCGCTGCGGACCGGGCGTTCCCGCGTGTGCGTGCTCCTGCCGGCCGGCCGCGGTGAGCACTACATGGCGACGTACCGGCACCGCTCCGGGGGATGGGGCCGCGTCGGGGAGCTCGGGATCGTGACCATCGCCGCGCTGGACCGCACCGTCGCCATCGACACGGTGTTCACCGGCGACATCGACGAGGAGGACGCCGCGACGCTGCGCGAGCGGCTCGGCGAGCGCGCGGCGATCGCGCCGCCGTCGCTGCGCGTCCGCCGCGCGGGCCACCTCGCCGAGATCGCGTGGGCGCGCCTCGAGGCGGGGGGATCGGTCCCTCCCGAGCGGCTGGAGCCGCTCTACGCGCGTGCGCCTCTCATCCGGCAGGTCGCGTCCCCGGCCCGAGATAAGGTGTAACGATGGTCTCGACGGCGCCCGTCCTCATCGAGGACATGACGCTCGACGACGTCGCCGGCGTGCAGGAGGTCGAGCGCGCGTCGTTCCCCGTGCCGTGGCCGGCGAACGCGTTCAGGCACGAGCTGACGCAGAACCGCAACGCGCGCTACATCGTCGCGCGTGACGACGAGCTCATCGTGGGGTACGCGGGCCTCTGGCTCATGGTCGACGAGGCGCACATCACGACGTTCGCCGTGCTCCCCGAGTGGCGCCGGCGCCGCATCGGCGAGCGCATGCTGCAGCGGCTCTTCGACGTCGCCGAGGAGATGGGCGCCGAATGGCTCACGCTCGAGGTGCGCGTCTCGAACCTCCCCGCGCAGCTCCTCTACGAGAAGTACGGGTTCCGGCGCGCGGGTGTCCGCCGCCGCTACTACTCCGACAACAATGAGGACGCGCTGATCATGTGGACCGACCGCATCCGCGATCGCGCGGTCCGCGAGCGGCTCGCGAAGCTCAAGCGCGCGCTCGACTCGGAATGAGCGGGGGTGGAAGGGGGCAGAGCCCCCTGCGATGACGAGGATCCTCGCCGTCGAGACGAGCTGCGACGAGACGGGCGTCGCGGTCGTCGAGGACGGCCGCCGCATCCGCTCGAACGTCGTCGCGTCGCAGACCGTCCATGTGGCGACTGGCGGGATCGTGCCCGAGGTCGCGGCGCGCGAGCACCTGCGGCAGATCGACCCCGTCGCGCGCGAGGCGCTCGCGCGGGCGCGTACCGAGCTCGCCGAGGTCGACGCGATCGCGGCGACCGTCGGGCCCGGGCTCATCGGTGCGCTCCTCGTTGGCGCGAACTACGCACGCGGGCTCGCGTTCGCGGCGGGGAAGCCGTTCCTCGGGGTGAACCACCTCGAGGGTCACGTGTACGCGAACTGGTTGTATGAAGGAGAGGACCACCGGGGGGCTTCGCCCCCCGAAGATCCCCCGCCTGAACCTGAGCTCCCCGCGGCCGTCCTCGTCGTGAGCGGCGCGCACAGCGACATCGTGCTCATGGAGGACCATCGCCGCTTCCGCCTTCTCGGCCGCACCGTCGACGACGCGGCGGGCGAGGCGTTCGACAAGGTCGCGCGGCTTCTCGGCCTCGGGTTCCCCGGGGGTCCGCTCATCGAGCGCGCTGCGCGCGAGGGCGACCCGAAGGCCTTCCCGCTCCCGCGCGCGGAGCTCGCCTCGCGCTACGACGTGTCGTTCAGCGGGCTCAAGACGGCGGTCCTGCGGCTCGTGCGCGACCTGCAACGGAGACAAGGTCTCCCGGGCGCGCAGACCGAGGCCGCAGGACGAGGTCGAGCACCCGGGCCCGAGGGAGGGGTCTCCCCGACCGAGGGTCGGAA
>CAZSRI010000134.1:0-4234 GCA_964609145.1 uncultured Chloroflexota bacterium
CGATCACCACGCCTCAGCCTTCCCAGCTCCCGTCGCCCCAGGCGTCGGAGTCGGCCTCTCCATCATCCCAGGTCTTGACCGTCGCCGATGTCTCACGGATCGGGACCGAGGCCGTTGTATTGATAAAGCGCGGTGTCCCTGGCGAGGACGGTAAGTACTGCAACACCGTTTCGGGGACCGGCACGTATCTCGGCGAGGGTCTGATTCTCACTGCGGCCCATGTCGTGGTCGGCACGAAGGGGATTCCGTGCGGCCCCGGGTGGGGGCCAGTCGAGGACGTCATGTACCGCACTGGCGGTCTTCTTCAGCGTGGAGGCATCCTCGTCTTTCGTCCGAGGTCGGCGAGGTCGGATCTCGGCCTCGAATCAGCCGAGGCCGTGATCGTTTCGAGCGCGCCAGATCTCGACCTCGCGCTCCTGCGTGTGGTCGGTGGCACCGGGACGATCACCGCAAAGGCGATCCGATGGGGCGACTCGTCGAGGCTCCAGATCGGTGGTCGCCTCGTAGCGATCGGGTTCCCGGGAGCGGGCCAGTACGGCGAGCCCTCACTGACAGTCACAAGCGGAATCGTCTCGGCGTTCGCTACTCGCGGCATCGTCAACCTGATTCAGACCGATGCAGCCCTCAATCCCGGCAACTCCGGTGGTCCCCTCCTGAACGAGCAAGGCGAACTCATTGGCGTAGTGGACTTCCGCGTTGAAGGCGGCAACTACGGATTGAACTTCGCGGTCAGCTCGAACACCGCGAAAGGCTGGGTCGATACCGTCGCCCGCTGACCACGCCAGGCGCGTTCGGGGAAAGTGAGATGGGGCCTGTGGTCCGTAGCGCTGTCCTGGGTAGCCTGATCCTGACCGACCCCACAGAGCAGAGTCCATCACTGCCAACCGCGGAGCGGCCCACGCTGCACCTTCTGCACGGGGCGGCCAGCCGGGACGAGGTCTCGCGCTTCGCGCGGGCGATACTCAAAGCACACAAGCCCGAGGAGATCGAGATGCCCGACGAGACGGCCGATACGCGGACCGTGTCGCAACATGAGGCCCGCATCCGAGCCCTAGAAGAGGCTCTGGAGCGCGAACGCGACGCGCGATATCGCGCAGAGAACAGAGCGGTGGCGAGGAACACCGTCTTGCTGGTGCTCGCGATCGGCGCCGTGGTCTGGTTCCTGCTGATCCGCTTCTCCTAGGCGGATACGCCGGCACTCTCGGTCACGACGAGGAGGGTTACCCCGAGAGCCGAGCGATCGGCGCAGCATCGCGGCACCTTTCTCGCGGCGTCGGGCCTAGCCTGCCTCGGCCCAGAAGTCCTGCCAGTCCTCGAGGCCGCTGACCTCTATCTGCGGGTCGTCACCGTAGCCGTGAGGTCCAGCACAGCCCACCGGGCGCGCTTCGGAGGGGCGAGCGCTCTCCCGGACGCTCAAGGGCGAGGACGCGGATCCGCCGCCTTGCGCGCGGTCCCTAACGAATGAACGCGTTGACGACGACCCCGCTCGCGATGAGCAGGAGCAGCACGAGCACGATGACGATCCCCAGCCTGCGGAAGTCCTTCACGACGTAGCCTCGCTCCACCTCCGCCGCGCGCTCGAGCGCGCTCGACGGCGCGGCGATGGCGCGGGAGCCGCCCGGAGGCGGCGGCGCCCCGCGACGGCGGGCGCGCATCCGCTCGGCGCGGTCCGCCGCGACGGCGACGCGCGGCTCGGGCGCCTCGGCCGGGCGCGGCGCGGTCTCGACGGTCTGGCGCGCGCGTGCGCGCACGCGGTGTCGCTTCGCCACTGGGACGACCAGCATAGGGCCGATCTCCGTTAGCGTGCGCGCGTGCCGACCGCGGATCTCGCGCTCCCGACCGTCGTCGTCGCGCTCGCCGTCGTCGCGCTCGCGCTCTGGACGGCGGTCCTGTGGCGGTCGATGTCGACGCTGCGCGCGCGGCTGCGTGCCGTCTTCGGGAGCGGCGGCGAGCGGCGCCTCGACGAGGTGCTCGACGCGATCGTGCGCCGGCTCGATCGCGCCGACGAGCGGCTCGACGCGCTCACGCGCCTGGAGGGCGACCTCGAGGGCCTCATGCGGCGCGGGACGATCCGCAACGTCGGGATCGTCCGGTTCAATCCGTTCCCCGACACCGGCGGTGATCAGTCGTTCGCGATCGCGCTGCTCGACGCGGAGGGGACGGGGGTCGTCGTGTCGAGCCTGCACGCGCGCACGGACACGCGCGTCTTCGCGAAGGCCATCCAGGGCGGGCGGTCGCGCACGCCGCTCAGCGCCGAGGAGGAGGACGCCATCCGCCGGGCGCTCGCGCCCACCGAGCGGGCGTGAGGGAGCGGCCGCGCGCCTTCGCGGTCGTGAACCCGGTCGCGGGCTATGGCCGCGGCGCGCGCGTCGCGCGGACGATCGGTGCCGAGTTCGAGGCCGCGGGGATGACCGTCGAGGTCGCCGTGACGCCCGGTCCCGGCGAGGCGGCGCGCATCGCCGCCACGGCGGCGGACGAGGGCCACACGACGGTGATCGCGGTCGGCGGGGACGGCACGGCGAACGAGGTCGCGAACGGGCTCATCGGCTCGCGCGCCGCTCTCGCGCTCTATCCGATCGGCTCGAGCAACGACCTCGCCCGCAGCCTCGGCTACCCGCGCGGACGCGCGCGCAGGAGACTCGCGCGCTGGCTCGCGACCGAGGCACGCCGACGCAAGATCGACGTGGGCGAGGCGAACGGCCGCATCTTCCTGAACGCCGCCGGCATCGGCATCGACGGCCACGTCGCCGAGCGGATCATCGCGACGGAGCGCGTCGTGGGGCAGCCGTGGGCGTACATGGTGGGCTCGGTCATCTCGATCGCGACGTATCGGCCCGAGCGCATGGAGATCCGCATCGACGGCGAGACGCGGTCCGGCGACTTCCTCACGATCATCGCGTCGAATGGGCGCTTCTTCGGCAGCGGGATGCAGCCGGCACCGCGCGCGCGGCTCGACGACGGCATGCTCGACGTCACGGTCGCGGGCGATCTCTCGAAGCTCGCATCGCTGGCGGCGCTCGCGCGCCTGTACTTCGGGAAGCACGAGAATGGGACGACGATCGTGACGCACCCCGCCCGGCTGGTGGAGATCGACCTTCCACACCAGGTGCCCTGGGAGCTCGACGGCGAGGTCGGCCGCACGGACCGGCTTCGCATCCGCGTGCGGCCCGCGGCGCTCGACGTTCTCGGCGCGTGAGCGCCCGCGGCCGAGACGGCGAAGCCGTCGCGATGAAGAAGGATCCGCGGCGACGCCTGCCGTCGGTCGACGCCGTTCTGCGGGCGGCGGCCCCCGGCGCCGCGTCGCGCGACCGCCTGACGAGCGCGATCCGCGAGGTGCTCGCCGACCACCGCGAGCGCGGCGAAGCGCTCGACGCCGACGCGGCCGCGCGCCTCGCGCGCGAGCGCCTCGCCAGGCGCGACCGGCCGACGATGCGTCCGGTCATCAACGCGACGGGCGTCGTGCTGCACACGAACCTCGGGCGCGCGCCGCTCTCCGCGCGCGCCGTCGAGGCGATGCGCGAGGCCGCGGGCGCGGTGAGCGTCGAGTACGACCTCGACGCCGGGCGGCGCGGGGAGCGGCACGGACACGCGGCTCGGCTCCTCGCCGAGGTCACGGGCGCCGAGGACGGGGTCGTCGCGAACAACAACGCCGCCGCGGTGATGCTCGCGCTCGCGGCCCTCGCCGGGCGGCGTGAGGTGATCGTCGCGCGCGGCGAGCTCGTCGAGATCGGCGGCGGGTTCCGCATCCCCGACGTCCTCGTCCGATCGGGTGCGAAGCTCGTCGAGGTCGGCACGACGAACCGCACGTACGCGCGCGACTACGCCGCGGCGATCTCGGAACGCACCGCGGCGATCCTCCGCGTCCACGCGAGCAACTTCCGCGTCGTCGGATTCACGGCGTCGGCGGCGTCGCGCGAGCTCGCCGCTCTCGCGCGCGAGCGCGGCGTCGCGTTCATCGATGACCTCGGCAGCGGCACGCTCGTCGACACCGCGCGCTACGGCCTGGGCCGCGAGGAGACGGTGCAGGAGGCCGTCGCCGCGGGCGCGGACGTCGTGACGTTCAGCGGCGACAAGCTCCTCGGTCGCCCCCAGGCGGGGCTCGCGGCGGGGCGCGCCCACGCGCTCGCGCGGCATCCGTCGCACCCACCCACGCGCCCGGTCCGGCCGGCCACGACCACGCTCGCGGCGGTCCGCCCGACGCGCGCGCCGCCACCCCACGCGCCCGCCGACCACA
>CAZSRI010000135.1:0-4204 GCA_964609145.1 uncultured Chloroflexota bacterium
TTGCGTGACGGGCGGGGGGCCAGGCGTGCACGTTGCCTCGGTGCGCCGGAGCCGCCCTCGGCGGCCGAGTGGCTCGGCGCGGGGGGCGGCGGCCTCGTACGGGACCCGGCTCCCCTCGGCCCCGCCGGCCCGCGCTCCTCGTTCGCTGCGGGGAGCTTGAGCGGAAGGGTGGCGTCGCCTGACCAAAGCTCCTGGATGCGCGCCTGGCTGCGCAGGGGAAGGCCGTACACCGCGATGAAGCCCTCGGCGGCCCTGTGGTCGAAGGTGTCGCCCTTGCCGTACGTCGCCAGCGACATCGAGTAGAGCGCCTCGTCCGAGCGGCGCCCCACGACCGTCGCCGTGCCCCGATGCAGGCGCACGCGGACGTCGCCGGTCACGAAGCGCTGCGTGCTCTGCACGTAGGCCGCGAGGTCCTGGTGGTGCGCGCTGAACCAGAGCCCGTTGTAGACGAGCTCGGCGTACTCGTCGGCGACGCGCTCCTTGAAGCGCAGCGTCGCCTTCGACAGGGTGAGGTCCTCGAGCGCGCGGTGCGCCGTGTGCAGCACGATCGCGGCGGGCGCCTCGTAGATCTCGCGCGACTTGATGCCCACGAGCCGATCCTCGATCTGGTCGACGCGGCCGACGCCGTACCTGCCCGCGAGCGTATTCAGCCGCTCGACGAGCGCGACGTGTGCGAGCGCCTCCCCGTCGATCGCGACGGGGATGCCCTCGCGGAACGCGATAACGATCTCGCGCGGCTTCGCCGGCGCCTCGTCGGGATCGACGGTCCACTGGAAGACGTCGCGCGGCGGCGCGGCCCATGGGTCCTCGAGCACGCCGGCCTCGATCGACCGCCCCCAGAGGTTCGCGTCGACGCTGTACGGGCTCTTCTTCGTCACGGGGACGGGGATGTTGCGCTTCCTCGCGTACTCGATCTCTTCGTCGCGCGTCATGCTCATGCCGCTGCGGAGCGGCGCGATCACCTTGAGGTCGGGCGCGAGCGCGGCGACGCCGAGGTCGAATCGGACCTGGTCGTTCCCCTTGCCCGTCGAGCCGTGGGCGACGTACGTCGCGCCCTCCTCGCGCGCGACTTCGACGAGGAGCTTCGCGAGGAGCGGCCGCCCGAGCGCGGTCGCGAGCGGGTAGCGCCCCTGGTACAGCGCGTCGGCCTGGAGCGCGGGCCACACGAAGTACTTGACGAAGAGGTCGCGCGCGTCGAGCACGACGGCGCGGCGCGCGCCGCTGCGCATCGCCTTCTCGCGGACCTGCTCGAGATCGGCCACCGAGCCGAGGTCGCCGGTCACGGTCACGACCTCGAGCGCGTACGTCTCGCGCAGCCACGCGACCGCAACGCTCGTGTCGAGCCCGCCCGAATACGCGAGGACGCAGGTCTGGCCCGCCAGTTCGCTGGTCATCGCTGTGCTCCCTCCATCACGCCGAAGCCCTTGAGCTGCTCGATCACGCCGCGCGTCTCGCGCTCGCGCGCGACCGCCAGGAACACCGTGTCGTCGCCCGCGAGCGTCCCGACGACGTGCGCGAGGCCGGCGGCGTCGATCGCCGCGCCGAGCGCGTTCGCCGTGCCTGGCAGCGAGCGCAGCACGACGATGTTCCCCGCGGGCGCGGCCTGCACGGGGTAGTCCTCGCAGAACCGGCGCAGCCGCTCGGTCCCGCCTCGCGGTGTCAGCGGCGGGCCGTACACGTGCGTGCCCTCGCGCGGCACCTTCACGAGGCCGAGCTCGACGATGTCGCGTGACACCGTCGCCTGCGTCGCGCGGAACCCCGCGCCGCGCAGCGCGCGGACGAGCTCCTCCTGCGTCGAGAGCGCGCGGTCGCCGACGAGGCGCAGGAGCGCCTGCTGGCGGTGGTGCTTTCCACTGCGACCCTCGCTCGGGCGAAGCCCTCGCTCGGGCCCCGCTGCTCGACCTCGTCGCTGCGGCGCCTCGGTCTGCGCGCCGTGGGGACCGGTGCTCATGCTGCTTCCCTCGGGAAGACCGTGCCGACGCGCTCGCCGGCGAGGATCCGTTCGACGCCGTCGGCGTCGCCCAGCGAGAGGATCGCGGCCTCGCAGCCGGCGGCCGCGGCGACGAGGCAGGCCTCGACCTTCGGGAGCATCCCGCCCTCGATCGTCCCGTCCCCGACGAGCGCCTTCGAGCGCTCGCGGTCGAGCGACGGAACGACGCGCCCGTCGCGCCCGCGCACGCCGGGGACGTCGGTGACGAACGCGAGGAGGCGCGCGCCGAGGCTCGCGGCGACCGCGCCGGCGGCCGTGTCGCCGTTCACGTTCAGCGGCTCCCCCGCGGGCCCGATCGCGGCCGGCGCGATCACGGGGACGCTGCCCTGCGCGAGCAGCTCCTCGAGCAGCTCGCTGTCGACGAGCGTCACGCGTCCGACGAACCCGAGCTCGGCGTCCTCGCGCTCGGCGCGGAGCATCGCGCCGTCGACGCCCGAGAGCCCGATCGCGGGGACGCCGCGCGCGAGGAGGCGAGCGACGAGCGTCTTGTTCGCGAGCCCCGCGAGGACGGCGAGCGCGACGTCGCGCGTCGGCTCGTCCGTGACGCGCAGGCCGCGCACGAACCGCACCTCGAGGCCGAGCCGCCCGCTCCACTCGCCCACCAGCGGAGCGCCGCCGTGGACGACGACGAGCGAGTGCCCGGCGTCGTGCAGGGACGCGACGAGCGCGACCGAGGCGTCGGCCTCCTCCGCGATCGACCCGCCGATCTTCAGCACGACGACGCCGCTCACGTCGTGTACTCCGCGTTGATCCGCACGTACTCCGCCGAGAGGTCGCAGCCCCACGCGCGCGCGGCGGCATCCCCCGCCCCGAGATCGACCTCGATGAGCACGCGATCGCGCTCGAACGCCGCGCGCACGGCCGCGGCATCCCACTCGCACGGCCGGCCGCGCGAGAAGACGTCGACGCCGCCGATGCGCACCGACGCGCGCCGCTGATCGACCCGCGCGCCGGAGCGTCCCGCGGCCATGAGGATGCGGCCCCAGTTCGGGTCGGCGCCGTGGATCGCCGTCTTCACGAGCGGCGAGACGGTGATCGTGCGCGCCGCGGCGCGGGCGTCGTCGACGCCCGCTGCGCCCGTGACGCGGACCTCGAACACTTTCGTCGCGCCCTCGCCGTCCGCGACGATCGCGAGCGCGAGCTCACCGCAGACCTCCGTGAGCGCGTCGACGAACGGCGCCTCGGCGTCGCCCGCGACCTCGACGCCCGACGCGCCGCTCGCGAGGAGCAGCGCCGTGTCGTTCGTGCTCGTGTCGCCGTCCACGGAGATCGCGTTGAACGACGCCGCGACGGCCGCGCGGAAGGCGCGGTCGGCGGCGGCCTGGTCGCACGCGGCGTCGGTCGTGACGAACGCGAGGAGCGTCGCCATGTCGGGGTGGATCATCCCGGCGCCCTTCGCCGTGCCGCCGATCCGGACGGGCTTGCCGCGCAGCCAGACCTCACGCTCCGCGACCTTCGGACGGGTGTCGGTCGTCATGATCGCGCGCGAGAGGTCGTCCCACCCGGCGGCGGACGGCCTGATGCGCGCGATCGCGGGGACGATGCGGTCCATCGGCAGCGGGACGCCGATGACGCCGGTGCTCGCGACGGCGACCTCGCTCGCCCGCGCGCCGATCGCGCGCGCCGCGGCCTCGGCCATCGCGATCGCGTCGCGCTCGCCCTGCTCGCCGGTGCACGCGTTCGCGTTACCCGAGTTCACGACGAGCGCGCGCAGCGGGCCTGCGGCGAGGTGCCTCCGGGTCACGGCGATCGGCGCCGCGGCGACCTGGTTCGTCGTGAAGACCGCCGTCGCGACGCACGGCCGGTCCGCGACGAGCAGCGCGACGTCGAGGCGCTTCGTGCCCGCCTCCTTCACGCCGGCGGCGACGGCGCCGGCGCCGAAGCCGGCCGGGAACGCGACGCCCCGCGCGCTCACGGCCACAGCGGCAGCGCCTCGAGGCCCGCGCGCTCCGGAAGCCCGAGCGCGACGTTCATGTTCTGGACGGCCGAGCCGGCCGCGCCCTTCACGAGGTTGTCGAGCGCGCCGACGGCGACGAGCCGGCGCGTCGCCTCGTCCACCGTCGCGTGGACGAGGCACCAGTTGCTGCCGAGCGCGGCCTTCGTCCCGGGGAACGACCGCGTCACGCGCACGAACGGCTCGTCGCGGTACGTCTCGGCGTATGCCTCGGCGACGTCCGCCGCGGTCACGCCGTCGCGCAGCGTCGCGTAGCACGT
>CAZSRI010000136.1:0-4195 GCA_964609145.1 uncultured Chloroflexota bacterium
CAAGCACCGGCGCGTCGTTCACGTTTGCGACCGTGAGCGCGAAGTCGTCCGAGGCCGAGAGGCCGCCGCCATCTGTCACCGTGAGCTTCACGCTCAGCGTCCCCACGTCCGCCTGGAGCGGCGTGCCCGAGAAGGTCTGTGTGCTCGCGTCGAAGGAGAGCCACGCGGGCAGCGCGCCGCCGCCCGCGAGCGCAGCGCCGTAGGTGAGCAAGTCGCCTGCGTCCGGATCGGAGAACGTGCGCGCCGGCACCGTGAAGGTGAACGCGGAGTCCTCGTTCGTAACCTGGTCGGCGACCGCTACGTCGAGCGTCGGCGCTTGGTTCGCTGGTGCGAGCGAGATCGCCTGTGGCGCGAGCGCGAAGCCCGCGTCGCCCAGCACCGATTGCTTCTGCGCCCTGGTGAGGCCGTCAACGTTGCCCGTGGTCGCGTACTGGTACGCGATCGCGCCGCCGTAGGCTTCCGTGGTGCTGACCGACAACAGATTGGCGTCGAGCGCCTGCGCCGCCGACCACTGCGTGATGCCCGGGTTCTGCACGCGCGCGTCGTTGAACGCCTGCACGACGGCGTTGAGATCATACGTGCGCACGTCCGCCCCGATGACCTGCAGCTTTGCGCTCGGCCAGCCCGACGGGTCGCGCGCGTAGGCGTAGCTCGAGATGCCATCGGCGCCCGAAACCCCGATGCGCACCGTGGAGCCGTCGGTGCTCAGCACGATGTCGGCCGCCGAGACGCCGCCCATGGAGACGACAACGGGGTCGCCGGCGTTGCTGAACAGGACATCCTCCCCGTCCCCCGCGTTGAACGCGACTACGCTACCGCCAGCCCCGGCGAAGATATCGTTGCCGACGCCACCGACGAAGAGGTTCCTGCCCGACGGATCGTCGGCGCTCAGGGTATCGTCGCCGGCTCCGCCGAGGAGCAGGTTGCTGCCCGCGTCGCCGCCGAGATAGTCGTTGCCGTCGCTGCCCGAGAGGATGTCGTTGCCGCCGCCACCCTCGACGTCGTCGTCGCCCGCGAGGCCGTCGATGACGTCGGCAGCATCGCCGCCGAAGATGATGTCGTTCATCGGCGTGGCGGATGCCGTGGTGATGCCGCTCTCAAGCTGCGCCGCGTCCCAGGTGGTGCCGTCGGCGAAGGACACGCGCTCGATCTGATTGTCGGCGCTGAACCAGTTGTCGATATAGACATAGTTGCCCGGCGCGCCGACATCGAGCACGAGGCCGCCGAAGCTGTCCTTCTGCACGACGACGTCGCTTGGCCGGACGCTGGCGTCGAACCCGATCCTATCGTTGCCGCCCTCGTCGAAGACCTCGTCGTATCCGTCGTTCAGGGAGAACATATACGTGTCGTCGCCGAGGCCGCCATCCAGGAAATCGTTCCCGGGGCCGCCGATGAGCATGTCGTTGCCGTCGTTGCCGAGGAGATTGTCGTCGCCTGCCAGTCCCTCGATCAGGTCGTTGTCCGGGCCGCCCTCGAGGAAATCGGCGTCCGGTGTGCCGATGATCCCGCCGGGCGCGACCACCGTCGCGAGATGCAGGATCTGCTCGATGCTGTACATCGTGCCGTCGGCGAACTGGAAGTCCTCGACGCCCTCGCCGATGCCGTTGGAGTAGTTCACGTCCGGTACGGTGGTGTCGAAGCCGGCGTTGCCCCAGCGCACCGACAGCGTGCCGCCGCCGTACAGAGGCTCCCCGGGATGGCTGAACTCGTCGGTGGGGTCGGCCGGTGTCGCCGTGAGCTGCAGGTCGGAGAGGGTCAGCCCGGGCCCGAACTTCACCACGTCGCGGGGCAGGATCCCGGCATCCATCATCTGGTCCAGGAGCGCCGTATCGTCCCGTGTTACGGCCGGGGGGGTGAATGGAAGCGGCTCGATATAGGTGAGCGTCGCTCCCTGCGGCACTTGCTTCGGCGCGTCCTGGGAGTACGCCGCGCCCTCGAAAAGCTGTCCGAACGAAACACGGTATTTCCCACCCTCCTGCATCCGCTCGTCCCAGTTCAGGATGCCGCGGTTGGCGTAGTACCAGTCGTAATACGCCTCCGGAATACCCCATTCTGTCAGGCTCCCTGTCAGAAGGGTCCCGGTATCGTCCAGCGTGTCGATGCCCGTTTCTGAGGCCGAATAAAGGTACGTATCGCTTCCCTGCCCGCCATCGATCGCGTCGTTGCCGTCGCCGCCGGCGATGACGTCCTGGCCGTCGCTGCCGGTGACCGTGTCGTCGCCCGCGCCGGCATCGACGAAGCCCCCGAGGTATTGCGTGGCTGGATCGATCTGGTAATCAAACTGTAGCTGGTCCTGCAGGTGGGTCGGCGTGCGCGCCTCGATGTAGCGGTCCTGCGCCGCCGAAGGCGAGTATTTGTCGATCCCCAGCCCGAGACCGAGGTTGGTCTGCCACGCGGGAAGCTGAAAGAGATTCGAGCTCGACAGCGTGATAACGTCGTCGCCGCTTCCGCTTTGTACCAGCGCGTTTTCGGCGCTGATCGTCCACGGCGTGTCGGTCGACGACTGGTCGACATCGGGCACCCGGACATTGGTCGTGATCGTCGTCGCGAGAGCGATCGTTTGCGTCACGTTCTGAACGAGACGCTGCGCTTGCGCCGACGGTGAGGACGTCGGGGTGTAGACCCACCAGCCCTTGAGCTGCAGCGCGTTCGGGTCGATTTCGCCAAGCTCATTTCTCGGCGGAATGCCGATGAACGGTCCGTAGACCGGAACGACCGTGGTGCCGATCGGAACGCTGATCCCGCCCGGCGCGGACACGAAGTATGGGTTCGGGAGGTTGGCCCCCGAGCCAAAGCCCGCCTGCGGGGCCGAGCGGCCGGCTCCTGTCGATTGAAGCTGCGTCTGAGCCACGAGCTGAACCGATTGCGTCACGAATTCGAACGGAATCTCGGTCACGAACGCGTTAACGAACGAGCCGTTCGGCACGGCGAACACGCCTTCGGGATTCGGATCTGAATCCGGCGTGGTGGCGTCGAGCTCCATGAGGTTCGTCGTGGAGGTCGTCTGCCCCGCCTGGAAGGAGAAGTCGCGATCGACCCGCTCGTAGGTGTGCGGACCGCTTGGCGACAGCCCATCCGCAGCGCGCGCCTGCGCGAACACCTGCTCGCGCCGAGCCTTGAAATCGTCCTCCAGGCTGTAGAGCCAGTCGGCCGCCGACGGCGGCGTGACGAGCGCGACATCGGAGATGGCGAAGCTGTTGCCGTCGCTATCCTGCACTGTCCAGCCGTCCTGCCAGGACTGCGGGCCGGTGTAGAAGTTCTTGATGAGGAGCGCGTCGTCGGTTCCCCGGATCTGGATGCTCAGGTCGTCTCCGATGCGCTCGGCCTGAAGTGCATCGATCGTGATCCCGGTGTTGAGCTGGATGGTGTTCGCCGACTGCGGCTCGGCGTTGCCGTCCTCGACAATCGTGTCGCGGCCGCCGTTATAGGCGAGCAAATAGGTGTCGTTCCCCGCGCCGCCAATGAGCGTGTCGTTGCCGGGGCCGCCGTCGATGAAGTCATCGCCGGCGCCCGCGTCGATCGTGTCCGCGCCTTCCAGGCCCCTGATGGTGTCGGCGTTCGGGGTGCCAGAGATCGTGTCCGCGGCCGAGGTGCCATTGATGATCACGCCGCTCGCGATGTACTGCGCGAACTCGCCGCTCGTCAGCGTCGTGGTGCCGCCCGCGCCGTCGTTCAGCGTGATGGTGCCGAAATTGGCGAGCTCGCCCTGGATGGAGACCCCGCCCGTGTCGGGCGTCACGCCCGGGTGCGCGGCGTCGCGCACGTGGATGTTGAGGTAGAGATCGCCCCCGTCGGCCTGGAACTGCGTGATCTCGACGTTCGAGGGGTCGAGCGCCGTGTAGGCGGTGAGGTCGAGGTGGTTCGTGCCCTGCGTGTCGATCACCGTGTCGCCGTCGCCAGCGAAGATCGCGTCGTCCCCCGCCCCGCCCTGGAGGCTATTCGAGCCCGCGCCGCCGATGAGGACGTCGTTCCCGTCGCCGCCGTAGAGGATGTCGTCCCCGTCGCCCCCGTCGATGGTGTCATTCCCCGCCCCGCCGTCCAGCACGTCGCCCCCCGCCCCGCCGTGAATAACATCGTCGCCTGCGCCCGTGGTCACGTAGTCGTTCCCGTCCATCGCCTCGACGCGGTCCGTGACCGCGGTGCCGCGGATGATGTCGTCGCCCGTGCTGCCCGCGATGTCGAAGCCCTGCGCGAG
>CAZSRI010000137.1:0-4184 GCA_964609145.1 uncultured Chloroflexota bacterium
CCGGTCAGCTTCGCCACGCACTCGGTCAGGGACGCCGCGAGCAGGTCCATCACGATCCGTTCCCTCCGTGCGCGAGGCCTGGGGTCAACGCCGCGTCGCGTCCGATGCGTGCGTGAGATCGCGCCACAGATCGCCCGGGTCTTCGCGGCCACGCCGAGACGCAGAGGGCACCTCGACCGTCACGGCCGGCCGCGCATGTGGAGATAGGGGAGGGCCGAAATCGACAGGCGGTCGTCTCACCGATGGCCGGCCGTTGGTTTTCCTAGCGTTTCCTCTCGCCGATCTCGCCGCGTCTCTCACCCACCGTCGGCATTTGCCGCGTCTTGGCTACACGTTGGCTACACGGCGACGCGTACAGGGAAGGGTGGCTGACATAGGTCTGCGGTGTAACTAGGCTGCCGCTATTACCCTTAGAGAAAGATTCGCCGTCATGGTCGCAGAATGCATACGTGATTATCGTGGATGCTAAGCTTACTTCAAGAGAAAGATATGCATCCAGATAGCTACGGCCTTACCGCTGGCGTCCGCCTCCTCGACCGCCTTCCCGACACCGGCGTCTTTCGGGCTACCGATGCGCTCGCCGCTGGCGAGCAGCTTCACCTCTCCGAGACGCACGTCCGGAAGCTCCTGCATGAGCTCACGAGCGCGGGCTGGCTCGCCCGGCTTGAGCACGGCCTGTACGCGCCAGCGGACCGCACGACCCACGCGCCGAAGGCCCACCCCTTTACCGTCGCCACCTCGCTCGTACAGCCATCAGCGGTCAGCCACTGGTCAGCCCTCGCGCACTGGCAACTGACCGAGCAGATACCGCAGGTCGTGACTGTCACGGCCCCGCGGCGCGGTGCCGATCGCTCGCGGCGTCGCCGAGTACGCGCGCGCGAGACGGGGTTCTGGCAGGTCGCCGACCAGCGCTTTCGCGTCGTCTTCGTTCGCCCCGATCACTTCTTCGGCGCGAAGGACGTCTGGGTCGCGGAGACCGAGCGCGTGCCTGTGTTCGAGCAGGAGCGGGCCGCACTCGACACGCTCCAGCATTTCCATGTCTTCGGCTCGCTCGGACCGGCGCTCGACCTGTTCTCCGAGCACCTTGCGGAACTCGACGTGGACCGTCTCGCCGAGTACGCCACGCGTCTTCGCGTCGGCGCGGTCACGCGTCGCCTCGGGTGGCTCCTCGAGCACCTCGGTGCAGCGCCCGCGGCACGCGAGCGGCTCGCCGCGACGCTGCCGACGACCCGAGGCGCTGTGGCGCTCGACCCCACGCGCCCGCGTCGGGGACCCCGCAGCAAGACCTGGGGAGTGATCGAGAACGTCGATGCCCGTTGAGCGGACCCTGCGCCAGATCTTCGACGCGCGCGTGAAGCAGGGCGAGGTCTTCGCCGTCTTGGAGAAGGACTACGCCATCAGCTATGTGCTCGCGGGTATCGCATCGGTCCCGGAGCTCTACGAGATCCTGCTCTTCAAGGGTGGCACCTGCCTGCGAAAGGCGTACTTCGCTACCTACCGCTTCAGCGTCGACCTCGACTACACGATCTCGACGCCCATGGACTGCAGCGAGCTCGGCCGGCTTCTCTTCCGTGCGGTCGCCCGCGCCGAGGAGCTGATGCAGCAGCGCGGGCCGTTCAGGCTCTCCCTGCGCGAGGTCGCGCACCGCAGCCCGCACGAGCGCGGCCAGTGCGAGTACAGGGTCGAGGTCGCGTTCCCCTGGATGAGGTCCGCGAGCTGCGCCCTGAAGGTCGAGGTTCTGCCGGCGCCGCCCGAGGTTATCGTCGGCACGCCCGAGGACCGGTCGTTACACCACGTCGGCTACGACGAGTCGCTGGACGCGAAGATCCGTTGCTACGAACTGCGCGAGATCGCGAGCGAGAAGCTCCGCAGCTTCCTGCAGGTCCGTGCGCGGTACGACGCCCGCGGGCGCGGAGAGCGGACCTTCGTGCGGTCCAGGCCAAGGGACCTGTACGACCTCGCGCACCTGCACCGGCAAAAGGACTATCCACTCGATCGGCGGAGCGTCCGCGGCTTCCTCGAGCGCAAAGCCGAGGCGTTCGACCTGAAGGTCCCCGGACCGGACGATCTGCTCGACGACCGGGTCCTCGAAGGCATCCGCAGGGACTGGGATGCGCAGCTCGGGGAGTTCGTCCGGCCACTCCCCCCATTCGACGAGTGCCTCAGTGCCTACCGCGAGCTGCTCGCCAGCGTGTTCGGGTGAGTCGGCAGGACTCGAACGAAGATGCCCATCAGCGCGTCGATCGTCTGGCGCTCGCGCTCCTCCTCGTTCGATATACGCGTCCTAGGAGCCGACGATCATGTCAGCGGTGTCGCCGGGAACGAGGGCGCGACGGAATCCCGGACGATCCGCGATCGCTGCGCACGATCTCAGGCAGTCCGTGGTGCCAGCAATGGCGGCGGGATCGGCGTGAAGCTCCACTGATCAGGGTACGCAACGCGTTCGGCGACGATCATCGCCCACGCCTCGTTCAGTGCCAGGTCGGCCACAAGACCCGCGGCCACTCCGAGGGCCGCGCAGCCGAGCGTCACCCAAGGGTTCTTGGTCGTCGCGCCGAGCGCGCCGCCACCCACTCCCGCGACAGTCGCGCGCTGAACGGCAGCCTTGATGACGTCGACGACGATGATGCGCGACGCGTCGAGGCCGATCGACTCGAAGGCCATGAGGATACGCTGGGTCGCTGCCTCCGGTGACTCGGCGGTGATTCCGATGTCCATTTCCGGCTCGTATGGTCGGGCGCCGTCGAAGTAGTGGATCGTGGCCTCACCGAGCGCGCGCAGCAGGGTCTCCTCGGTGACAAGGGACCCGCCGAACCCCACCCAGCCGTACCGAGACAGGGTGGTCGCGCGCAAGCGCAAGCGATACGGGCGCTTCATCGCTTCTTTCTGAACAACTCGTACACGGTGACCCCCAGCGCGATAGCGAGCGCCAAAGCGATCGTGACCCGCGGTTCGTTCACTTCCTGCTCGATGTTCGCGATCGTCTGACGGCTTACGCCCACTTTTCGCGCAAGTTGCTCCTGCGACCAGCCACGGCGCTCACGTACTTGGCGCACTCGTGATTCGTACGGGAACGCCATGTCGGCGAGAGGTTGGGCGATCGCCCGTTGAATGCAAGGATCCTTACGGTAAGCATGTTTGGGCGGTCGGGACGCAAGGACGGCAGGGCGGTCGGGGTTTGTCTCTAGCGTGCTTCTCGAGCCCGACGGGTTCGACGGCGCAATCTCTCGCGCCACTCATCTTGGCTATCAGTACGCAGGCTGCTGGCAGCATACTTACCGCTCCGTGGCGGACCAAGAGATCGATCTCCAAGCAGCGATCAACGCGGTCTCGGACGTGGTCTCACCCAACGGGGTCGCGCGAGCACCTCGGCTCGGCCGGAGCACGCACCAGCAGTACGCGCAGCCGCTGCCGTCGTGTCTACGCGAGCAGCTCAAGACCGTCGATATGGACCGCGCCTGGGCGGCGTATGAGCAACTGTCGGACGCGCGCGCTGGCGCAGCGGTCGAGGAGATCGTCGAGCTCCTCCGAGACCGCACCCGTCCGCCACTGCGCACGCCCGAGCTCGGCGAGGAGCGGACCGCCTAGCGCTGTGCGAGGTGCACGCTCTTCTCGCCGCCCCTTGGTTCTCGGGCCGGCATCGGCGAGACGTGCAGCCCCGATCCTGCGCCGCCGGGCGATCCCAACGGGACCTTGTGCCAGACATTGGCTACACGTTTGGCTACACGGCTGAGGCTTGGGCCCGATAAGGCCCATGAATGCTGGGGCCTTCCCTGTGGAGATGGGGGAGGGTCGAACTCCCCGTCCAGAGCCCTCGAGCGATCCGCGTCTACGAAGCCTGTCCGGCGTACTTGAGCATCTCGCGAGACCGGACGCGCACCGTCGCGCTCCCGATCACGCCAGGCCGGTGAGTCTTGAGCCCGCCTACCGACCGATCGGTGGGCCGCACCTCCGCTCTCTCGTCCTCACCGGTCCGCGGAGGGGGGACCGGCGGGACGCTCACTGCTTACGCAGCGAGTGCGTACTGAGTGTTGGCAGTTGTCTGCCTGCCGTCAGGTTCACGGGGTCAACGGCACCCCCGGCTCGCAGCGGATCGCTGTCCGACCCTGTCGAAACCACGCATCCCCGTGGTCCCATCAGGGACAGCCACATTCTACTTCGCGCGCGCGTCCGCGAGAAGGGTG
>CAZSRI010000138.1:0-4180 GCA_964609145.1 uncultured Chloroflexota bacterium
CATCACGAGCCAGAACCACGAGTTCCAGGTGGACGAGGGGACGATCCCCGCGGACTCGGGCTTCTACGTGAGCGCGCGCAACCTCAACGACGGTTCGGTGGAGGGCCTCGCGCATCGCGCGCTCCCCATCCGCACCTATCAGTACCACCCCGAGGCGGCGCCGGGGCCATACGACGACCACGGCGCGTTCGACCTCTTCCTCGCCCAGGTCCGAGCGGCAGCGGACGCACGGTGAAGGTCCTGATCATCGGCTCGGGTCCGATCCTCATCGGGCAGGCCGCCGAGTTCGACTACGCCGGGACGCAGGCGTGCCGCGCGCTGCGCGAAGAGGGCGTCGAGACCGTCCTCGTGAACTCGAACCCGGCCACGATCATGACCGACGTGGGCGTGGCCGACGTCACGTACCTCGAGCCGCTCACGCCGGAGGTCCTCGAGCGGATCGTCGCGAAGGAGCGGCCCGACGCGCTCCTGCCGACGCTCGGCGGGCAGACCGGCCTGAACCTCGCGGTCGCCCTCCACAAGGCCGGCGTCCTCGAGCGATACGGCGTGCGGTCGCTCGGGACCCCGATCCGCTCGATCGAGCAGGCCGAGGACCGCGAGGCCTTCAAGCGGCTCCTCGTCGACCTCGGCGAGCCGGTGCCCGAGTCGCGCAGCGTCGAGAGCGTGGACGAGGCGCTCGCGTTCGCCGACGAGATCGGCTACCCGCTCGTCGTGCGGCCCGCGTACACGCTCGGCGGGACGGGCGGCGGCTTCGCGCGCGAGCGCGACGAGCTCGTCGCGCGCGTGAGGTACGGGATCGGCGCGTCGCCGATCGGCCAGGTGCTCGTCGAGCGCAGCCTCGTCGGCTGGAAGGAGATCGAGTACGAGGTCATGCGCGACGGCGCGGACACGTGCATCACCGTCTGCAACATGGAGAACATCGACCCGATGGGCGTCCATACGGGCGACTCCATCGTCGTCGCACCGTCGCAGACGCTCTCCGACAGGGAGTACCAGCAGCTGCGGTCGGCGTCGCTGCGGATCATCCGCGCGCTCGGGATCGAGGGTGGCTGCAACATCCAGTTCGCGCTCCACCCCGACCGCACCCCGGCGGATCACTCCGAGGGCCGGGTGCCGTATCACGTCATCGAGGTCAACCCGCGCGTGTCGCGGTCGTCGGCGCTCGCGTCGAAGGCGACGGGCTATCCGATCGCGCGCGTCGCGGCGAAGATCGCGATCGGGAAGCGCCTCCACGAGATCCCGAACGCGGTGACGAAGCGCACGACGGCCGCGTTCGAGCCGGCGCTCGACTACGTCGTCGTGAAGATCCCACGCTGGCCGTTCGACAAGTTCCCGGCGGCCGACCGGCGCATCGGCACGCAGATGAAGGCGACGGGCGAGGTCATGGCGATCGACCGCACCTTCGAGGCGGCCGCCTTGAAGGCGATGCGCTCGCTCGAGGTCAAGGGCCAGGGCCTCTTCTGGGAGTCTCCGCGCTGGACGAACGTCGCGACGGGCGACGAGCTCGTGCAGCGGCACCTCTCGGGCCCGCCGACGGACGACCGCCTGTGGCGCGTGTTCGCCGCGCTGCGCCGCGGCGCCGACGTCGACCGCATCCGCACCGCGACCGGGATCGACCGGTGGTTCCTGCAGCGGTTCCGCGCGATCGTGCGCGCCGCCGACGCCATGCAGGGCGCCACGCCGACGCCGACGATGCTCCGCTCCGCGAAGCGCATGGGCTTCAGCGACGCCGACATCGGCACGCTCACCGGGATCCTCCCCGCGGACGTGCGTCGGCTCCGCGAGCAGTGGGGCGTCCTTCCCGTCTACAAGATGGTCGACACGTGCGCCGCGGAGTTCGAGGCCCAGACGCCGTACTTCTACTCGACCTACGAGCAGGAGAACGAAGCGGCGCCGCTGCCGGGTGAGAAGGCGATCGTCCTCGGGTCGGGGCCTATCCGCATCGGGCAGGGGATCGAGTTCGACTGCTGCTGCGTGCAGGCCGCGGGATCGCTCCGCGAGCGCCGGGTCGCGTCGATCATGGTGAACAGCAACCCGGAGACGGTGTCGACGGACTTCGACGCGTCGGCGCGCCTCTACTTCGAGCCGCTCGACGAAGAGTCGATCGCGGAAGTGATCCGCAACGAGAGCCGGGGGGCCTCTGCCCCCCCGGTATTCGTTCAGTTCGGCGGGCAGACCGCGCTCAACCTCGCGGAGAAGATCGGATCGATCGGCGCGGGCATCGCGGGCACGAGCGCCGACGCGATCGGGCTCGCCGAGGATCGCCGGCGCTTCCACGAGCTCGCCGACCGCCTCGGGATCCCGCAGCCGCCCGGCGGCACGGCCGACTCCCTCGCCGAGGCGGTCGCGATCGCCGAGCTCGTGGGCTACCCCGTGCTCGTGCGGCCGTCGTACGTCCTCGGCGGTCGCGGCATGGAGATCGCGTACGGGCGCGACGACCTCGAGCGCTACTTCGCGAGCGCGCTCGAGGCGGGGACGGGCCGCGTCCTCGTCGACAAGTACCTCCGAGGGCGGGAGGTCGAGGTCGACGCCGTGTCGGACGGCGCCGACACGCTCGTCGCCGGGATCATGGAGCACGTCGAGCGCGCCGGGGTGCACTCGGGCGACTCGTTCGCCGTGTACCCCGCGCAGAACCTCGCCGCGGACGAGAAGCGGGAGATCGTCTCGCTCACGCGGCGCATCGCCGAGGCGCTCCCGGTGAAGGGCCTCCTCAACATCCAGTTCATCGTCCAGAACGACCCCCGGGGGGCTCCGTCCCCCGGGGACCCCCCGAAGATCTACGTCCTGGAGGTGAACCCGCGCGCGAGCCGCACCGTCCCGTTCCTCACGAAAGTGACGGGCGTGCCGCTCGTGCGGCTCGCCGTCGCGATCGGGCTCGGCTCGACGCTGCGCGCCGAGGGCTACGCGCGCGACGACGGCATCTGGCCCGAAGGCGCGCTCGTCGCGGTGAAGGCGCCGGTGTTCTCGATGGCGAAGCTCCTCGAGGTCGACACCTTCCTCGGGCCCGAGATGAAGAGCACCGGCGAGGTCATCGGCGTCGATCGCACGTTCGCCCCGGCGCTCTGGAAGGCGCTCGTGTCCGCGGGGATGGCGCCGCCGCCGAGCGGGCGCGTCCTCATCACCGTCGCGGACAAGGACAAGCCCGAGGCCGCCGACATCATCGAGGGGCTGCACTGGCTGGGGTACGAGATCGTCGCGACGAGCGGCACGGCGCACTTCGCCCGGTCGCTCGGTGTCGAGGTCACCGAGGTCCCGAAGCTGGCGGACGGCGACCGGTCGATCCTCGACCTCATCCGCTCGGGCCGGTGTGCCGCCGTCATCAACACGCCGACGCTGGGCCGCACCGTCGACCGCGACGGGTTCCTCATCCGCCGCGCCGCGGTGGAGGCGCGCGTCCCCTGCCTCACCTCGCTCGACACCGCGCTCGCCGTCGTCACCGCGCTCCGCGCGAGCGCGCTCACGTACGAGGTCGCGCCGCTGTCCGACTACCGTGCCGCGCTCGCCGCGACCGGCGCGACCGCGGCCGCCGACTGAGATGACGGGAACGGCGGGTGGGAGGGAGGCATGACCCCCCTGCGCGGAGCGGGCCTCGTGACGGCCGCGGCGCTCCTCGGCGACACGTTCCTCTACACGGTCCTCCCGGTGAGCGCGGCGCGCCTCGGCCTCGACGCGGTCGCCGTGGGGCTCATCCTCTCCGTGAACCGCTGGGCGCGCCTGGTCACGAACGTCGTCGCGGCGCGCCTGTACGAGCGGTTCGCCGCGGGCGCGCTCATCGTCGCCGCGATCGGTCTCGCGGCGATCTCGAGCGGCGCGTACGCGGTCCCCACCGCGCTGCTCCTCTTCCTGGCGGCGCGCGCCCTCTGGGGGATGGCGTGGTCGATCCTCCGCATCGGGACGCTCATCGCCGCCGTCGAGGGCGCGCGCGGGCGCGTCGGCCGGGCGCTCGGCGAGGTGCGCGCGATCTACGGCCTCGGCTACTTCGGCGGTGCGCTGTACGCGCCGGTCGCGGTCGAGGCGCTGGGATGGGAGCGCGCCGCCCTGCTCGCGGCCGCGCTCACGCTCGCGCTCGGGATCGGACCCGCGCTCGCCCTCCGCGCGTGGACGCGCCCCGCGACCGAGGAGGAGCTCGAGCGCGAGGAGGCGGCGCGACGGTCGGTCTTCGACCCGCGCTACGTCGGCC
>CAZSRI010000139.1:0-4179 GCA_964609145.1 uncultured Chloroflexota bacterium
TCCAGAGTCAGCTGCCTTACCGCTTGGCCACTCCCCAGTGAGGGGGACCTCATTGTCCCACACGCGCAGGCACGGTCCGCTCGCTCGCGCGTCCCGCGTCGGGGGAGCTACGCCGCTCGCGCGACGATGAAGAGCCGCTGGAACGGGAACAGCGTGCGGCCGTCCGCGCGCCTCCGATACGCCTCGCGCACCAGGCGCGCGTACTCGGCCTCGAACGCGGTCCGTTGGGGCTCGGCGAGCGCGTCGAGCAGCGGCCGTAGGACGCTGCCCTTCGTGAACTCTTTCACCGGATCGTCCCCCTCCAGGACGTGCACGTACGTCGTCTCCCAGAGGTCGATGCTCGCGGAGAGCGGCGCGAGCAGGTCGAAGTAGAACGCCGGCTCCGCGACGGGTGACCAGCCGAGATGCGGCTCGAGCGTCGCGCGCCACGGTCCACGCGTTGCCGCCTCGTCAATGAGCGTGTGGGACGGCGACGCGAAGTTGCGCGGCATCTGCACCGCGAGCACGCCGCCGGGCGCGACGACGCGCATGAGCCGCGGGAACAGATGCTCGTGGTCCCCGAGCCAGTGGAGGGCGGCGTTCGAGAAGACGACGTCCGCCGGCGCGTCGGGCCGCCACGACGCGAGGTCGGCACGCACCCACTCGACGCCGGGCACCTCGGCACGCGCGCGCTCGAGCATCTCGGCCGACGCGTCGACGCCGACGATCCGCGCCTTCGGCCAGCGCTCGTGCAGCAGCCGCGTGACGTTGCCCGCACCGGCCCCGAGGTCGTAGACGACGCGCGGATCGTCGAGCGGGACGCGCGCGAGCAGGTCGATCGCGGGCCGGATCCGCTCGCCCGCGTAGCGCAGGTACTGCGCCGGGTCCCACGTCACCGTGCCATGGTCCGCGAAGACCGGGTGACGCGGTGGCACCGATCCAGCAGCGATGGGACGCGACCGTCGCGAGCGCTCAAAGGAGGTAGCGGAAAGTGAATTTCAACAGCGTCCTGATCGGGTCCGAGGACCCGAAGCGACTCACCGAGTACTACGGCAGGCTTTTCGGCAAGGCGGCGATGGAGGACAGCGGGTACGCGGGCTGGAAGATCGGCGATGGCTGGATCACGGTCGGTCCGCACAGCGAGGTGAAGGGCAGGAACACCCAGCCGGGGCGGATCCTGCTCAACATCGAGAGCAGCGACGTGAAGGCCGACTTCGCGAAGCTGAAGGCCGCCGGCGCGAAGGTCGTGCGCGAGCCCTACCGGATGGAGGGATGGCCGCCGGAGACGTGGGTCGCCACACTCGCCGACCCCGACGACAACTACGTCCAGCTCGTGAGCCCGATGTAGGGTCGCGTCCGGCTCGCCGTGCTCTGGGCCGGCGACCTCGATAAGGCGCAGACTCACACCGGGATGCGCATCGGGATCCTCACCGGCGGGGGCGACGTCCCCGGGCTGAACTCGGTCATCAAGAGCGTCGTGTACCGCGCGACCGAGATGGGCGCCGAGGTCCTCGGCATCCGCCGGGGCTGGCAGGGCCTCACGCACGTGCGGACGGGCCAGGCCGACCCGGAATGGGTCGTTCCGCTCGATCGGCTGAACACGCGCTCGATCGACCGCACCGGCGGGACCGTGCTCCACACCTCGCGCACGAACCCCTCGCGGATGAGGGAGAGCGCGCTCCCGCCGCACGTCGACACGTCGCGGGAGGCGTCGTACCGCCAGCCGGACGGCACGTACGACCTCACGCCCCTCGTGATGAGGAATCTCGCGGCGCTCGGGATCGACCACCTCATCCCGATCGGCGGCGACGACACGCTCGGGTTCGCGCAGCGGCTCGTCGAGAGGGGCGTGCCGCTCGTCGCGATCCCCAAGACGATGGACAACGACGTCCAGGGCACCGAGTACTGCATCGGCTTCTCGACGGCGATCACGCGTGCGATGGAGGCGGTCGACCGCCAGCGCACGACGCTCGGCTCGCACGAGCGCATCGGGATCTTCCGGATCTTCGGGCGCGACTCCGGGTTCACCGCGCTCCACGCGGCGTACGTGACCTCGGCGCGCTGCCTCATCCCGGAGGCGCCGTTCGACCTCGAGCGCCTCATCGCGACGCTCGTCCAGGACAAGCGCGATAACCCGAGTCACTACGCCTTCGTCATCTGCGCGGAGGGCGCGATCTGGACGGGCGCGACGGTCCCCGAGCTCGGCGAGCCCGACGCGTTCGGCCACCGGCGCAAGGCCGACGTCGGCGAGGCGCTCGCGGAAGAGATCCGCCGGCGCACGGGCGAGGACGTGCTCGTGAGCGAGCTCACGTACGACCTGCGCAGCGGCTCGCCCGACTCGTTCGACCAGATGGTCGCGACGACGTTCGCGAACATCGCGGTCGACCTCATCGGCGAGGGCGTCACGGGACGGATGGTCGCGATCCGCGACGGGCGCTACACGCATTCGCCGCTGCCCGATCCGCGGATCGGCGCGCGGCGCGTCGACGTCGCGCACGACTACAACGCCGAGCGCTTCCGCCCGCAGTACGCGGGACGGCTCGGCTCGTCGATGTGGACCGAGCGCGCCCCTACCATGGGCACGAAGTGACGGAGCCGCGCCTCCCGACGATCCGCGAGGACCTGCGCCCGTACGCGCAGTACCGCGTCGGCGGCGGCATCCCGACGATGGGCGTGCGGCTGAACGCGAACGAGTGGCCCGAGCCCACGCCGGCGGGCCGTTACCTCTCGCACGGCGCGCTCGACTCGGTCCTCCTGAACCGGTACCCGCTGGGTCCCCAGGACCTGCGCGCGACCATCGCCGAGCAGTACGGCGTGCAGCCCGATCAGCTCGTGTTCGGGAACGGCAGCAACGACACGCTCCTCCAGCTCTTCCTCGTGTTCGGCGGGCACGGACGCAAGACCCTCCTCTTCATGCCGACGTACGCGATGCACGGGCGCCTGTCCGCGATCGCGGGGAGCGCGATCGTCGAGGAGCAGGTCGGCCTGCCCTACCACCTCACACGCGCGCAGGCGGTCGAAGCGATGGAGCGGACGACCCCCGAGATCGTCGTCTTCTGCACGCCGAACAACCCGACGGGCACGTGCATCGACGACGACGTCATCCTCGCGGTCGCCGAGCGCTTCCCCGAGACGCTCGTGCTCGTCGACGAGGCGTACGGCGACATTCCCGGGCGGACGCTCCTGCCGGCGCTGGCGGACCACCCGAACATCGTCATCAGCAAGACGTTCTCGAAGGTCCACGCCGCGGCGGGCCTGCGGCTCGGGATCCTCGCGCTCCATCCGCTCCTCGCGCCGGTCATGCGCGTGATCGAGTTCCCGAACGTGTCCGTCGTGACGTACGCCCTCGCGACGCAGATCGCGCGCGACCGCGCCGAGGTCCGCCGCCGGATCGACCTCCTCATCCGCGAGCGCGAGCGCGTCTTCCGCGCGCTGCAGGCGACGCCGGGCGTCGAGCCGTTCCCCTCGGACGCGAACTTCATCCTGTTCCACATCGGCGGCGACGTCGTCGCGGCGCAGCGCCGCTTCGCCGAGGAAGGGCTCCTCATCCGCGACATGACGCCGTGGAAGTGCCCCGGGTGCCTGCGCGTGTCGATCGGCACGCCCGAGGAGAACGACCGCTTCGTCGCCGCGCTCGCGTCGGTCTTCGCCGCGACCCCCGTCTGACCGTGGCGCCCGGCGCCACGCTCCTCATCGACGGCTCGAGCCTCGCGTACCGCGCCTACCACGCGATCCCGCCGATCGCCGCCCCCGACGGCACCGCGACGAACGCGGTCCACGGCTTCCTGAACTTCCTCTCGCGGCTGATCGGCGACCGCCGGCCCGAGCGCCTCCACGTCGCACGCGACGCCGACTGGCGGCCGGCGTTCCGTGTCGAAGCGCTCCCTTCGTACAAGACGCACCGCGTCGCCCAGGAGGGACAACCGCCGGACCCGGGCCGGCCAGGCGCCAAGACGCGCTCGCACGAGGACCTCGGGCAGCTGATCGTCGGGCGTGAGCTGGGCCCGTTGATCTCGGCGCTGCGCCGGGCGCCGGGCTCGGTCCCCGAGCGCGACCGGCTCGCGGGGAGCGAGGCCATCGACCCGCGCTGGGTGTCGTTCCTGATCTCGAAGCCGCCGCTGGCCGATGCGTCGATGCCGGGCTGGGTCCGCACGCTCCAGCCCCTGCTGTCGGGCGTGTTCACCGTGGACAACCTCGACT
>CAZSRI010000140.1:0-4128 GCA_964609145.1 uncultured Chloroflexota bacterium
GTAGAAGGCGGCCTGCACGCCGTCGCCGTGGTGCGCGTCGATGTCGACGTACGCGACGCGCATCCCGCGGTCCGCGAGGAGGCCGCACACGATCGCGGGGTCGTTGTAGATGCAGAAGCCCGACGCCCGCGCGCGCATCGCGTGGTGCAGCCCGCCGGCGTAGTTCACGGCGACGCGCGCCCGCCCTGAGAGCACCTCCTCCATCGCTTGGAGCGAGGCGCCCGTCGTGAGGAGCGACGCCTCGTGCATGCCGCGGAAGGGCGGCGTGTCGCCCTCGGGGTGCATCCCCCATCCCGTGACGTCGAGGTCGGGATCATCGGAGGCCCGCATGACGGCCTCGACGTAGTCGGGCGCGTGGATCCGCTCGATCTCGTCGCGCGTCGCGTCGCGCGGCGCGAGGACCCGGGCGTTCGGCCGCGCGAAGGCGCCGAGCCGCTCGAGCGTGTCGTGCACGCCGACGAGGCGCTCCGGCTTGAGCGGATGGTCCTCGCGGTACACGTGCGCGGCGAGGCGCGGGTCCCACACGAAGCCCGCGACGCCGTCCATCGCGGAGACTATGTCCCATGCGCCAGTATCTCGACGTCCTGCGGAAAGTGATGGAACAGGGCACGGATCGCGAGGACCGCACCGGCGTGGGGACGCGCGCGATCTTCGGCGAGGTGATGCGCTTCCGGATGGCCGACGGGTTCCCCGCCGTGACGACGAAGCGCCTGGCGTTCCGCTCCGTCGTCGCCGAGCTCCTCTGGTTCCTCGCCGGCAGCTCCGACGTGAACGAGCTGCACGCGCTCGGCGTCCGGATCTGGGACGGCAACGCCTACGCCGACTACTGGCGACCGCGGGCGCGATTCGACGGCGACGCCGGCCGCAACTACGGGCAGCAGTGGCGGGACTGGCGCGCGCCCGACGGACGGCGCGTCGACCAGCTCGCCGAGCTCGTCGCCGGCCTGCGCGAGCGGCCGGCGTCGCGCCGCCACGTCGTGACGGCGTGGAACCCGGGCGAGCTCGATGAGACGTCGCTCCCCGCGTGCCACGCGCTCTTCCAGGCGTTCGTCGCCGACGGGAAGCTCTCGCTGATCATGTACCAGCGCTCGTGCGACATGTTCCTCGGCGTGCCGTTCAACATGGCCGAGTACGCGCTCCTGCTCCACCTGCTCGCGCGCATCGTCGGGCTCGAGCCCGACACGTTCACCCACGTCCTCGCCGACGCGCACGTGTACCGCACCCATGTCGACGCCGTGAACGAGCAGCTGCGCCGCGAGCCGTATCCGTCGCCGCGGCTGTGGCTCGACCCCCAGATCCGCTCCCTCGACGACGCGGTCGCGCGATACCGCGCGATCGTCGCGAGCGCCGGTGCCGGCGATGCGCCCGGCCCGCTCCTCGACGGGGTCGCGAAGCTCCTCGACTACCGCTTCCACCCGGCGATCAAGGCCGGGATGGCGGTCTAGCTCATCTAGCCGTCCCCCGGGCGCGCAGACCGAGGCCTTGGACGAGGTCGAGCGCCGCTACGCGCCCAGGGCCTCACCCCTGGGGCCGGAGGGCGGGCGTTGCCCGACCGAGGGTCGGAGCTAGTCCGGCGTCTTCCCGATCAACGCGAAGCACCCGGACCGGAGCGCGACGCGCTGCATGACGATCGGCATCGTGTCCGCGAACTGCGCGAGTCCCTCGTCGATCTTCTGCGCGATCGGATCCTTGAGCGCCGGCGGCAGCGGTCCCGCGTCGATCGAGCGCAGGCGCATCGCGAGCCGGCCGCCCTCGACGCCGGCGACGACGTCCGCCCGCAGCGGGACGGTGATGGGCCCCGCCGAGACGTTCGCGGTGAGGTGCACGCCCGCGATGTCGATCGAGACCTTCACGTCGGAGATCGTCACGGGGACGCTCGCCTGGATGTCGCCCATGCCGCTCGCCGCCTCGCGCGTGAGCTCGTCCTGCGTGTAGACGACGGCGATCGGCTGGCCCTTGTTGCCGAGCGCGTACTGCACGACCGCGTCGGCGCGCTCGGTGAGGCCGCCGCCCGAGAACACGTGCCCGGTCGCCTCGGCGCCGCACACGCTGCTGATGAGCTCGACCGGCGTGAAGCCCGGCGAGGAGAGCTTCCCGTCCGTGCCGACCGCGACCGGGAGGGTCGTCCGCGCCAGGTCGCCGACCGCCAGCGTCCGCGCGAGCTTCGTCGAGAAGTCGGTGCCGGCGATGCCGAGGCCCTCCGCGACGACCTGCGCGTTCGCGACGGCCTGCGCGGCGGTGAGGAGGAGCGTGTACGTCCCGGCCGTGACCTCGGCCATCGTCGCGGTCGTGCCGCTCACGGCGCAGCGCGGGACCTGCCGCACGACCACCGCGCCCGTCGCGCCACACTGCCGCCCGGCCGGGTCGAGGACGACGAAGCCGATGCCCGCCGGCGCGGTGACGCGCAGCTTCGGCGAGGGCGGCTGCGGCGAGGCCTGCGCCGGCGCCGGCCGGCCCTGGTCGACCTCGGCCTGCTGCCCCGGCCCGATCGTCACGGTGCCGCCCGCGACGGCCCGCGCGACGACCTCGCCGTCGTCCGTCTTGACGATGGTCACGGCCGTGCCGTCGGGCTTGCGCTCGACGATCGTCTCGAACGTCGTGCCGCGCACCGTCGCGACGAGCGACGGCGTCCGGATCTCGAACTTCGAGCTCGCGGAGAGCTTCGACACCGACGTCCACGTCTTCCCCGCCGTCTGCTCCATGACGAGCTGGATCCCGCCGTCGGGACCTTTCGCGAGCGAGTCGACGCGGACCTGCGCGCTCGGGTCGATGGACATCGTGGAACCGTCGAAGAACGTGAGCAGGCCGCGGCCCGTCGCGTCCGCCTTCACGACGTCGCCGGTCGCGAAGACGTCGCCGTCGAACGCCGCCGCGAAGACGCCGCCGCCGCGCGACGCGGCGAGGCCGCCGTTCAGGACGCCGAGCACGGCCGAGCTGAGCGCGTCGACGGCGCCGCCACGGGGGAAGTAGAGGAACGCGCCGATCGCGGCGACGACGAGGAGGAAGACGGCGAGGACCTTCTTCTTCATCGGCCGGCAGGCTAGCAGCGTGGCGAAGCGCCGGGTGTCAGCTCGGGTGCTGCTTCTCCCAGTCCGAGCGCAGGACCTCGCAGACCCAGTGGTCGTGCCAGCGGCCGTCGCGCCACGACTCTTCACGCTCGATGCCGACCTCGCGGTATCCCGCCTTCCGCAGCGCGCGCTTGCTCGGCTCGTTCTCCAGGAACGCCCCGCTCTTCAGCTTGTGCAGGTTGAGCTGGCGGAACGCGTACGCCGTGCGGAGCGCCATCGACTCCGAGCCGTATCCCTTCCGCCACGCGCCCTTGTCGCCGATGACCGTGCCCGTGATCGCGCGCCCGTTGATCCAGTCGATGCGGTGGATGCCGGTCGCGCCGATCGCGCGTCCTTCCGCCTCGATGACCCACCACACGTCGTCCTTCGACTCGCCGATGCGCTTCAGGAACTCCTGCTCCTGCTGCAGCGAGAGGGGGAAGACGAGCGCGAGGTAACGCGTCACCTCGGTGTCCGCGAACCACTCGACGAAACGCGCCGCGTCCGTCTCGTCCGGCGGACGGAGGGTGACCATCTCGCCCTTGATGACGGGGCCGAACATACGCGAGAGGTTACCGGTCGGCGAGGACGAGGGCGGGCGATGGCGCGCGCGAGGACGCGCGCGCCGGACGAGCGGCGGCTACGCCGCGGGCGGGAACGCGCCCGCGAGCTCGTTCACATGCGAGCGGGAGTGGTCGGCCTCGTACGCCGCGATGAAGCCCGCGGTGACCGGCCCCAGCGCGCTGTGCACTGCCGGCCGCGCCGCGGCACCGGGCCGCTGCATCAGCGCGACGATCCGCTGGTGCGCGCCGAGGAACCGCCTGGCGAGGTCCATCGCATCCCACGGGGCATCGGCCTGGCTGCCCTCGGGGATCGCCGGCAGCGTAGGCGTGTCCTCGTCGATCGCGCGGCGGACGCGCTCGGCGAAGACCTCCGCCACGTCGGTGAGGTGCGCCAGCACGTCCATGCCGGCCCAGTCGCCGAAGCGCGCGGCGCGCAGGCCGTCGGCGCCGGCGGTGCGCACGATGCGGTTCACCGTCGCCGCGTCGTCCATGAGCGTGAACGCCTTGTCCTCGTCGTA
>CAZSRI010000141.1:0-3881 GCA_964609145.1 uncultured Chloroflexota bacterium
CGTCTTCTCGAGGTCACCCTGGAGCCGCAGGAGGACGTCGGCGGCGTACTGGTCCGCGCCGCGCATCGTCTCCTCGGCGCGCTGCTGGGCCCTGCCGGTGATGTCGTCGGCGCGCTCTTCGGCCTGCGCCACGAGCGAGTGCTCCTGCAGGAGGAGTGCCGCCTGCTCCTGCGCGGCGGCGATGATGCGCTCGGCCTCCTCGCGGGCGTGCGTGAGGACGCGGTCCGTCTCGTTCGTGATGCGCCGCGCCTGCTTCACCTCTTCGGGGATCGCGACGCGGAGCTGGTCGATGAGATCGAGGAGCGCGGCCTGGTCGAGCACGACGTTGTTCGTCATCGGCAGCTTGCGCGCGTTGACGACGAGCGTCTCGAGCCGTTCGACGAGGAACTGCATGTCCACGGACGCACCCTCCTCCTTAGCGGGCGGCATCGTACCGCAGGAGCAGGAGCACCTCTTCGCCGATCGGCTTCTCGCGCGCGATCTCCGCGCCCTCGGGGACGGCAGGACGGTGCTTGCGCAGGACCCGCGCGACGACGAGCGCGCCCGGCGCGAGCCGTGCCCGCAGGCCCTCGTGCGCGAGCGTGGCGGAGAGGACGTCGACCGCCCCGAACGGCGGATCGCAGAAGACGAGGTCGTACGTGTCCTTCGCCGGTCGCGCGAGGAACGCGCCGACGTCCGACGTGACCATCTCGGACCGCGCGGCGAGCCCGGTCGCGGTCACGTTCTCGCGGATCGCCGCGAGCGCCGTGCGGTCGCGCTCCACGAACGTCGCGCGTGCCGCGCCGCGCGAGAGCGCCTCGACGCCGAGCGTGCCCGCGCCCGCGAAGAGATCGAGCACGTTCGCGCCGCCGAGCTCGGGCTCGAGGATGGCGAAGAGGCTCTCGCGGATCCGCTCAGTGGCCGCGCGCGTCACCGCGGCAGGTGGCGAGACGAGGCGGCGTCCCTTGGCCTCGCCCGCTACCACCCTCATGCGTACGCGTAGCGGCGCCAGAGCTCGTCGACGGCCGCCCGCAGGCCGCGGTGCTCCTCGCGCTCGAGCTCGGGATCGGCGGCCACGATCCGGTCGACCTCCGCCGTCACGTCGTCCAGGAGGCGCGGATCGATGTCCATGATGTTGACGACGCGCAGCTGGTCGGCGAAGCCCGCCTGCTCCTGGCCGAGGAACTGACCCGGCCCGCGGATCTCGAGGTCCTTCTGCGCGAGCTCGAAGCCATTCAGCAGGCGGTCAGTGCCGTCCCTGGTCACGCGCTCGCTCATCGCGCGCAGGCGATCCGAGTCCGTCGACGGGCTGACAAGGACGCAGAACGACCGGAGGTCTGAGCGGCCGACGCGGCCGCGCAGCTGATGGAGCTGCGCGAGGCCGAAGCGCTCCGCGCCGAGGATGACCATCACGGTAGCGTTCGGGATGTCGATCCCCACCTCGATGACGGTCGTCGCGACGAGCACGTCGATCTCGCGGTCGCGGAAGCGCGTCATCGCCGCGTCGCGCTCCTTCGGCGTCATCCGTCCGTGCGCGAGGCCGACGCGGACGCTCGACAGCGCACCCGTCCGCAGATCCTCGTACGTCTCCGTCGCGCTTGGCGAGAACGGCGCCGCCTTCGCGTCGAACAGCTGGCCGTTCTCGCGCGATCCATCGGCCTCGTCCGCGGGATCGATGCGTGGGCATACCACGAATACCTGCTCGCCGCGCTCGACGCGCGTTCGCACCCACGGCCACACCTTCGGGAGCACGTCCGGCGAGCGGACCTCGGTCTTGATCTCGAGACGTCCCGCGGGCATCTCCTGCAGGACCGAGACGTCCAGGTCGCGGTTCAGCGTCTGCCAGAGCGTCTGCGGGATCGGCGTCGCCGTCGTGAGGAGGACGTGCGGGTAGATCCCCTTCTCGCGCAGCACCGCGCGCTGGCGGACGCCGAAGCGATGCTGCTCGTCGACGACCGCGAGCGCGAGGCGGGCGAACGCCACCTCCTCCTCGATGAGCGCGTGCGTGCCGACGACCGCATCGAGCGCGCTGCTCGCCAGGCGCGCGAGGACGCGCGCGCGACGCTCACCGGACACGCTCCCGGTGAGCAGCTCGATCGTCGGTCCGCCGCGCTCGAACAGGCGGGAGAGGGTGGCGAAGTGCTGCTCGGCGAGCAGCTCGGTCGGGGCCATGAACGCGGCCTGCCCGCCGGAGCGCACGGCCATGCGCATGGCGAGCGCGGCGACGACGGTCTTCCCCGAGCCAACGTCGCCCTCGAGGAGGCGCGACATCGGCACGCTCCGCGCGAGATCGGTGCGGATCTGTGAGAGCGCGCGTCGCTGGTCGCCGGTGAGCGTGAAGGGGAGCTCCGACGTCCATGCGTCCAGCTCGCCGTCCGTCACGGTCAGCGCGAGGGCCTTCGCCTCCGCCGCCCAGCGCGAGCGGCGCTGCGCGGTCGCGAGCTGCAGCGTCAGGAGCTCGTCGAACGCGAGCCGGCGCCGCGCGCGGAAGAGCGCGACCGGATCGTCGGGGAAGTGGATCTGCTCGAGGGCATCGACGACCGGTGGAAGACCCTGACGCTCGCGGACCGCATCGGGCAAAGGCTCGGGCACGTACCGGACGAGCGGCGAGGCGACGACCTTCCCCGATCGGTCGCGGGCCCCCTCGATCGCCGTGTGCAGCCATCGGCGCAGGCTCCCCTCCTTGATGGCCTCGCTCTTCGGGTACACAGGGACGATCCGTCCGGTGTGCACCGCCTCGCTCTCGATCGGCTCGACCTTCGGCTGCGAGAACTGCACGCCGCGGCCGACCCACTTCACGGGCCCCGAGAGCCGCACGACCTGGCCTTCGCGGTACGTCTGCTTCACGAACGACCGCCCGAACCACGACGCTTTCACCAACGTCGGGGTCCCGTCCTCCTCCTCGAGCTCGGCTTCGGTGAGGATCTGCCCGCGCGACGTGCGCCGCTGTGTGATCCGTCCGAGCCGCGCGATCGCCGTCTGCTTCTGATCGGGCACGAGCGAGCGGAGCGGGCGCACCTTCGAGAGGTCGTCATACCGGCGCGGCAGGTGCCACAGGAGATCGGACACGGTGCGGATGCCGAGCCGCTCGAGGAGCTTCGCCCCGTCAGGACCGACGCCGCGCACGGTCGAGACCGGTGCGTCGAGGATCCCGGCGACCCTACTCGGCTTGGACGATGAACGGGTAGTGGGGCTGGCCGCCATGGCGGACCTCCACCTCCGCGCTTGGGAGCGCGTCGCGCAGCGCCGACTCGGCGCGCTCGACCGCGCCGTCCTCCGCGTCGGCACCGGCGTACAGCGTCACGATGCTCACGTCCGCGAGGCGCGCCACCGCGTCGCCCAGGGCGCCCACGGGGTCGTCGGCGCGTGCGACGACGTGCCCATCCACCAGCGCGATCGCGTCGCCGGCGCGGACCGCGACGCCGTCGATCGTCGTGTCGCGGGTCGCGCGCGTCACCTCGATCGCGTGCGCGGCGCCGGCGGCCTCGCGCATCGCGAGGACGACCGCGGCCGGCACGCGCATGGGGTCGAAGGCGACGAGCGCGGCCATGCCGTGCGCGACGCTCTTCGTCTCGAGCACGTGCACCTCGCACTTCGCCTGCGTCGCCGCCTCACGCGCGGCGAGGATGACGTTCTTGTCGTTCGGCAGGAGCACGACCTCCTCGGCGTTCGCGTTCTCGACGGCGGCGACGAGCTCGCCGACGGACGGGTTCATCGTCGCGCCGCCGCGGATCGGCGTGCCGTACAGCGAGCGGACGATCTCGGCGAACCCGTCGCCCGGCACGACGACGATCGCCGCGAGCTTGCGCGGCGGCGACCGCAGCACGATCCCCGTG
The DNA here is from genome assembly GCA_964609145.1 of uncultured Chloroflexota bacterium. Classification (GTDB taxonomy): domain Bacteria; phylum Chloroflexota; class Limnocylindria; order P2-11E; family P2-11E; genus JACPOT01. The sequence goes on from CAZSRI010000141.1 coordinate 3,816, forward strand.
GCGCGCTCGTGCTCCGCGACCATCTCGTCGAAGTCCTCGACGACGAGGTCCTCGATCGTGCCCGCC
>CAZSRI010000142.1:0-3803 GCA_964609145.1 uncultured Chloroflexota bacterium
CTCGACGACGCGATCGAGTTCCTCGCCGACGACGAGCTCCTCGAGGTGACGCCGGTCGCCTTCCGCATCCGCAAACGCGTGCTGCGGAAGCAGGACCGCGACCGGATCATCGGCCAGCGGAAGAAGGAGCGCGTGGCGGTCGGCGACTGACGCGCACGGCGCCGGGGCCGCTCCCCTGCGCCCAAAAGCGGCGTGTGACGTATGAGCGATGAAGAGAACGAACATCTATCTGCCCGAGGAGCAGCTCCGGGCGCTGCGCCACGTGAGCGAGAGCCGAGGCCGTCCCGTCGCCGAGCTGGTGCGCGATGCCGTCGCCGCTTGGCTGAAGGCGCAGGGCGTTCGCGTGATCACCGACGACGGGTGGGCAACGCGATCCGACGCGCTGATGGAGCGGCGCCGGAAGATCGCCGAGGCTCACGACTGGGACGAGGAGCAGATCATGCGGGACGCCGTGGAGGCCGTCCGCGAGGTGCGGAGGATGCGCTCTGCGCGCGGTCGTTGACACGAACGGTTGGTTCTCGGGGATCGCGGAGCCGGAGGGCGTGCCGGGACGTGTTCTCGAAGCGATCCGGCGCGAACGGCTCGAGGTCGTTGTCACGTGGGAGCGCGCGAGCGAGATAGCCCGCGTCCTGAGCAGCCCGAAGCTGCGGAAGTACGACGTGGCCGAGCGCGATCTCGACGAGACCCTCGGCTTCCTCGCGCCGTTCCTTCCGTCCGTCGAAACGGATCTGCGCGGGCGCGATGCAAAAGACAGCATCGTGACCGCCTCGCCGCGCGTGGGATCCGCGTTCTGACCCCGCGCGAGCTCTTGTCGGAGATCGAGGGAGTGGCGGAGAGCCGGGGTCGCTACGTCCGGCGCCGCGTCGCGGCGAGGCGGAAGCGCGTCGCCGTCGGGGAGTGAGGCGCGCCGTCATGCTGTCCGCGTGCCAGCGCCATGGCGGCCGACGCGCGAGCAGATCGAGGCCGCGTACGGCAAGCGGGTGCGCGACGTCATCGCGCCCGATCTCCGCGTGCTGTTCTGCGGGATCAACCCCGGTCTCTACACCGCCGCGATCGGCCACCATTTCGGCCGGCCCGGGAACCGCTTCTGGAGCGCGCTCCACCGCGCCGGTTTCACGGACCGCGTCCTCTCGCCGTTCGAGGAGCACGAGCTGCTCGACCATGGGCTCGGCATCGCGAACGTCGTCGCGCGGGCGACCAGGGCAGCCGAGGAGATCTCGCGCGATGAGCTCCGCGCCGGAGCCGCCGTGCTGCGGCGAAAGGTCCTGCGCCACCGCCCGCGAGCGCTCGCGGTGCTCGGGCTCGGCGCATATCGGGCCGCGTTCGACCGCCCGCGCGCCCGGATCGGCCGGCAGCCTGACCGGATCGGGACGACGGACGTGTGGGTCTTCCCGAATCCAAGCGGGCGCACCGCGGCGTATCAGCTCGACGCGCTCACGCGACAGCTTGCGGAGCTGCGGCGCGCCGTTGGGCCGAGATCTGCCTCTTCACGAAGCAAGGGTGAGCCGATAGAATAGGCGTTCGATACTGCTCCTGGTCGCGCTGCGGAGGGCCATCGATGCTCGAACTTCTCGAGGACGCCGGCGACTACATCACTGGCGAGGTACGTCGGTGCTCACGTTGCGGCGCCATGAAGCCGCTCGCGGAGTTCCCTATCAAGAACAAGAAGACGGGCCTCCGCCGGGTCTGGTGCCGGGACTGCTGCCGCGCGTACGGGCGCGAGCACTACCAGCGGAATAGCGCCCGTGCCAGGCCGCATATCGCCGCGACCATTACCGGCGAGACCGCACCGCATATGTATCCCGCGCGGTCGCCCAGATGACGCAGCGGAGGGAGCGGCACGTCGATCTCCTTCATGCGTATCTACGAGGGCATCCATGCGTCGACTGCGGGGAAAGGGCGATCGAGCTGCTGGAGTTCGACCACATTGATCCGGCAACGAAGGTGCGAGAAGTGTCAGTGATGCTGGGACATCACGACTGGCACGCGATCTTGCAAGAGATCGCGAAGTGCGATGTTGTCTGCGCCAACTGTCACCGGCGACGGACAGCAGAGGGACAGGGCTGGCTCAAACGGCTCGGCGAGGAAGCTGCGCCATGGCCTCCGCTACAATGGAGTCCTCTCGCGGGTGTGGCGTAACGGTAGCGCGCAACCTTCCCAAGGTTGAAGAAGGGGATCGTCCCCCCTCACCCGCTCCGCAAACGCCGCGCTGAATGCGCGGCGTTCGTGTTCCTGGCGCACTCTCACGACGAACGTCAGCGGATCTCTCCCGCCCACGACGTACGTCGATCCCCAACAGCCCTTCGTCGGGAATGACGGACCGCCGGCCGACGATCTCGCCGGTCTCCGGTAGGACCACCCACATCGCTGCGTTGCCGTACCAACTCGCCGTCTTCACCTGGCTCGCTCGATCCGCTCGGCGTGAAGTCGACGAGGCGCTGCGGTGCGCTCATGTGCGCGATCGTGGGATGACAGATGAACGACGTCGGCTGCGGCGCTCCAGGCTGCGAGCACGACCAGAGCACGGCGGTCCCGGCCGTGCGTGATCGGGACAAGCGTCGCCGCGAGGAACGCGCCGAAGGACCTTCTCAGCACGAGAACACGTTCGAACGTTGCCCACGCGACTGACAGCCGCCGCATCCGGCCGTATGCTCGCTCGCAGCCACATCCCCGAGAGGGGAACGGGGGACCCATCCACCGGGGCGAGTCGCGGGAACACCGCGTAGGGCGAGCACACGCCGCCCGAGCCCGTCAGCTCACCTCGTCGGCTCCGCGTGAAACGAACGGGAGGTCCGGCATGCTCGCCATCCTCTTCGCCGACGCGTTCCTGAGCTACGTGTGCGACTGCTGTGGACGCTCGTTGGGTGGCCGTCCTCGGTACCGTGACGGCATCCTGCAGTGCCCGCAGTGCGCTTCCGGCGACCACCGCCACGCGCGCGCCGTCGCCGCCTAGTCACCCCGCGAGCGGCTCCGAGCGCCAGGCCGCGGGCAGCACGGGGATCCCCCGCGATCCCTCCGGTCGCCACCGTGACCGGTCGCGATCGAACGGCGGATCCCCCCGCCCGATCGCGTCGATCGCGCGCTCGCCCTCGGCGGGACCGCCGCATCAGACGTCCCACTCGCCCGCGAGCAGACGCGGGACGAGCGGGTCGAGGATCCGGTACGTGGCGCCCCAGAGCGTGTGCGGACCGAGGCGCACGAACGCGACGCGGCGCGGCCCCGGCCAGCCCGGGAGCCGCCAGGTGTCCTCGCCGCGCAGGTCGGGACGCGCGAGGTCCGCGACGTCGATCTCGAGGATCTCGGTGATCTCGCGCTCCTGGCGCCTCCAAGCGGCGGGCGGTGTATGCACGCGGCCGAGGAACGGCGTGATGTGATAGCCGGTCGAGCTGTCAACGCTCGGCAGCGTCGCGATCACGTCGACGCCCGCGGGGTCGAGGCCGACCTCTTCCTGCGCCTCGCGCAGCGCCGTCGCGCGAAGGTCGGCGTCGCTCGCGTCGCGGATCCCCCCGGGGAGCGCGACCTGCCCGCCGTGCCGGCCGTGCTCGCCGCGCACGACGAGCAGGACGCGGAGGACCCCCGACGGGCCGCGGGAGACCGGGACGCGGACCGCGGCCTCGATCGCCGCCGCCCGCACGCCCTACGCGAGCGTCCGCCGCCCGCCGAGGCGGACGGTCCCGGCGACCGCCCGGCCGATCGGGCAGCCGTCCTCCCCCGCCCCCGCGGCCTGCGCGCACGCCCCCCCATCCATCCCCTTCACCCTTCCCGCTACGCCGCGCTCCCCCGACCCGGACGTCCACGTCACC
>CAZSRI010000143.1:0-3763 GCA_964609145.1 uncultured Chloroflexota bacterium
CGGTGGGCTGCGCGTGGGTGTCCGGCGCGGGCTCGGCGGGAGCGGAGACGCTGGGCGTCGCGGTGGCTGCGGCGAACGGCGCGGCTGCGGGGGCGCTGCGCGCGGGTGCGGGGGGCGGGGCCGACGCGGCGCTCGGGCGCGCGGCGGACCTGCCGCTTCTCGTGGCGGGCGACCTCGAGGCGATCCTGGACGCGGGCGAGCGCGACGCGGGCGAGCGCGACGCGGGCGAGCGCGACGCCGGCGCCCGCGGCGCCAATGCCGGCCTCGTCATCGCGCCGGACAGACGCCGCCGCGGCACGAACGCACTCCTCATCGCGCCGCCGCCGGCGATCGCGCCGGCGTTCGGGACGGACAGCTTCGCCGCACACCAGGGAAGCGCGCGTGCGGCGGGTCTGCGCGCGACCGTCGTCATGACGCCCGGGCTCGCGACCGACGTGGACGATCCGGACGACCTCACGCTCGTGCTCCGTGCGCCGAGGATCGGACCTCACACAGGGAACGTCCTCAGAAGGGTGGCGGTGTGAGAGGCCCGGACCGAGGCGGGACGGCGCTCACGCGGCCGACGCAAGTCGGCATCGATCCGGTGCCACTTGGCATCGATCCGGTGCCGCGCGGCATCGATCTGATGCCGATCGGCATCAAGTTGATGCGCGACCCCGGACCGGTGCGGGGGATCCTCCCTAGCCGACCGCGATCCCCGCGGCGCGCCCAGCGACACGGCCGCTGAACATGCACCCGCCGAGGAACGTCCCATCGAGGAGGCGGTCGCCGATGAAGCGGCGCGCCGCGCGGATCGCGATCGCTGCGGCGGCCGCGTCGGCGAGCTCGGTCGACGCGACGAGCCCGGCGAGCCCGGCGCCGGCGACGATGACGTCCGCGTAGCTCACATGCCGGATACTCGCTCGGTGACGCAGCCTGCGGTGCGGCTCACGAAGGGCGACGCGCGCCGCCTCGCGATCGCCGCCCAGCGCCTGGCAGGCGCGCGCCCGACGCCCACGCGCGCCGGCCTCCTACGGCTCATCCGTGAGATCTCGTACCTGCAGCTCGATCCGACGAACGTCGTCGCTCGCAACCCGTATCAGGTGCTCTGGAGCCGGCTCGGCGCGTACGACATGAAGGTCGCTGACGACCTCCTGCGCCGCGGCGCGCTGTTCGAGACGCCGTCGCTCATCCTCCCCGCGAGCGACCTGCACATCCACGCCGCGACGATGCGCGCGTACCGGCGCGCGACGGATCCGGGCGGGCGCGGAACGCAGTACCGAAGGGGCGACAACGCCGGCGGCGGGACGTGGGCGCGGTACGCGCGCGTGTGGCTGACGAAGAACCGGCACCTGCGCCGCGAGGCGCTCGCGCGCCTGCGGCGTGACGGCCCGCTCCCGCTCAGCGCGTTCGAGGACCGCGCGATCGTGAGCTGGACGTCGGGCGGGTGGAACAACGACCGCAACCTCACGATGCTGCTCGCGATCCTCCAGCGCCGCGGCGAGATCGTGGTCGCCGAGCGCCGGCGCGGCCAGAAGGTGTACGTGGTCGCGGACGGATGGCTGAAGGACGTCCGCCCGCTGTCGGGGTCGGCGCTCGCGCGCGAGGCGACGCGCCGCGCGCTGCGCATCCTCCAGGTCGCGACGCCGAAGCAGCTGCGCTGGCAGTACTCGTTCGGCCGCCTCGTCACGCCGGAGGCGATCGCCGCGCTCGAGGGCGCGGGCGAGATCGTGCGCGTCGAGGTCGAGGGCGCGCGCGGCACGTGGTACGCCTTGCCCGACGTCGAGCGTCGAGCGCGCGAGCTGCGCGACGGGTGGGAAGGCCGCACGACGCTCCTCTCACCGTTCGACAACCTCATCATCGACCGCGACCGCACGCTCGCGTTCTTCGACTACTTCTACCGCATGGAGATCTACGTCCCGCCGAAGCTGCGCAAGCTCGGATACTGGGCGATGCCGGTGCTCATGGAAGATCGGATCGTCGGCAGCGCCGATCCGCGCATGGACCGCGAGCGGGGCGTGCTCCACGTGAACAAGGTCGTGCTACAGCCGGACGCGCCGAAAGACGCGATGCGCCGGGTCCGCGGCGCGGTCGACGAGCTCGCGGAGTGGCTCGGCGCGTCGTCGGTGCGCTGGCCCGCGCGCGCTTCGTAGCGGCCGAGCGAGGCTCAGACTGAAGGCATGGACCGCGAGCGTGCGTTGCTGCGGATCGCGCTGCGCGAGGGCGACGCGGTCATGGCGGTCGCGGCAGCGCGCGTGGCGCTCAGCCACGCGCTCCGGATCGCGCGGTCGCGCGGACGCGGGAGCGAGGTCGTGGAGGGGCATCGCGCGGCGCGCCCGCGCGCGTCCGTGCGGCGGATGGGCGCGAGCGCGCTCGGTGTCGCGGTCCTCGCCGCGGCGACGCTGGTCGTGCGGCAGGGGGCCGTCGCGACCGCCGAGATCGGCGGCGTCGCGGTCGCATCGCCCGCACCGGCGTCGCTCGTCGTCACCGGTGCCTCGGACCGTGGGCGCGTGAGCGCGGACGTGACGGCGTTGCCCGTCGCGACGCCCAGCCCGACGGCGGCGCCCGTCGCGGTCCTCGTGACCAGCTCACCGACGCCGGCGCCGTCGCCGACGCCGCGCCCCGCGCCGACACCGACGCCTGTGACCTCGCCGCCACCGTCGGCGACCGCCGCGCCGTCCGTGGCGCCGACGCCGACGCCCTCGCTCCTGCCGGGTCCGCTTCCGTCGGGGTACAGCCGCATCGAGATCGGCGTCGGTGACCTCGTCACGCAGAAGCCGGTCACGGGCGCCTGTATCTCGTTCGGCGGGCCGTGCGGAGCGGCCCAGCTCACGAATTCGGCCGGCCTCTGGTGGTGGGACTTCCCCACCGGCTCGCTCGCCGGCATGACGTGGCACGTGACGGTCAGCGCGACCGGGTACCAGAGCTACGTCGCGACGGTCGCGACGACCGGCGGCAGCCAGCAGTTCATCGTCCCGCTCGTCCCCGCCGCGCGGTAGCCGGTACCGTCGGAGGATGGATCGCCCCGGCGCGATCGTCCTCTTCGGGTCGGGCGAGACCTCCGCGGCCGGACGGGCGGCGCTGCGCTGGCTGCGCCGGAGCGAGCGCGAGCCGCGATCGGTCGTCGTCCTCGAGACGCCGGCGGGGTTCGAGCCGAACGCGAAGGCGGTCGCGGGCCGCTACGCGGACTTCCTCCGCCGGCAGGCCGAGCTCCGCGCGGCGCGCGTGACGCAGATCCCCGCGCGGCAGCGCGGCAGCGCGCTCAGCCCCGACGACCCCGAGATCGCACGCCCGATCCTCGCCGCGGGCCTCGTGGCGCTCGGCGCGGGCAGCCCGACGTACACCGTGCGACAGCTCGAACGCAGCGTCGCGTGGTCGAACGTCGTCGCGGCGCACCTGCTCGGCGCGAGCCTCTTCCTCGCGAGCGCCGCGGCGATCGCCGCGGGCACGTGCGCGCTCCCCGTGTACGAGATCTACAAGGTCGGCGACGACCCGCGCTGGAACGATGGGCTGCGCCTGTTCGAGCTGTACCGGCTGCGCCTCGCGATCGTCACGCACTGGAACAACACGGATGGCGGCGCCGCCGTCGACACGAGCCGGTGCTACATGGGCGAGGCGCGCTTCGCGCGGCTGCTCGACCTGCTCCCGCGCGACGTCGCCGTCGTCGGCATCGACGAGCACACCGCGCTGCTCGTCGATCCCGCGTCGGGGACCGCGGACGTGAGGGGCCGCGGCGGCGTCACGCTCGTGCGCGGCGGGTCGCCGAGCGCGTTCCCGAGGGGCG
>CAZSRI010000144.1:0-3732 GCA_964609145.1 uncultured Chloroflexota bacterium
GTCCTCGGGGATGCCCGCCTCGATCTTGCCGACGAGGTCGGCGCCGAGGTCGGCGGCCTTGGTGTAGATGCCGCCGCCGAGCTGCGCGAACAGCGCGACGAACGAGGCGCCGAAGCCGAACCCGACGATCGTGAACGGCGCCTGCCCGGGGTTCGCGAACCCGCCGTACGCGATGAAGATGACGAACACGCCGATGAGCGAGAGGGCCACGACGAGGATGCCGGAGACGGCGCCGCCGCGGAGCGAGATCCGCAGGGCGTCGCCGAGGCTCGTGCGGCTCGCCGCCGCCGTGCGCAGGTTCGACTTGACCGCGACGAACATCCCGATGATCCCGGAGAGCATCGACGCCGTCGCGCCGACGAGGAACGCGAGCGCCGTCTTCAGCGCGAGCTCCTCGCGTCCGCCGGGCCGGTCGGTGAGGCCGGGGACGTTCTCGAACGCGTAGATGACGAGCGCGATGACGACGGCGCCACCGATCGCGAGGAGCGCGATGGTGCGGTATTGCCGCTTGATGAACGCGACGGCGGCTTCGTAGATGGCATCGGCGACGGCCTGCATCTCGGGCGTGCCGGTGTCGCTCCCGAGAACGTCGTACGCGAAGTAGGCCGCCACCGCGAGGGCGACGAGGCCCGCGATCGGGATGATCCAGAGGAGCGGTGACGCGTCCAAGCAGAGCCCTCCCACAGAGGTGTGACCGACAAGAAAGGAGCGCCCGACCCGACGGAGGGGTCCGCAGCGCTATGGCCTATTTTACAACGAGACCAAGGAGACCGTGCAAACCGAGTCAAGCGCCGAGATGCGCCCAGGCCGAACGTGCGCGAACGGGATAGGCTCGGAGCATGCCAGGACAGAAGAGCCCGAAGCAGCAGGCGAAAGCCGAGGCCTCCGAGAAGGCGAGGAGCAGCGACCGGGACTGGCTCACCACCGAGGAGCTCGCGACGAAGCTCGGGTGGCGCGAGCACACGCTCCGCGACGCGCTGCGCGACCGTCATCTCGAGGGCGTGCACCGCACGGCGTTCGGCTACAAGATCGACGCGTCGGCCGTCGACGCGATCGGGAGCGCCATCGGCGCTCCGCCGGCGAAGCCGAACTCGCCTCTCAAGAAGCGCTAGCCCCGACCGAGGGTCGGACTAGACGCGCTTCCGCAGCCTCGCGGGCAGGATCTGCAGCTCCTCGCGGTACTTGGCGACGGTCCGCCGCGCGAGCCGGATGCCGTGGTCCTCGCGGAGCCGCTCGACGATCTCCTGGTCGGAGAACGGCCGCCCCGCATCCTCGGCGCCGATGATGTTCTTGATCACGTCCTTCACGCCGAGCGAGGCGGTGAAGAAGAGCGAGAACGGCACGACCTGGCCGCTCGGGAGCAGGACGTACTTCCCGGCGGTCGCGCGGCTCACCGTCGACTCGTGCATGCCGATCCGCTCGCCCACCTCGGCACGGGTGAGCGGCCGGAGCTTCTGGATCCCGCCGTCGAGGAACTCGCGCTGGCACTCGACGATGATCTGCGTGATCCGGCCCATCGTCTGGCGGCGCTGGTTGATGTTGTCGATGAAGAACTTCGCGCGCGTCACGTACTCGTGGATGTGCTGCTTCTCCTGGTCGCTCATCTCGACGGCGTCGCCGTTCCCGCGCCGCGCCGCCTGGATCTTCAACACGAGCTCCCGATAGACGGGGCTGACGCGCAGCGTGAAGCGGCGTGACTCGATCACCTCGACCTCGAAGTCGCCCTTCTCGTCGCGCGCGATGATCACGTCCGGGCGCAGGCCCGTCCGCTCGCTGTTGATCTCGCCGGCGGGGCCCGTCGCGAACGCCTGCGCGGGATACGGCGTCAGGTCCGTCTTGATGTAGTCGAAGGCGGCCTGGACCTCCTCGCGCGAGATCCGCAGCGCCTGCGCGATGTCGCCGAACTTGTGCTCGCCGAGCTCGCGCAGGTGCTCCGCGACGATCTTCCTGGCGTTCGGCGGGACGTCCTCGCCGATCTCGCCGAGGCGGTCCATCTGGACGAGGAGGCATTCGCGAGTGTCGCGCGCGCCGAGGCCCCACGGCTCGACGGACTGGATCGCCTCGAGCGCGCGCTGCGCATCGCCGAGCGATACACCCGCCCTCCGCGCGACGTCCGCGAGATCGTCCACGAAGTACCCCGCCTCGTTCAGCGACCCGATGAGCAGCTCGGCGACCGGCTGGAGCTGCTTTGGCAGGATCGCGCGCACGTTCCAGCTGAGGTATTCGCCGAGCGTCATCTCCGCTTCGGCGCGGGCGATGGGGTCGAACTCCTCGTCGTCCTCGTCGCGCGACGTGAGGCTCGTCCCCTCGAGCGGCTCGTCCTCCATCGCGTACGAGTGCGGACCGTGCGAGCCGGTGCCGAAGCAGCGCAGGCACACCTGTCCGGTGAGCTCCCCGCCACAGAGCGGGCAGGTCGGTCGCTCCTCGAGCTCGAGCGCCGGGTTCTCTTCGAGCTCCTGGTCGATCGCCTCCTGCAGCTCGACCGACGACAGTTGCAGAATGTGATTCGCGGCGATCTGTTTCGGTGTGACCTTCAGCTGCTGCTGTGGGAGAAGCTTGACGTCCACCTGTTCGGGTACCTTACCGCAGGGCGCATGCCAGCTGAGCTTCCGCTCGTTCTGTCGGCGATAGCGCTGGCCGCCGGCGCACTGCTCTTCCCCACGCCGGGCCGCAGCGCGATCGCGCGCGTCGTCGGCGCGGTGTTCGTGGCGCTCGCGGCGCTCGCACCGCTCGCGACGGGTCCGTTCGTGGATCCGACGCGGGCCGCGGGGCGTGCCCTGTGGCAGTGGTCCACTGTCGGCGGACCGCGGATCGAAGCGGCGTACGAGCTCGACGCATTCTCGGCGGTCGGCACCGCGCTCGCCGTCGCGTACGCGGGGACCGCGCTCGCGTACGCGTCGCGCGCCGAGAGGAGGCACGTCGCGCTCCCGGCGCTCATCCTCGCGATCGGCTTCATCGCGATCGCGCTCGTCGTGACCGACGACCTCGTCGCCGCGACGGTCGTCCTCGCGACGCTCTCGCTCGCGACCGTCCTCGCGCTGTTCGCCGTCGCGCCCGCGCCCGCCACGGCGCGCGCATCGGCCTACCTCGCGATCGGGCTGCAGGCGTGGGTCCTCGCGGGCCTCCTCGTCTCGCGCAGCGGCAGCCCCACCTTCCTGCTGTCGTCGCTCTCGCCGGCGTCGGTCGGCGACGACGTCGTCCTCGCGGCGACGGTCGGCGCGCTCCTCTTCGCCGGCCTCTACCCCGTAGTCGCATGGAGCGCCGAGGGCGAGGCGGGCGCGGGTGACGTCGGGCCGACCGGCAGTCTCGTCCTCATGCCCGCGGGGATCGGCGCGACGCTCCTGCTGCTTCGCGTCATCAACGCGCGCGCCGTCGCCGGCGCGGACATCGCCCTGCCGGAGATCGGCCCCGAGGGCCGCCTCGCCGTGATCGTGGCCGTCCTCCTCGCGGTCGCCCTCGCGCTCGAGCGATCGCGCACGTCGTCGGCGCGGCCGATCGTCGTCGGGACGGCGGCGATCCTCGTCCTGTTCGCCCTCCCGTACGTCTCGTGGGCCACCGCGGCGCCCGTCGCCGCCATCCTCCCGACCGTGTACGCCGCCGTCGTGTCCCCCGCGACCCCCGACCACTGCGAGCAGGTGCGCCTCGCACCCGGGCTCGTCGGGCCGCGGCCCGGGCTCCTCCCGGGCGCCCCCACGGCCCCCCCGGCCGGCCCCGGGATCTCCCCCCCGTGCC
>CAZSRI010000145.1:0-3678 GCA_964609145.1 uncultured Chloroflexota bacterium
CGATCGTCAGACCCAGCTCGCTCCACAGCTGGACGAGATCGGCTTCGATGGCCATCCGCGTCTGCGAGTCCACGCCGGCGAAGGACTCGTCCATGAGGATGATCTCGGGTTCGTAGATGAGCGTCTGCGCGAGGAACGCGCGCTTCTGCATCCCACCCGAGAGTTGTGACGGGTAAGCGTCGGCGAACTCGCCCAGCCCCATCCGCTCGAGGAGGACGTCCGATCGCCGGCGCCGCTGCGCGGCCCCGACCTTCCGGACCTCGAGCGCGAACTCGACGTTCTGGCGCGTCGTCAGCCAGGGGTAGAGGTTCGTGTCCTGCGTCACGTAGCCGACGCGATGGTTCAGCCCGCGGACCTCTTGGCCGTGTGAGAGTACGGATCCAGAGGAGGGATTCTGGAAACCGGCGCAGAGCCGTAGCAGCGTTGTCTTACCGCAGCCGCTCGGTCCGATCACGGACATGAAGGACCCCTTCTTCACGTCGAACGTCATGTCCTGCACCGCGACCATCACCGATCCCGAGCGCCCGGTGTAGGACACGCCAACGCTGCGGTAGCTAATGACTGACTCGGTCGGCACGGCGCTGGGAGTCATACGAAGTAATGGCCACCGTTGATCTGCAGCACCTCGCCGGTGATCCAGGCCGCGCCCGGGCTGCACAGCCACGTCACCGCGGCGGCCACGTCCGTGGGCTGACCAGCTCGACCAAGGGCGATCGAACCGACGATCTTTTCCTGGAGCGCCGTTGGTGTGAACACCTCGTGGAACGGCGTGCCGCCGACGAACCCTGGCGCGACGGCGTTCACAGTGATGTACCGCGACGCGACCTCCTTTGCGAGGGCACGCGTGAATCCGCAGAGGGCGGCCTTCGCCGTTGCGTACGGGACGCTCCCCGCTCCGCCGCCATTGAAGGCAGCGAGGCTGGACATATTCACGATCCGGCCACCGTTGGGCAGATGCCCGAGCGCCGCGCGCGTGCAGTGGAACGCGCTGGTAAGGTTGATCGCCAAGACGCGTTCCCAGTGCGCGTCGGTCATCGCGTCGACATTCGCGCGTCCAACGAGTCCGCCGGCATTGTTCACGCAGATGTCGAGGCGTCCGAGGGTCCGGACCAGCCCGCCAACGACGTCTTCGACCTCCGTGCTTGACGTCGCATCCAGACGCGATCCGACGGCGCGCCGTCCGAGCATCTCGATGTCCCGCAGAACGTCCTGTCCCTCGCGCTCGTGCGACATCCACGTGATCGCTAGGTCGGCCCCGGCCAGGGCAAGGCTCATGGCGATGGCGCGTCCGATGCCAACGGCAGCACCGGTGACGAGGGCGACCTGTCCGGCCAGACCCCTCGAGGCGGATGCGCTCATCGGCGCTTCTTCGACGCGGTCGGCAGCGAGCCATTCGCTGACGTCGACATGAGTGCCTCGAGTAGCGGCCGCGAGGACGATGGCCGGGGCGAGGCCTGGCCGTAGCCGCCGTCGCGCTCGATGAGGGTGAGGAGGGATCGTGCGGCTGCGCGCACGAACCCCGCGGTCAGCGCGCTAGCGCGGTCAACGTCGCCCTCGGCGACCGCCCTGGCCAGCTTTCGGTGTTCGACGGCGCCGCCTTGCAGGCGGCCAGGTTGCGCGAGGTTCCGGTAGCGCATGAGCCGTACCCGGCCGTCCATCGTCCGGTAGATCGCGGCAAGAACGTCGCTGCCGGCCATCTCGAGCAGGAGCCGAAAGCGGCGCTCGACGACGCCCACGTACTCGTCTAACCGCTGCTCACGCGCGTGATCCGCGAGGATCCGGGCGAGGTCGATGAGCTCCGCGATCTGAGCCGGGGTCCCCCGGACCATCGCCCATCGGATCATGAGTGGCTCCAAGACCTCCTTGATCGCGTACACCTCCGCGACCTCTTCGACGGAGATCCGACGGACACGTACACCGCTCCGCGCGACGATCGAGACGAGGCCCTCTCCCTCCAGAGCCTTGAGCGCTTCACGCACGGGTGTCGCGCTGAGGCCCAGCTCTCTGGCGAGGTCATCGATGCTCACCTTCGCGCCTGGCTGCATCTGGCCAGACCAGATCCGGTGACGGACATCCTCGGCCGCGATCTCGGCCGCCGACCGGTACCGGACGGGCTCGTGTCCCTCAACTGATATCTGATGCATCAGATTTCCCACGGCGACCATAGCACGAAGGGCAAGGGGGGTCCCTTGGGGAGCCGGAGGCCGTTGCATGGCGAGCTCCGGCTGCGCATGCGGAGCGCGGCCTACGTCAAGACGCCGTACCAGGCGAACGGCGCGAACGGTGAATTCGAGAGGGCCGGCGCCAGCGGCGCGGAGAAGCCGGCGCCGAGCGAGCGGAGGCCCGCGTCGAACGACAGCCGATCCAAAGCGGACCAAGACCAAGCTGCAAAACGAGCCGGCGCAGCGACGGTCTACGCTGGCAGACGCCGAGCCGCCCCCTGCGCTTCAGAGGGCGCTCTGCTACCGATCTTGTCGGGAACATTGGGCGAGGCCTGGTGGCCGGGCGCGACCGTTACAGCGGGATGTTCCCGTGCTTCTTGCGCGGGTTCGTGTCGCGCTTGCCCGCGAGCGACCGCAGCGCCGCGATGAGCCGCGGGCGCGTCTCGCGCGGCTCGATGACGTCGTCGACGTACCCGCGTGACGCGGCGACGTAGGGGTCGGCGAAGCGCGCGACGTAGTCGCGGACCAGCTCGGCGCGTCTCGCATCGGCGTCACGCGCCTTCGCGATCTCCGCGCGGTGGAGGATGTTCACGGCGCCCTCGGGACCCATGACGGCGATCTCGGCCGTCGGCCACGCGACGTTGTAGTCGCCGCGGATGTGCTTGCTCGACATGACGTCGTACGCGCCCCCGTACGCCTTGCGCGTGATCACCGTGAGCTTCGGCACGGTCGCCTCGGCGTACGCATACAGCAGCTTCGCCCCGTTGCGGATGATCCCGCCGTGCTCCTGCGCCGTCCCTGGGAGGAAGCCCGGCACGTCGACGAACGTGACGAGCGGGATGTTGAAGGCGTCGCAGAAGCGCACGAAGCGCGCGGCCTTCACGGACGCGTCGATGTCGAGCACGCCCGCGAGCACCATCGGCTGCTGCGCGACGACGCCGACGGTGCGGCCGTCGAGCCGCGCGAAGGCGCAGACGACGTTCTGCGCCCAGCCCTCGTGGACCTCGAGCGTGCCGCCGTCATCGACGACGCGGCGGATGACCTCGCGCATGTCGTACGGCTTCGTCGGCGACGGGGGGACGATCGCGTCGAGCTCGGCGTCGGCGCGATCGATCGGATCGGTCGTCGGCACGACGGGCACGGGATCGAGGTTGTTCGAGGGCAGGTAGCCGACGAGCCGTCGCAGGAGGAGCAGGCACTGCGTCTCGTCGTCCACCTCGAAGTGCGCGACGCCGCTCTTCGTCGCGTGCACGTCGGCGCCGCCGAGCTGATCGAACGTGACGTCCTCGTGCGTCACCGCCTTCACCACGTCGGGGCCGGTCACGAACATGTACGAGGTGTCGCGGACCATGACGACGAGATCGGTGATCGCCGGCGAGTACACGGCGCCGCCGGCGCATGGACCCATGATCGCCGAGATCTGCGGGACGACGCCCGACACGAGGACGTTGCGCAGGAAGACGTCGGCGTAGCCGCCGAGCGAGACGACGCCCTCCTGGATGCGCGCGCCGCCCGA
>CAZSRI010000146.1:0-3651 GCA_964609145.1 uncultured Chloroflexota bacterium
GGTCCAGGAAGAACATCGCCGCGGCGCCGGCGAGCGCTGCCGCGAGCCACTGGAGCATGGCGCTCCTCCTACGCTTTCGTCGATCGCTTCGTCTCGCCCTTCATGCGGCGGGTCTTGTTCGTGGTGGCCGCCGCGATCCGCTTGGCCACCCGGGCGCTGCGGCCGCGGGCCAGGGCGCTCCTCTTGATGTGCTCGTACTGCCGCTTCCGCTTCGGGCTCTTCACCCCACGTGGAGGCATCCGCGTCACCCCCTTTTCGGCGGGTAGCGGTCGCAGCCAGACCCGTGCCAGCCCTTTCGTATCGGGCCCAACGGTCCCCCGGGCGCGCAGACCGAGGCGCTGGGGCGAACGCCGAAGCGACGAGGTCGAGCACCTGGGCGCGAGGGAGGGGTCCCCCCGACCGAGCGTCGGATCAGGAAAATGAGACGCGGGCCGGTCGGCCCCTGCGGTGGTCCGACGGCCCGCGTCCCCGGAACAGAGGGGATGGGTGTGTTTGTGCGACGTAGGCTGCGGTCGCCGGCTCGGCGGCGCGAGGGCCGAGCGGCGCTCCCTGATAGGACTTTCGGCCTTTTCGGACCGTTCGGCCGCTCTAGGCCGCGCGACGCTCCGTCAAGGCCGTGTCGATCGCGGCGGCCGCGCGCTTCCCCGCACCGGCCGCGAGGATGACCGTCGCGGCGCCGGTCACGGCGTCGCCGCCGGCGAACACCGCCTCGCGCGACGTGAGGCCGCTCTCCTCGTCCGCGACGACGCAGCCGTGGGCGTTCGTGAGCAGGCCCGACGTCGTGCGCGTGAGCATCGGGTTCGGCGTCGTGCCGAGCGCGAGCACGACCGTGTCGACGGCGATCTCATGCTCGGACCCGGGGACCGGGATCGGCCGCCGCCGCCCGGAGGCGTCGGGCTCGCCGAGCTCCACGCGCCGGCAGCGGAGCGCCGTGACGTTGCCGGCCTCGTCCCCGAGGATCGCGACCGGGTCCGTTCGCCAGCGGAAGCTCACACCCTCCTCGGTCGCGTGGTGGTACTCCTCGACGCGCGCGCTCATCTCGGTCTCGCTGCGGCGGTAGACGATCGTCGCCTCCTCCGCGCCGAGACGGAGCGCGGTGCGGACGGCGTCCATCGCCGTGTTCCCCGCGCCGATGACGGCGACGCGCCTGCCGACGGTGACCGGGGTGTCGGTCTCCGGGAACGCGTACCCCTTCATGAGGTTCACGCGCGTGAGCAGCTCGTTCGCGGAGAGGACCCCGTTCAGGTCCTCCCCCGGGATGCCGAGGAACTGCGGCAGGCCCGCGCCGGTCCCGATGAAGACCGCGGAGTAGCCCAGGCGCCCGAGGAGGTCGTCGAACGTGATCGTCCGACCGATGACGACGTTGCATTCGATGGCGACGCCCATCGCCTGGAGCGTCGCGACCTCGTGATCGAGGATCGCCTTCGGGAGGCGGAACTCCGGGATGCCGTAGCGCAGGACGCCGCCCGGCGCGTGCAGCGCCTCGTAGACGGTCACCGCGTACCCGCGCCTGGCGAGCTCGCCCGCGCACACCAGGCCGGCCGGCCCCGAGCCGATGACCGCCACGCGCTCGGTGTGGGTGATCGCCGCCGTCGCGGTGCGCGGCTGCGAGCGCTCCCAGTCCGCGACGTAGCGCTCGAGGTGGCCGATCGCGACGGGCGCGAAGCGGATCGCGAGGTTGCAGACCTTCTCGCACTGCGACTCCTGCGGGCACACGCGGCCGCAGATCGCGGGGAGCGGATTCGCGCCGCGGAGGATCCGTGCCGCCGCGGCCATGTCGCCGTTCGCGATCTCGTGGATGAAGTCCGGGATGGGGATGTTCACCGGGCAGCCGTCGACGCAGATCGGGTCCTGGCAGCGCAGGCACCGCTCCGCCTCGAAGACGGCGCGGAACCCCGAGTACCCCTCGTTCACCTCGACGAAGTCGTGAGCGCGCAGCGCCGCCTCGCGCATGGGCATCGTCGTCTTGTCGGCGCGCTTGACGGGCATCAGGCTCCTCCCATCTCGTGGACCTGCGGCCCCCAGAGCCGCTCCGCTCCGCCGGACGATCCCGACCCTTCCGCCGCGCAGGCGAGGCGCTCGAGGGCGACCTTCTCCTGCTCGCGGTAGCGCTTGTTCCGCCGGATCGCGAGGTCGAAGTCGACCTGGTGGCCGTCGAAGCACGGCCCGTCGACGCACGCGAACCGCGTCTCGCCACCGACGCTCACGCGGCAGCCGCCGCACATCCCGGTGCCGTCGATCATGAGCGGGTCGAGCGACACGATCGTCCGGATGCCGGGCGCGCGCGTGAGGTGCGCGACGGCCCGCATCATGACCATCGGGCCGATCGCGACGACGGTGTCGGGCCGGCCGGGTCCGTCGCCATCGATGAGCTGCGCGAGGCGCTGCGTGACGAGGCCCTTGAGGCCGGCCGAGCCGTCGTCGGTGCAGATCTCGACGGCGGCCGCCGCGGCGCGGATCCGGTCGAGGAGGATGAGCAGGTCCTTCGTCCGCGCGCCGACGATCGCGGTCGTGCGGTCGCCGCGCGCCGTGAGCTCGCGGAGGATCGCGATGAGCGGCGCGGAGCCGAAACCGCCGCCGACGGCGACGACGTGCCCGCCCGCCGGGACGTCGATCGGCATGCCGAGCGGCCCGGCGACGTCGAGGACGTCGTCGCCCACCTCGAGCGCGCAGAGGCGCTTCGTCGTCGCGCCCGCCTCCTGCACGACGATCGTGAACGTTCCCGAATGGGGATCGAGGTCGGCGATGCTGATCGGGATCCGCTCGCCGCCGTCGCGCACGCGGATCATGACGAACTGCCCCGGTCGCGCGGAGGCGGCGATGAGCGGCGCGTCGAGGCGGAACAGCTTCGTCACCGGCGTGAGCCGCTGCGTTTCGAGGATGCGCGCCATCTCAGAGGTCCGGGTGGTCGTGCATCGCGCGGAGCCGCGTCCAGCGGCGGTCGGTCTCCCGCTGGATGCGCTCGACGATCCCGGCATTCTCCGGCGAGACGAGATGGCGCGTCTTGCCCATGAGCTTCAGCCACTCGAGCACGGGCCGGCGGCGCCCCATCGCGTCGGGGTCGTACGTGATCGTCGTGTGGCCGTGCTCGACCTCATACAGCGGGAAGAAGCACGAGTCGACGGCCGCCTGGAGGACGGGCTGCGCCGCGTCGTCGTCGGTCCGCCAGTTGAGCGGGCAGTACGAGAGGATCTTCCCGTACACGAGGCCCTCGGTCCGCGCGTAGCGCTGGCCCTTCGCGACCTTGCGCATGAGGTCCTCGGGGTAGCCCTCGCTCGCGGTGAAGACGTACGGGATGTGCGTCGCGACGAAGATCTGCGCCGTGTCCTTGTGGTGGTAGCGCTTCCCCGCGAGGTGGGAGCCCGTCTCGCTCGTCGCGGTGCGGTGCCCGAGCGGCGTCGAGTACGACAGCTGCGCGCCGGTGTTCATGTACCCCTGGTTGTCGTACTCGACGATCATCATCCGGTGCCCGCGGTGCGCGGCGCCGAGCGCGGGACCCATGCCGATGTCCATCCCGCCGTCGCCGCTGACCATCACGAACGTCGGCTCGTTCGCCGCGGGCAGCTCGCCGCGGCGGACGCGCTCGTGGTACATCTCGACGAGCCCCGAGAGCGTCGCGGCGCCGTTCTGGAACAGGTTGTGGACGTAGTT
>CAZSRI010000147.1:0-3623 GCA_964609145.1 uncultured Chloroflexota bacterium
ATCATCCCGGCGAACGACGACGCGATCCGTGCGGTGAAGCTCATCTGCCAGAAGGTCGCGGACGCGGTCGGCGAGGGCCGCGCGGAGTTCGACGCCGGCCACAAGGAGATCGCGACGCCGGAGGAGATGGGGTACGCGCCCGTCGCGGCCGGCGAGGCCGAGGTCGGCGTGCCGCGCGCGCGCCGCACGCCGCGTGTGTACGAGCCGGAGGAGGAAGAGGAGTACCCGATCGGCGGCTTCGCGCCGTCGGAGGAGACCGAGGCGGCCGGCGAGACGACCACCGAGACGGAAGGAACGGGATCATGACCCAGCGCACCACCGTGACCTCCGCGAGCGACGTCCAGAAGCTCCGCGCGGAGACCGGCGCGGGTGTCATGGACTGCAAGCGCGCGCTGGAGGAGGCGCGGGGCGACATCGAGAAGGCGCGCGAGATCCTTCGCCAGAAGGGCCTCGCCGCGGCGGCGAAGCGCGCGGGGCGCGGATCACGCGAGGGCGTCGTCGAGTCGTACATCCACGCGGGCGGCAGGATCGGCGCGATCGTCGAGCTGAACAGCGAGACGGACTTCGTCGCACGGGGGCAGGAGTTCCGCGACCTCGCGAAGAACATCGCGATGCAGGTCGCGGCGATGGCGCCCGTCGTCGTCTCCGAGGACGAGCTGTCGCCGGAGCAGCGCTCGGAGCTCGTGAAGGAGCACGGCGGGGACGAGAAGCGCGCGATCGAGACGGCGGTGCTGCTCCGTCAGCCGTACATCCGCGACAACTCGAAGACGATCGGCGACCTCGTCACGCGGATCGCGGCGTCGACGGGCGAGAACGTCAGGGTGCGTCGCTTCGCCCGCTTCCAGCTCGGCGCCTAGACCCCCTTGGCGACGCCTAGACTTGGCCCGGTGGATGCGCCGCGATACAAGCGCGTCCTGCTGAAGCTGAGCGGCGAAGCGCTGCTCGGCGACCGCAGCTTCGGGATCAGCCCGACGTACGTCCGCTACCTGGCGGAAGAGGTCCGCTCGATCCACGACATGGGCGTCCAGACGGCCATCGTCATCGGCGGCGGCAACTTCCTGCGCGGCGCCGCGCTCGCGGAGCAGGGCATCGAAGAGGCCACCGGCCACTACATGGGAATGCTCGCGATGGTCATCAACGCCCTCGCGCTGCAGTCCCAGCTCGAGGCGATCGACGTCCCGGCGCGCGTCCAGTCGGCGCTCGAGATCCGGGCCGTCGCCGAGCCGTACATCCGCCGGCGCGCCATCCGACACCTCGAGAAGGGTCGCGTCGTGGTCTTCGCGGCGGGGACGGGGAACCCGTTCTTCACGAGCGACACCGCCGCCGCGCTTCGCGCCGCCGAGATCGAGGCGGAGGTCATCCTCATGGCGAAGAACAAGGTCGACGGCGTCTACGACGCCGACCCCCGCGTCGTCCCGACGGCGCGGAAGATCGTCGACCTGACGTATCAGGAGATGCTCGAGAAGCGCCTCACCGTCATGGACCAGACCGCCGCGGCGCTCGCCGCGGAGCGCGACATCGAGATCCTCGTCTTCGACGTGTCCGAGGCGGGCGCGATGAAGCGTGCGGTGCTCGGCGAGCGTATCGGAACGCTGGTGCACGGATGACGGAGGCGCAGGCGGCCGAGCTCGTCCCGCAGGCGGAGACGCGGATGAAGAAGGCGATCGAGGCGCTCCGTCACGAGCTCACGTCGATCCGCACGGGCCGCGCGGCGCCCGCGCTCGTCGAGGAGCTCGAGGTGGAGGCGTACAGCACGACGGTGCCGCTCATCCAGCTCGCGCAGATCAGCGCGCCGGAGCCGCGGCTCCTCCTCGTGCAGCCGTACGACCGCGGCCTCATCAAAGCGATCGAGAAGTCGATCCAGTCGAGCGAGCTCGGGATCACGCCGTCGAACGACGGGCAGGTGATCCGCCTGCCGATCCCGACGCTCACGGAGGAGCGCCGGCGCGACCTCGTGAGGATCCTCCACCGGAAGCTCGAGGACGGGCGCATCGAGGTCCGCACGCTGCGCCGGCACGCGCACGACGAGATGCGAAAGAAGGAAAGGGACGGCGGGATCTCCGCCGACGACCTGAAACGCCTCGAGCAGCAGCTCCAGAAGACGACCGACCGGTACATCCTGGAGATCGACGAGATCGGCGCGGCGAAGGAAAAGGAGATCCTGTCGGTCTGAGCGTGGCGAACGCCGACGCGATCCCGCGCCACGTCGCGATCGTCATGGACGGCAACCGCCGCTGGGCGCGCGCCCGCCACCTCCCGACGATCGCGGGGCACCGCGCCGGCGTCGAGACGATCCGCCGCACCCTCCGCCACGCGCGCGAGCGCGGCGTACGCTTCCTCACGCTCTACTCGTTCTCGACCGAGAACTGGAAGCGCGAGCCGGCGGAGGTGAACGCGCTCATGCGTCTCCTCGAGGAGACGATCCGGTCCGAGACGGGCGCGCTCGTGCGCGACCGCGTGCGACTGCGCGTCATCGGCCGCCTCAACGAGCTGTCGGAAAGCCTGCGGCGCGCGATCGCCGGCGCGGTCCGCGCCACCGAGGGCGGCGAGGACACGATGACGATCGCCTTCAACTACGGCGGCCGAGCGGAGATCGTCGACGCCGTGCGCACCCTCGTCCGCGACGGCCTCCCGCCGGACGCGGTCGACGAGGAGGCCATCGCGCGGCGCCTGTATGCGCCCGACATCCCCGATCCCGACCTCTTCATCCGCACCGGGGGCGAGCTGCGCGTCTCGAACTTCCTTCTCTGGCAGGTCGCCTACGCGGAGATGTGGGCGACGCCCGTCCTGTGGCCCGACTTCTCCGTCGCGGACCTCGACGCGGCCCTCGACGCGTACGCCGCGCGCGAGCGGCGCTTCGGGCAGTGAATCACCCCCGATGAGCGACCTCCCGCGGCGGACCGCGACGGCGGCCGTCTACGCCGCGATCGTGCTCGCCGCGCTGCTCGCCCCGCCGGTGATCTTCGACGCGCTCCTCGCGGTCGTCTTCGTCCTCGCCGTGCTCGAGCTCACCGCGCTCCGCGCGGCCGGCGTCGCGGCGGCGCTCGAGCTCGCCGTCCTCGCCCTCGGGACGGCATCGCTCGCCTGGCTGCGTGTCGGCAGCGAGCGGATCTTCGGCCCGGCACAGGTGCCGAGCGAGCTCCTGATGACGTTCCTCGCGGTGTGGGCGGCCGACGTCGCCGCGTACGCGGCCGGGTCGTCGTTCGGCAGGCGGCGGATCGCGCCGCGGATCAGTCCCGGCAAGACGTGGGAGGGCACGATCGCGGGGCTCGTCGCGGCCGCGGCCGTCGTCGTGCTCTGGGAGCGCCCGTTCCTGGGCTTCCCGGTCTGGGGGTATCCCGCCGCGATCCTCCTCGGCCCCGTCGCGTTCGCGGGCGATCTGCTCGAGAGCTGGGTCAAGCGCCGGGCGGGCGTCAAGGATTCGGGAACGCTGCTCCCCGGGCACGGCGGAGTCCTCGACCGGATCGATTCGCTCCTCGCCGCGGCGATCCTCGTCACGTCCGCGATGACGCTCGTGGGCGGTCTGGGATGATGGATCGATGACGGCGCCAACGCGCCTCGCGATCCTCGGCGTGACCGGGTCGATCGGGCGGCAGGCGCTCGAGGTCGTCGCGGCGCATCCC
>CAZSRI010000148.1:0-3603 GCA_964609145.1 uncultured Chloroflexota bacterium
GTTCAACCTCTTCGCGGGCCTCACGCGGTCGCAGGCCGCCGTCGGTGCGTTGCGGCTGCGCGAGCGCGGCCTGCGACCGCGTGAGGCCCGCGAAGAGGTTGAACTGCGAGAGCAGGATCTGCGCGCCCTGCGCGACGGCCTCGTCCGGCGGGGTCGTGCCGTCGGTCCAGACCTCGAGGACGAGCCGGTCGTAGTCCGTGACCTGGCCGACGCGCGTGTTCTCGACGCTGAAGTTCACGCGGCGCACGGGACCGAAGAGCGCGTCGATCGGGATGACCCCGATCGGGAGGCCCTCGCGGCGCTCGCCGGCGACGAAGCCCCGGCCGTTCTCGACCGTCAGCTCCATCCACAGCGACGCCTCGGGCTCGAGCGACGCGATGTGGTGCTCGGGATTCACGATCTCGATGTCGCTCGTCGTCTGGATGTCCGCGGCGGTGACGTCACCCGGACCCTCCTTCTCGAGAACGAGCGTGACCGGCTCGGTGGCGAACGACCGCAGCCGGATCCCCTTGAGGTTGAGGACCATCTCGACGACGTCCTCCTTCACCCCTGGGATCGTCGAGAATTCGTGGGCGACGCCGCGCACGCGGGCGGCCGTGATCGCCGCACCCTGGAGGCTCGACAGCAGGACCCGCCGCAGGGAGTTGCCGAGCGTGGTGCCGTATCCGGCGGGCAGCGGCTCGCAGACGAACTTCGCGTAGCGCTCGTCGCCTTCGACACGCTCGATCTTCGGGTATTCGAGTTCGACGATGGACATGCTTCCCTCTCTTTCGGGCGCGAGCCGCCCGGACCGCTAGCGCGAGTAGTGCTCGACGATGAGCTGGGTGTCGACCTGCGTTTCGATCTGATCCCGCGTGGGGGTCGTCACCATCCGCGTCGAATACGCGTCCGGGTCGACCTCGAGCCAGCCGGGCCGCGGCTGCGTCTTCGCCCACGCGAGGGCGTCCTTGAAGTACTGGAGCGATCGGCTGCTCTCGCGGACCGTCACGACGTCACCCGCGCGAACGTTCCGGCTCGGGATGCGCGAGACGACGCCGTTCACCTCGATGTGCCCGTGGCCCACGAGCTGCCGCGCCTGAGAGCGCGACTTCGCGAAGCCCGAGCGGTAGACGACGTTGTCGAGGCGCGTCTCGAGCAGCACGAGGAGCCGATCTCCGGTCGCACCCTTCGTACGCGAGGCCTCCTCGAACGTCGCCTTCATCTGACGCTCCAGGACGCCGTACATACGGCGCGCCTTCTGCTTCTCGCGGAGCTGGAGCGCGAAGTCCGACACCTTCCGCCGCCGCTGCTGATGCACGCCCGGAGGCGAGGGTCGCCGCTCGATCGTGCACTTCGTGATGCACTTCTCGCCCTTGAGGTAGAGCTTCATCCCCTCCCGGCGGCAGATGCGGCAGACAGGTCCCGTGTAGCGCGCCATTTCTCTCCTTCTAGACCCGGCGCCGCTTCGGTGCGCGGCAGCCGTTGTGCGGGATCGGGGTGACGTCGGTGATCGCGGTGACCTGAAGGCCGCTCGCCTCGAGCGCGCGGATCGCGGCTTCGCGGCCCGCGCCGGGTCCCTTCACGAAGACCTCGACCGAGCGCATCCCGGCGTCGATCGCTTTCTTCGCGGCGTTCTCGGCCGTGACCTGCGCCGCGTAGGGCGTGCTCTTGCGCGAGCCCTTCCAGCCGGACGCGCCGGCCGTGGCCCAGCAGATCGTGTTGCCCTGGGCGTCCGTGATGGAGACGACCGTGTTGTTGAACGAGGCCTTGATGTGCGCCTGACCGTGCGGGACGGCGCGCTTCTCGCGCCGTCGGCGCGGAGCGGCGGCGGGAGCCGCGGCGGCAGCGGGTGCGGAGGTGGAAGGGGACGGAGCCCCCTGCGGCGGAACGTTCCGTGCCATTACGTCTTCGCCGTCGCCTTCTTCTTGCCGGCGACCGTCTTGCGCGGACCCTTGCGCGAGCGGGCGTTCGTGCGCGTGCGCTGGCCGCGCACCGGGAGGCCGCGGCGGTGCCGCAGCCCGCGGTAGCTGCCGATCTCCTGGAGGCGCTTGATGTTCAGCGCCACCTCGCGGCGAAGGTCGCCCTCGACGGTGAAGCTCCGGTCGATGATCTCGCGGATGCGCGCCACCTGCGGCTCCGTGAGGTCACGCGTGCGCGTCGCGGCGTCGACGCGCGCCTCGTCGCAGACGCGACGCGCCAGCGTCGGCCCGATGCCGTAGATGTAGCGCAGCGACACGTCGATGCGCTTCTCGCGCGGGATGTCGACGCCGGCGATCCGTGCCACGTTCCGCTCCCTCTAACCCTGCCGCTGCTTGTGCTTCGGCTCGGAGCAGATCACGAGGATCTGTCCTTCCCGCCGGACGATCTTGCACTTGTCGCAGCGCTTCTTGACGCTCGCCCGGACCTTCATACGAGCTCCGGCGCCGCGTGAGCTGCCGCCGCGAGCGCGTGTCTTCGGTCGCCCTTTGTCACGCCGAGCTCCGATCCGCTTCCTTGCGTCATGTCAGTACCGCACACGCCTGGTTATGCGTCCTCGCTTCAGGTCGTACGGCGAGAGCTCCACGAGCACCTTGTCCCCGGGCACGACGCGGATGAAGTTCATCCGCATCTTCCCCGAGATGTGCGCGAGGACCTCGTGACCGTTCTGGAGCTCCACCTTGAACATCGCGTTCGGAAGGGCCTCGGACACGGTCCCCTCCACTTCGATGACGTCCTTGTTGGTCGGCTTGCTCGCCAATCGGGCTCCAGGCACGTTATTCCGCGGCCGTCCGCGGGCGTGCACCGCCCGCGGAAGAACGCACGGGAAGTTTCAGTATAGCCCTACGGGCATGCGGGCCGCCTACGGCCGGCCCGCGTACGGGCACAGCCTCGGTCAGGACGACCGGGCCGTCCGCGGTGACGGCCAGGGTGTGCTCGAAATGGGCCGAAAGCGAGCCGTCGGCCGTCACGACCGTCCAGCCGTCGTCCAGGAGGCGGGTCGGCGCGGCCCCGACGTTCAGCATCGGTTCGATCGCGATGCACAGCCCGACCGCGATCTGGCGCCCCACCCCGGCCGTGCCGTAGTTCGGGACCTGCGGCGGCTCATGCATCGCGCGCCCGATCCCGTGGCCGACGTAGTTCCGGACGACCGAGAACCCGTGCTCCTCGGCGTAGGCCTGCACGGCCGCGCCGACGTCGCCCAGGCGCCCGCCCGGCCTCGCCGCGGCGATCCCCCGCCGCAGCGCCTCCTCCGTGACGCGGATGAGCGTCCGCGCGCGCTCGCTCACCCTCCCGACCGGGACGGTGATAGCCGCGTCCGCCTGCCATCCGTCGACGATCGCGCCGGCGTCGATGCCGACGATGTCGCCCTCGCGGAGCTTCCGGCGACCGGGGATGCCGTGGACGATCTCGTCGTTCACCGACGTGCAGATCGTCGCGGGGTAGCCGTAGTAGCCGAGGCACGACGAGGTCGCGCCGCGCTCCTCGCGGACGGCGGCGGCGAGGCGATCGAGCTCGCCGGTCGTAACGCCCGGGCGCCCCGCGGCGCGCGTACGCGCGAGCATCTCCGCGACGCTCGCGCCGGCGCGCAGCATAGCCTCCCACTGCTCGGGCGTCTTCAGCGCGACCAGCTCGCCCAACGACCCG
>CAZSRI010000149.1:0-3442 GCA_964609145.1 uncultured Chloroflexota bacterium
CGCGATCGTGAAGCAGTACCAGAAGTTCCTCGCGCTCGACAAGGTCGAGCTGCAATTCGTACCCGAAGCGCTCTCTTCGGCCGCCCGCGGCGCGGTGAAGCGCAAGACCGGCGCGCGCGGCCTGCGCACGATCATCGAGGAGGTCCTGCTCGACGTCATGTACGAGATCCCCTCGCGCAGCGACGTGCGCCGCGTCGTCGTGACGGAAGAGAGCATCGAGAGGAAGGTCAAGCCGCTCCTCATGAGCAAGAGCGAGCAGCTGGTCCTCGAGGGCGAACAGGCCTCCAGCGCGTAGCCATGGGGGTGGAAGGGGGCGGAGCCCCCTGTGAGAGAAAGGGCGGCTTTGCCGCCTAGTGCCCAAGCTCTACTTCGCGAGCCCGCGCGACCTACCCGTTTCGCGCCCTGCGCCCGGCGTCGCAGAGCACACGCTGCAGGGAAGGGACGCCGCCATGCGCATCACGGATCTCGCGGCGCGGACGGTCGTCGAGACCCACCGGCACGATGAGGAGCGGATCGGCATCGTGACGCGTGGAAGCCTCGCGATGGTCATCGCGGGGGAGCAGCGGATCCTCACGGAGGGGGACACGTACGTCGTTCCGGCGGCTACCGCGCACGGGATGCGGGTGCTCGAGCAGGCGGCGCAGGTCGTGGAGATCGCGGCAGCGCCGACCGCGGCCAAGCGCGCGTGAGCGGTCTGATCGTCTACACGCTCAAGTCCTGCCCGACGTGCGTGCCCGCGAAGCGCGAGATGGACGAGCAGGGTGTCGCCTACGAGGAGCGGATGCTCGACGGGAACGCTGTGCGGCAGCAGGAGGTCGCGCGTCTGACGCTCCAGCGGACCGTCCCGGTGTTCGTGAAGGGCCACGAGGTCGTCGTCGGCTTCTACGGCGAGCGGGGCTGAAGCTTCTAGGCCGCTCCGGGGGAGCGGCGGTCGCGTTCCAGCAGCGCCCGGCGGGATGACGTTGCCTCGGGTCGGGCCTCTCGCCCTCGGCGGCCGAACGCTTTGGCGTGAGGGGCGGCCGCCTCGTACGAGAGGCCGCTCCCCTCGACCTCATCCCGCCTCGCGCTGCTCTCCGGTCACACGGTGCGATACTTTGCGATACCGGCAGCGACCGGGAGGAGTAGCGACCCGGCACCGACAGAGAAGGAGCGCCCCGGGTCCCCGCGAGCGCGGCGAGCGGGGGAGGAGCAGGGTCTGGAAGCGCTCCGCGGCGAGACGGGTCGCGAACGTCACCTGTGAGCCGGATCGGGTCCGCCCGTTAGCGCGGAAATGAGGCGCGGCCGCGAGGCCGCGCGAAGCTGGGTGGTACCACGACGCCGCTCGTCCCAGACGAGCGGCTTTTTTGTTGGGCGACGCGAAAGGAGGTCGTGCGATGGCGATCACGGAAGAGCGCATCCAGCCGCCGAGCTCGGCGACCACGCACAAGGAGAAGAACTTCCGGCCGTCGGTCGTCGAGCGCGACCTCTACGACTGGTGGGAGCGAAGCGGCTTCTTCACGCCGCCCGCGAAGGCGTCAGGGGGCGAGCGCACCTTCGTGATGATGCTGCCGCTCCCGAACGTGACCGGCGACCTGCACCTCGGGCACGCGCTCGGGTTCGGCGGGTACGAGGACATCATGGCGCGCTGGCACCGCATGCGCGGCGACGCCACGCTCTGGATGCCCGGGACGGACCACGCCGGGATCATCGCGCAGATCGTCGTGGAGAAGGAGCTCGCGAAGGAGGGTATGACCCGCGAGCGCGGGATGACGCGCGAGGAGTTCCTGCACGAGATGTGGAAGTGGATGGACTTCTACCGCCCGCGCATCGAGCAGCAGCTCCGCATGCTGGGGTGCTCTCTCGACTGGAGCCGGCCGAACTTCACGATGGAGCCGAGCAAGCAGC
Organism: uncultured Chloroflexota bacterium; assembly: GCA_964609145.1. Classification (GTDB taxonomy): domain Bacteria; phylum Chloroflexota; class Limnocylindria; order P2-11E; family P2-11E; genus JACPOT01. The sequence continues at coordinate 1,885 of CAZSRI010000149.1, forward strand.
GCGCGGTGCGCGCGCACTTCATCCGCCTGTACCAGGCGGGCCTCCTCTACCGCGAGGGACGGATCGTCCACTGGTGCCTCACGTGCCAGACGACGTACTCGGACCTCGAGGTGAAGCACGTCGACCGCACCGACACGCTCTGGTACGTGCGCTATCCCTGGGCCGAGCCGATGCCGCCGGGCACGCCGGACGTCGTCGTGGCGACGACGCGCCCCGAGACGATCCTCGCCGACGTCGCGGTCGCCGTGCACCCCGACGATCCGCGGTGGAAGCCGCTCGTCGGCAAAGACGTGCTCGTTCCCGTGGCCGAGCGGCGCGTGAGGGTGATCGCCGACGAGGCGGTCGACCCCGCCTTCGGGACCGGGGCGCTGAAGATCACGCCCGGCCACGACCAGACGGACTTCGAGATCGGCCAACGCCATCACCTGCCCGTGCTCACGGTCGTGGGCAAGGACGGGATGATGCTGCGCGACGCGGGGCCGCTCTCGGGCCTCGACCGCGACCGCGCGCGAGGCGACATGGTCGAGCGGCTCCGCTCGGCCGGTCTCCTCGTGAAGGAGGAGCCGATCACGCACGCCGTCGGCGTGCACGACCGCTGCGAGACGGTCGACGAGCCGCTCGTGCTGCCGCAGTGGTGGGTGCGCATGAAGCCGCTCGCTCGAGGCGCGATCGCCGCCGTGCGCGACGGCCGCGTGCGGATCCACCCCGAGTTCCAGGAGCGCATCTACTTCCACTGGATGGAGAACGTGCGCGACTGGGCCGTCTCGCGGCAGATCTGGTGGGGCCACGAGATCCCGGCGTGGTCCTGCCGCGACTGCGACGAGATGGTCGTGCCCGACGAAGACGGCCCCGATCCGACGCGCTGCCCGAAGTGCCGGTCGGACGACCTGCGCAAGGACCCCGACGTCCTCGACACGTGGTTCTCGAGCGCGCTCTGGCCGTTCACGACGCTCGGCTGGCCCGATCGGAGCGCGGACCTCGCGCGCTTCTACCCGGGATCGGTGCTCGAGACCGGCTACGACATCCTCTTCTTCTGGGTCGCCCGCATGATCGTCATGGGCCTCTTCGAGATGGGGGACGTCCCGTTCCACACCGTGTACCTGCACGGCCTCGTGCGCACGGGCGGCGTGAAGATGAGCAAGTCCTACGGGAACGTCGTCAGCCCCGTCGGCCTCATCGAGGAGTGGGGCGCCGACGCGCTGCGGTTCGCGCTCGTCATCGACACCGCCGCGGGGATGGACACCGAGCTCTCCGAGGCGAAGCTGACGAACGCCCGCAACTTCGCGAACAAGCTGTGGAACGTGGGCCGCTTCGTGCTCCGCCAGCTCGAGACGTACCCCGACGCGCTCGGTGGCCACGCCAGCGACGAGGCGCCGTCGGGTGAGCTCGGCGATGCCGAGCGGTGGATCCTGTCGCGGACCGAGTGGGCGACGGCGGAGGCGACGCGCCTCATCGACTCGTACCTGTTCGGCGAGTACGCGCACTTCATGCAGCAGTTCGTGTGGGGCGAGCTCGCCGACGCGTACGTCGAGCTCGCGAAGCCCGGGCTGCGCGACGA
>CAZSRI010000150.1:0-3418 GCA_964609145.1 uncultured Chloroflexota bacterium
GCTGAACGAGAAGCCGCTCCTCGACGCGCTCGACGACCTCGTCCGCGCGGGCGCTCCGCGCCGCGAGCTCGCGGCGCTCCGGAGCGCGATCGAGCTGCAGCTCGGCTACGAGATCTTCGCGGCCGTCGACCGGCTGAAGATCGAGCTCTCGTCCGACGACACGGCGCTCCTCGCGTTCCACCGCGGCGAGGTCGACGTCGACGCCGTCGTCACGCGGCGGCGCGCCGAGGTGCGCTGGGCGGGCCTCCTCGCCGAGATCGACGCGCTGGTCGACCTCGTCCTCGAGCGCGCCGGCACCGGGCCGGAGCGCGTGGCGGAGGTCGTGCTCACCGGCGGCTCGAGCGGCCTGCCCGCGGCGCGCGCGCTGCTCGCGCGGCGCTTCCCATCCGCGCTGCATCGCGACCTCGCGGCGTTCTCGAGCGTGGCGACCGGGCTCGCGCTCGCCTGACCCGTTCGTATGCTGCGGCCGTGCCGCGCCCGCGACGCTGCGCCTTCTGCTCGCCCAGCGGCGTGGCCGTCGTCCATGAGGACGCGGACGTGATCGCCTTCCTCGACCACGCGCCGCTCATCAGGGGCCACGTGCTCGTGATGCCGCGCGCGCACGTCGAGACGTTCGACGATCTGCCCGCCGCGCTCATCGAGCCGCTCTTCGCCGTGGTGCAGCGCGTCTCGCGCGCGTTCCCGAAGGCGCTCGGCGCGGACGGCTCGTTCACGTCGATCAATACGCGCGTGAGCCAGAGCATCCCGCACGTGCACGTCCACGTCGTGCCGCGGCGGCAGGGGGACGGGCTCTTCCGTGCGGGGATGGTGTGGATACGGCGGCGCTATGCCGACGGTGAAGCGGCCCAGCTCGCGGCGACCCTGCGCGACGCGATCGCCGCGAGCTGAGCCTCTCGCGTCGCTACTTGCGGCGGGACGGGCCCTTGGGGGCGAGGACGGCGTCCTTGGCCTGCTTGGCGATCCGGAACTTCAGGACGCGCTTCGCCGGGATCTGGATCTGCTCGCCGGTGGCCGGGTTGCGGCCCGTGCGAGCCTTGCGGTCCACGAGGACGAGCTTGCCGAGGCCGGGGATCGTGAAGCCGTCGCGCGCCTGCTCGTAGGAGAGCTTCGCGAGCTCTTCGAGCACCATGTTGACCTGCTTGCGGTCGACGCCGCTCCGCTCGGAGAGCTCCCGGACGGTCTCCGTCTTCGTCATCGCCACGTGTGCGTCCCTCCCTGGAGAAACTTTCGAAAGATGGCCAGGATCCGGCGCATTCTTGCACGGTCTCGCAGGGGAGGGGGAGAGTGACCCCCGGAAAGGGAGGCGACATAAATGGAGGATCGGCCTCCGCGGGAGGAGCGCGGACCGATGGACCCGACCCGCAGGCTCCTCAAGGTGTTCGGCGTGAAGGTGACCGACTACGAAGAGAAGACCGCGGGGATCGTCGAGCGCTGCGCCGCCGCGGACGCGGCCGAGCGGGCCCGGCTCCTCGCCGAAGCCGTCGAGCTGACGGCCGATCTGACGCACTGGCTGCGCGAGATCCAGGCGCACGTCCTCGACCGCGAAGAGTCGGTCCTCCGCAAGCTCGGCGAGCAGTAGAGGCCTTCCCGCTTCGCGCACCGGGCACGGACATTGCGACCCGATGAGGCACCAACAGACGGAGGTGCCAAGTGGGCGATGTGAACAAGCCGGCCGACCCGAGCCAGCGGAAGGTCAGGGGGAAGAAGGAGCAGGTCGAGGGCAAGCCGCAGGAGGTAGGCAAGCTCGGCGGTGACACCGCGATGCCGATGGGGAGCGGTGCGGCCGAGCAGGGTCGGCCGCCGATGACCGAGACCCGCCAGGAGTGGGAGAAGCGCTCCGAGGAGCCGGCCAAGGAGCCGCCGAAGCAGCCCTGATCCTCCGAGCTGGGGGGCGCGTACGATCCGCTCGTGCGCGCCCTCTCTTCGTTGGTCGCGCACCACGCCGACCCGATCGGCCATCTCATCGGGATCCTCTCCGGAGCGACGCCGCGCTTCCGTGAGGGGTGCTTCCTCTACGTGAGCGACCGCGGCCTCGCGAGGCTCGTCCTCTCGCGGCGCGGGTACGGCGCCATCACGTTCGGACACGTCGTCGTCGTCACGCGCGAGCCGTCGACGGCGCTCTGGCGACACGAGCTACGGCACGTCCACCAGTACGAGCGACTCGGCCTCGCGTTCCTCCCGCTCTACGTGCTGCGATACATGCGCGCTGGCTACGCCGCGCATCCCTTGGAGCGTGACGCGTCGTCGCCGACCACCCTCTTCGACTAGGATCGCGGCGGGAACACCCCAGATCGGAGCTGACGCATGCCCGAGCGGTACGACATCGCGATCCTCGGCGGCGGACCCGGCGGATACGTCGCCGCGCTCGCGGCGGGGGTCCGCGGCGCGAAGGTCGCGCTCATCGAGAAGGACCGCGTGGGCGGGACGTGCGTCACCGTCGGGTGCATCCCCTCGAAGGCGCTCCTCGACACCAGCCACTTCTACTGGATGGGCACGCACGCGACCGTGAGCGGGCTCCACCTCACCGGCGACTTCGACCTGCCGAAGGCGATGGCGCGCAAGGACCAGGTCGTGAAGCAGCTCGTGTCGGGGACCGAGCAGCTGCTCAGGGCGCGCAAGGTCGATCTCTTCAAGGCGACGGGTGAGCTCGTCTCGCCGACGGAGATCCGCCTCACGGGAGACGGCCCGTCGAGCGTTCAGGCGAACGCGACGATCGTCGCGACGGGCTCGGTCGTCGCGCTCCCGCCGATCGCCGGGCTCGCGGAGGCGAGACCGCTCGACAACGTCGGCGCGCTCGACCTGCGCGAGATCCCGAAGCGGCTCCTCGTCATCGGCGCGGGCGTCATCGGCATGGAGCTCGGCGCCTTCTACGCCGAGATCGGCTCCGACGTGACGGTGCTCGAGATGCTCCCCGCGCCGCTCGCGGGGTCGGATCCCGACCTCGTGCGGCTGCTCGTGAAGGCGCTCGAGGGGAAGGGCCGCTTCCGCGTCGTCGTGAACGCGAAGGTCACCGGCGTCGAGCGGCGGGCGAACGGCGACGTTGCGCTCACCGCCGAGGTCGAAGGCAAGGCGCAGACGTTCGAGGGCGACGAGGTCGTCCTCGGCGCCGGGCGCGTGCCGAGCGTCGCCGGCGCCGATCGCGCGGGGCTCGCCATGGGGAAGCGCGGCGTCCAGGTGGACGACCGCATGCGCACGAGCGTCGCCGGCGTGTCCGCGATCGGCGACTGCACCGCGGCGAGCTTCGAGAACCGCGCGATGCTCGCGCACGTCGCGTCCACGCAGGGCGACGTGGCGGTGGAGACGATCCTCGGCGAGGACGTGCGCATGGACTACGACGTGGTGCCGAGCGTCGTGTACACGCACCCCGAGCTCGCGTCGGTCGGCCTGTCCGAGGCGGCGGCGAAGGAGCGCTTGGGCG
>CAZSRI010000151.1:0-3311 GCA_964609145.1 uncultured Chloroflexota bacterium
GGCTGAACGAGCTGCGCTGGATCCAGGCGGTCGCCGAGCGGCTGCAGCGCGGGTATGACGCGGCGCGCGCGGCCGCGAAGTGAGCCGGTGGTAGCGTCGGCGCGATGACCGAAGCCGCGTCCGCGCCGCGCCCCGGCACGCAGCGCCCCGACGCCGCGCCCGACACGCGCGCGAAGGTCCACCGCGCCGAGACGAAGACGAAGACGCCGCTCGAGGCGAAGCGGCAGGGCCCGACGCTCGACGCGGTCCGCGCGGACGGGCGCGTGAAGAGCTGGATCCGCTCCGCGAACCAGCAGACGGGCGCGATCGGCTACACCGAGCACGGCGAGCGGCACGCGAACACGTGCGCCGACGGCGCGCGCTTCATCCTGCGCTCGCTCGGCCACGAGCCGCGCCGCTGCGAGCTCGCCGCGATCGCGGCGTTCCTCCATGACATCGGCAACGTCGTCACGCGCCAGAGCCACGCGCAGACGGGCGCGCTCATCGCGAAGGACATCCTCCAGGACCTCGGGCTCGACTACGACGAGATCGCGACGGTCATGGGCGCCGTCGCGAACCACGAGGAGGAGGAAGGCGGCCTCCCGGTGAGCGCGGTCTCGGCCGCGGTCATCCTCGCGGACAAGAGCGACGTGCATCGCAGCCGCGTCCGCAACCCGAAGACGACCTCATTCGACATCCACGACCGCGTGAACTACGCCGCGACGTCGGCGGAGCTCAAGGTGAGCCGCAAGGAGAAGCAGATCGCGCTCTACCTCACGATCGACACCGAGGTCGCGCCGCTCATGGAGTACTTCGAGATCTTCCTCTCGCGCATGATCCTGTGTCGTCGCGCCGCCGAGCATCTGCACTGCTCGTTCGCGCTCGTCATCAACGGCACGCGTCTGCTCTAGCCCGGATCCAGCGCTCGGCGGGGCGGCGCACCCCGCGAGAGGAGCGACGGCCTCGCCCGCTCGGCTGGCTCGCGGCACAGCGTTGTGCGCGGCGCGACGCGGGTCCGGCGCCGCTTCGCTCAGCCTTCGCGTACCGGGCCGTCGCTCCCCCCGCGACATCACCCCACCTCGCGTCGAACGCGCTGTCGCGCAGGTCGGGCCGCGCCGCGCCGATCCTCGCCCTGAGCGACAATGCGGAACGTGCCCCGACGGACGAAGCAGACATCGCGCGATGCGGTGGCCGCCGGAGGGGTCGTGATGCGTGAGGGCGGGCGCGGCCAAGAGGTCGTCATCGCGGGACGCGAGGGCACGTGGGTCCTGCCCAAGGGCACGCCCGACGGCGGCGAAGGGCTCGAGGAGACGGCGCGGCGCGAGGTCCGCGAGGAGACGGGCCTCGACGTGCGCATCGTGCGTCCGCTCGGAACGATCGAGTACGTGTTCCGGCTTCCCGCGGAGCGCGTGCACAAGACCGTGCACTTCTTCCTCATGTCGGCGGTCGGCGGCGACACCTCGCTCCACGACGACGAGTACGACGAGGTCCGCTGGGTACCGGTGGACGAGGCGCGTCACCTGCTCACGTTCGACACGTATCGCGAGATGCTCGAGCGCGCGCTCGCGAGCGAAGCGGCGGCGTGACCACGACGAGCACGGCGACGCTCCTGCACACGCCGCTGTACGACGAGCACATCGCGCTCGGCGCGAAGATGGTCCCGTTCGCGGGGTGGGAGATGCCGCTCCAGTACGAGGGCATCGTCGCCGAGCACCGCGCGGTGCGGAGCGCCGCCGGGATCTTCGACCTCTCGCACATGGGCGAGGTGTACGTGCGCGGTCCGGGCGCGCGGATGGCCGCGGACCGACTCGTGTCGAGCGACATCGCGGGGCTCGAGGTGGGGCAGGCGCGGTACGGCCTCCTGTGCAACGAGCGCGGGACGATCGTTGACGACGTCATCGTCTACCGTGTCGGCGCCGAGGAGTACCTCGTCGTCGTGAACGCGGCGAACGTCGAGAAGGACGTTCCGCACATCCGCGCGCACGTCGGGAACGACGCCAACGTCGAGGACGCCTCGCTCGAGACGGCGCTCATCGCCGTTCAGGGCCCGCGCGCGGAGGTGATCCTGTCGAGCGTGACCGACCTCGAGGTCAGCGGGGCGAGCATCGAGCGCCTCGCGCCGTTCGGCGTGGCGAGCGCGCGCATCGCCGGCGCGCGGGCGCACATCGCGCGCACCGGCTACACGGGCGAGGACGGCTTCGAGGTGTTCCTGCCTCACGATCGCGCGGTCGGGCCGTGGACGCGGCTCCTCGCCGCGGGCGGCGGGCTCGGCCTCGCGCCCGTCGGGCTCGGCGCGCGCGACACGCTGCGCCTCGAGGCCCGGTACTCGCTCTACGGCAACGAGATCGACGAGACGACGGACCCGATCGAGGCGGGCCTCGGCTGGACGTGCAAGCTCGACAAGGAGTTCGTCGGCCGCGACGCCATCGTCGCGGCGAAGGAGCGCGGGCCGGCGCGGCGCATCGTGGGGCTCGTCGTCGCGGACGGCGTCGCGCGGCACGGATACCCCGTCGTCCACGATGGGCAGGTCGTGGGGCGCGTCACGAGCGGCACGTTCGGCCCGACGGTCGGCCAGAACATCGCCCTCGCGTACGTGCCGACCGCGCTCGCGAAGGTGGGCACGGAGCTCGCGGTGCGCATCCGCGAGCGGGACGCGGCGGCGCGGGTCGTGAAGACGCCCTTCTACGGCAAGAGGTAGAGGTGAGGGAGGCGAGCGGGTGAGCACGGTACCGGAGGATCTCCGCTATTCGAAAGAGCACGAGTGGGTCCGCGTCGAAGGCGATGTCGCGACGGTCGGGATCACGCACTTCGCGCAGGATCAGCTCGGCGATGTCGTGTTCGTCGAGCTGCCCGCGCAGGGGTCGCGTGTCCGCCAGTTCGGCTCGCTCGGCGTCGTCGAGTCGGTGAAGGCGGCGTCGGACATCTACGCGCCGGTCTCGGGCGAGGTGCTGGAGCGCAACGTGAAGGTCATCGAGAGCCCCGAGCTGGTGAACAAGGCGCCCTACGGCGACGGGTGGCTCGTCAAGGTCCGCGTGTCGGACAAGGGCGAGCTCGGCTCGCTCCTCGACGCGGGCGCGTATCGCTCACACATCGGCGAGGGCTCCGCCGACGGCGCGGACTGATGAGCGAGGGTCGAAGGGGGCGGAGCCCCCTGCGATGAGCGAGGACCGCAACCCCTACTCGCCACACACGGATGCCGAGCGCAGGGCGATGCTCGACGCGATCGGCGTCGCGAGCGTCGACGACCTCCTCGCCGCGATCCCCGCCGCCGCGCGCCGGCCGTCCCTCGGGATCGGTCCGGGCATGTCGGAGCAGGGGGTCCAGGCGCACCT
>CAZSRI010000152.1:0-3137 GCA_964609145.1 uncultured Chloroflexota bacterium
AGCGCAGGGGACTTTTAATCCCTTGGTTCCGGGTTCGAATCCCGGCGGGCTCACAAGCTTGCTTGGTCGTTCCGCGTGTCGGTCGCGGATCCCGATCGCGCGCGAGAGCGCGATCCCGAGTGTCACACGCAGATGGCCATCCGAGCCGATCGGGAGCGATCCCCGCGGGAGGTCGGTGTCAGTGCGCGAGCTCGATCGTCGCCGTGAAGTCGCCCGTCTGCCCTTGGATCACGTCCATGTTCCCGTCGAATCGACCGATCCTCACGATTCCGTCCCAGTAGCCGACATCGCCGTAGTAGAAGACGAGGTTCCCCCAGGGCGCGTAGTACCCGATGTCACGGGGCTGCGGATCGTCGCCTCGCGGCACTCCGTCCATCGAGAGCCCACGGGGCAGGTGCGCGATCTTCTCGAGGCGGTTGAGATCGCTGAAGGTCAGCGTCAGCGGGAGCTGAGCGATGAGGTCGCGCGCGGTGGCGTTGTTCGACAGCCGTCCCGTCAACACGGTTTGCCCGATCGTGACGCGGATCGGCGTTCCCTCGCTCGCGGTCGGGGCAGACGCGCCTCGCGGCGGCTCTGGTGAGGAGGGATCCGGCGCCGTCGAGTTCGTGACCGCCGTGGGCGAGGCCGGGCCGAACGGTGGCGCGACGGAGCGCTGCGCCTCGCCTCCGCAGCCGGTGACCGACAGCACGATGGCCGAGGCCGTCGCAAGCGCGAAGGTCCCGCGCGCACGAAGGAAAGGCCGCGGGAACCTACGGACGATGTTCATCATGACCTTGCGATCCTTTCTCGTCCGCCCCCGCCAGCTCCTGACGCGAGCGGTCCGATGTGATCCGGCTAGACATGCAGGAGCACCTTGATGGCGCGCCGCTCGTCCATCGCGCGATAACCCTCGGCAGCCTGGTCGAGCGGCAACTCCAGGTCGAAGAGCGGGTGCAGGTCGATCTTGCGGTCCCAGATCAGATCGATGAGCTCGGGGAGGGATTGGCGCACCGGAGCCGGGCCTCCGTGCAGGTGGACGTGCGAGAAGAACAGCTCCTCGCCCGGCAGCGCAACGCCGTGGGCAACGCCGACGTAGCCGACGTGGCCACCGGGGCGACCGGCGCGGATGGCCTGCAGCATCGACTCCTGGGTACCGACGGCCTCGACCACGGAGTGCGCGCCAAGGCCGCAGGTGAGTCGCTTGACGTGCGCGACGCCCTCGTCCCCGCGAGTCTCGACGATGTCGGTCGCGCCGAACGCACGGGCGAGCTCCTGGCGAGAGGGGTGACGGCTCATCGCGATGATGCGCTGCGCACCGAGGTGCTTGGCGGCCAGGATCGCCGACAGGCCGACGGCGCCGTCGCCGACGACTGCGACCGTCTTTCCCGGGCCAGCCTCGGCGGCGACCGCGGCGAACCAACCAGTACCCAGAACATCCGACGCGGCCAACAAGCTCGGGACGAGGTCGCCCGACGGGATTCCCGGGGTCGCGACGAGGGTCCCATCGGCGAGCGGGACCCGCAGCAGCTCCGCCTGCGCGCCACCCACGAGCGCGCGATGGATGCACGAGGACTGGTAGCCGGAGCGGCAGATCGCGCAGGTGTTGTCGGACGCGAAGAACGAGCCGACCACGAACTGTCCGGGCTTGATGCTCCTCACCTCGCTGCCTACCTCGACGACGGTTCCCGCGTACTCATGTCCCATCGGCATGGGCCCCGTGACCTCGTCCAGTCCACGCCATCGCCACAGGTCCGACCCACAGATGCAGGTCTGGGAGAGTTCGATGATCGCGTCCGTCGGTGCCAGGATCCTTGGGTCTGGGCGTTGCTCCACCCGGACGTCGCCGGGGGCGTACATCATCACTCCGCGCATCGGTAATCTCCTCTTCTCAGCGTCAGTAGCGAATCGTCATGAAGCGGGTGACCTCGACGCTCTCGATGCGGTCGTCGTCCGGGCCTGGCTGACCACGCCCGTCGGTATTGTTCGTGATGAACCACAGGCTGCCGTCGGGTGCGAGCGCCACATCGCGGAGCCGGCCGTAGGCCCCGGTGAAGTAGTCGGTCGAGCTCGACGGGTCGGAGACCGGAACGGCCCGCAGCACTCGTCCGCGAAGGTTGGCGATGAAGAGCGTTCCGCCGACCGCGGCCATGCCGCTCGGGCTGGCGCTCGCGGGGCTCCACTGCTGGACCGGGTCGATGAATCCCACGCGGCGGGCGATGCCTTCGACGACCGGCCAGCCGTAGTTGCCGCCCGGCACGATGAGGTTCAGCTCATCCCATGTGTCCTGCCCGAACTCGGTCGCCCACATCCTGCCGTCCGCGGACCAGGCGAGACCTTGGACGTTGCGGTGGCCGTAGCTATAGACGAGCGAGCCGGGGAACGGGTTGTCGGCAGGCACCTCGCCGTCGGGGGTCGTGCGCAGGATCTTCCCGGCGAGCGTGTCGAGACGTTGCGCACTGTCGCGCTGGCCCGCGTCACCGACTGCCGCGTAGAGCATCCCGTCCGGTCCGAAGGCGATGCGTCCGCCGTCGTGATAGCTCGCCGCGGGAAGCCGGTCGAGGATGAGTTCGCGCGCGCCGAGGGACAGCGTGCCGCGTGCGCCTACGAGCTGGTAGCGTTCGATGCGGTTGCCGTTCGGCCCGGTCGAGTACGCGTAGAGGCGACGGCGCTCATCGACTGCGAGACCGAGCAGGCCGCCCTCGCCCCTGTGGACCGTCCCCTCGACCGTCCCGACGACGCGCGTACGGCCGTCGTCGTCAAGCTCGAGGATCCGTCCGCTATCGCGCTCGCTGATGAGCGCCGCGCCGGCCACGAAGACGACGGACCACGGCGCGTCGAGCCGCGCCGCCACGGTGGAGGGGGTTCCCGTGAGTTGCGCGACGGCGGTGGCATCGGTCGCGGCCCGGCCAGCGGTCCGCGTACGCGCGGCGTCGGGAGTCGGTGCGGAGGCAGCCGTTGGGTTGGCGCATCCGGCGAGGGCCAGGCCGATCGCAATTGCCGCCGCCGTGGCGTATCGCTTCGAGCGTCTCATCATGTGGCGCTCCCTCGCGTCGTTGTCATTGCAGGAGAGCGAACCATCCGCCGGCACCGTGAGGAAGTTCCTGTTGAGAGGGGTACTCGCAGTACCTCCCAACAGAAGATCGACCGCACTACTGTTC
>CAZSRI010000153.1:0-3107 GCA_964609145.1 uncultured Chloroflexota bacterium
GATCACCTCGGCCTTCTCCCCCGGCAGCGCGCCCGCGTGGTACTCCTCGATGCCGACCTGCTCGGCAACGCGCTCCGCCGCACGCTCGTTGTCGCCCGTCACGAGCATCGGCCGCATGCCGACGCGCTTCATCTCCGCGACCGCCTCGCGAGCGTCGGGGCGGATCTCGTCTCCGAGCGCGATGAGGCCGAGCAGGTCCTTGTCGCGAGCCACGGCGATCACGGTGCGACCCAGGCGTTCGAGCTCCGCGAGCCGACCGCGCAGCGGAGCGAGCTCCACGCCCGCCCCCTGGACGAACCCGGGGCGACCGACGCGCACGAGGGCGCCGTCGACGCGGGCCGACACACCCCACCCGGTCATCGACTCGAAGTCGGTCACGACCGGGAGCGTGATGCCGCGGACGAAGGCTTCCGAGACGATCGCCTGGCCGAGTGGATGTTCGGAGGCCGACTCGACCGCAGCGGCGTAGGCGACCAGCTCGGACGCGTCGCCGACCGCCTCGATGTCGCTCACCGTCGGCGTTCCGACGGTGAGCGTCCCCGTCTTGTCGAGCGCGATGATCCGGGCGAGGCGGAACCCCTGGAAGGCCTCGCCCGTGCGCATGACGATCCCGCGGTCGGCCGCCTCGCCGGCACCGCGCACGATCGAGAGCGGCGCCGCGATCCCGACCGCGCAGGGGTAGCCCATCACGAGCACGCTCAGCGCCGCGAAGGCGGCGCGCTGGACGTCGGATTGTCCCGTCAGGATGTAGCTGCCGCCGAGCCAGCCGACGGATCCAACGAGCGAAGTGAGGAGGACGAACGGCGCGTAGACCGTGAGGATGCGGTCGACGAGGTGAAGGATGCCGGGCTTGAGCGCCCGGGCGTCCTCCACGTGGCGGATCACTTGCTGCAGGAAGCTCTTCTCGCCGACGGCGGTGACGCGGACGAGGAGCGTGCCGAGGCCGTTGATCGATCCGCCGATGACCGCATCGCCCGCGCTGCGCTCGACGGGGATCGGCTCGCCGGTCACGAACGACTGATCCACGGAGGAGTGCCCACCCACGACCTCGCCGTCGACCGGGACCCGCTCGCCCGGGCGGACACGCACGAGATCGCCGAGCCTCACGTCGCCGAGCGCGACCTCCTTCTCGAGGTCGTTGCGGACGACGCGCGCCGTATCGGGCTGCAGGTCGAGGAGGCGCTTCACCGCCTGCGAGCTGCGCGTCTTGACGATGAGCGACAGCCACTCCGAGAAGAGGTGGTAGTTGACGATGAGGACAGAGACGGCGAAGAACGGCGCCGTCGGGTAGCCCGCCGGCCGGAACACGAGCCCGATCAGTCCACCGACGAGCCCGGCGAACGCCCCCGCCTCGAGCAGGACGTGCTGGTTGAGAATGCCGCGGCGCACCGATCGGAGGGCCATCGAGAGGATGTGGCCGGCGAGGAGGAAGACGACGACGAAGGCGAACAGCGCGATCGTGAGGGTGATCGCGAGCGGGACGATGCCGGCCAGCTTCGCGGCGACGGCCGCGGTGAACGCGGCCGCGAGCGCGCTGAGCCCGAGCACGGTCGCGGGCCGGCCCGCGCCCCGCAGGATGAGGAACGCGACGACCAGGAAGGTGATCCCGACGAGCGCCGGCAGCAGCACCGACCACCATCCCGCGCCTTCGAAGAGGAGCGCGATCGTGGTCAGGCTGAAACCGATCGCGGCGAGGAGCCGCCGGCCCTCGCGGATGAGCTCCCGCTCCGCTTCCTCGAACGGCCGGAGCTTTCGCGGATCGTAGATCGTGTAGCCCATGTCCGTGAGCGTGCCGACGAGCTCGGTGGGACGAACGCGCTTTGGGTCGTACTCCACCAGGGCCTGCTCATGCGTCAGGCTGACCGCGACCTTCTCGACGCCCGGATGCTGCCCCAGCGCCTTCTCGATCGTGCCGGTGCAGAGCGAGCAGTGCAGTCCGCCGATCTTGGCACGGAAGCGGCCCTTCCCGTCCGGGCCGAGGCCCTCTTCCACCCAGTACGGCGAAGTGTCGGCCTCACGCGCCGCGGTCACGCGTTTCATCACTCATGACCACCGTCATGCTCTTCGCGATGAGCGGGAAAGCCGATCGCGGCGAGCTTGGCGGCGATGGCATCCGGGGGAACGCGGCTCGAGTCGAGCTGCACCTCGACGCGCTGGGTCTGTGCGCTGGCGCGGACGTTCACGACGCCCGGAAGCTGCCGCAGAGCGGCGCTGATGCGCTGCTCTCAGCCGTCGCAGTGGATCCTGCGGTCATCGACGAGGAAGCTGACTTGTCCTTGCATGGCGCCACCCTATGCCGCGTACGGCTGGCGGCTCCGTACGATGGTGACGTGCAGCTGCGCGTCCTCCCCCACGGCGGCGAACCCATCGAGTGCCATCCGAGCGGTTGCTGCCTTTGGATCGGGAAGGGCGCTGCGCGTGCGGCACGTCGTCGCCTGTACGAGGCGAGCCACGGTCCGCTACCGGCGGGCGCGCGTCTCGAGCGACTCTGCGAGCGGCGCCGCTGCGTGAACGTCGATCACGTACGCGTCGTGCGCGCACCGATCGCGGTGTCGCGCGACATGCAGTACTGCTCGCGCGGACACGAGCTCACGCCCGCGAACGTCGTGCGCCACCGCGATGGGCGCATCGCCTACTGCAAGACCTGCCGCAACGCCCGGCGCCGGCAGCGCTATGCGCACGACACGTCGTTCGCCGAGAGCGAGCGCGTGCGCCAGCGCCGCATCCGGCGACTGGCCCGCCAGCATTGAGCTGGGCCGCCGCGCGGTGCGCTCTCTCTACCCTTCTCGTCGTTCTTCCGCAGGCACCCGCGCGCCTGGGCCCCTGGCGCTACACGTCGTGGCCGCCACCGTGCCGCGCCCGCGCCGGCGCCGGCGGGTCCTCGAGGTCGCCCCTCCCGCTCATCGGCCAGCGCCAGGCCATGAACGCCTGCTCGACCGTCCGGGCGTCCGAGATCGCGGACGCCGCATGAGAGCTGGCTCCGTATCGAGTGTTCTCGGACAGCACCTCGGTCCCGTGTCAACGCGTCGAGCGCGCTGAGAACTCGCTGAGACGCGCGTACGTCAGCTGTCCGCGGTCGCTGCTCATCGGCTCTTCTGCATGCGGGC
>CAZSRI010000154.1:0-3092 GCA_964609145.1 uncultured Chloroflexota bacterium
GGTACTCGTCGAGCGTCGTCGCGCCGATGGCGTGGAGCTCGCCGCGCGCGAGCATGGGCTTCAGCATGTTCGCCGCGTCGACGGCGCCTTCCGCGGCGCCCGCCCCGACGACGGTGTGCAGCTCATCGATGAAGAGGACGATCTCGCCCTCGCTCGCGCTGATCTCCTTGAGGACCGCCTTGAGGCGCTCCTCGAACTCGCCGCGGTACTTCGCTCCGGCGAGGAGTGCGCCGATGTCGAGCGCGAAGATGCGCTTGCTCTTGAGCCCCTCGGGGACGTCGCCGCGCACGATGCGCTGCGCGAGCCCCTCGACGATGGCCGTCTTGCCCACGCCGGGCTCGCCGATGAGGACGGGGTTGTTCTTCGTGCGGCGGCTGAGGACCTGGATGACGCGGCGGATCTCCTCGTCGCGCCCGATGACCGGGTCGAGCTTGCCCTTGCGCGCGAGGTCGGTGAGGTCGCGCCCGTAGCGCTCGAGGGCCTGGTACTTCCCCTCGGGGTTCGCGTCGGTGACGCGCTGGTTGCCGCGGATGTCGCGCAGCGCCTCGAGGACGCGCTCGCGCGTCGCGCCGGCGCGGCGGAGCGTCTCGCCCGTCGCGCCCTTGTCGTCGAGCATCGCGAGGAAGAGGTGCTCCGTCGAGACGAACTCGTCCGTGAGCGCCTCCATCTCCTTCTGCGCCTGCTGCAGCACGCGGCCGAAGCGCGCCGACGCGCCGATCTGGACCGTGCCGCCGGCGACGCGCGCGCGCCGTCCAAGGTCGGCATCGATCGCGGCGAGGACCTGCTGCCCCTTCGCGCCGAGCGCCCGCAGGAGCGCCGGCACGGTGCCGCCCTCCTGCGCGATGAGAGAGGCGGCGAGGTGCTCGACGTCGATCTCGGAGTGGCCGAGCTCGGCCGCGCGCGCTCGCGCGGCGACGATCGCTTCCTGCGTCCTCTCGGTGAGCTTGTTCGGGTCGATCACAGCAGGTGGCTCCTCACGTTCTCGTCGGCGCGGCGCGCGGCGATCTTGCGCGCGTACTCGCGCTCCTCCTCGTTCAGCTTCTGCGGCAGCACGACCTTCACGGTCACGTACATGTCGCCGAAGCCGCCGGCGGGGCGCGGCATCCCCTGTCCCGCCAGGCGGATCGTGCGGCCGTTCTGCGTCTCGGCCGGGATCTTCAGCGAGACGCGCCCCTTCAGCGTCGGGACCGTGAGCTCGCCGCCGAGCAGCGCCTCGTGCAGCGCGACCGGCAGCTCGACGCGGATGTCGTCGCCATCGCGCTGGAAGAACGGGTGCGGCTGGACGCGCACGCGCAGGTACAGGTCGCCGGCCTCGCCGCCGTGTGCGCCCGCGCCGCCCTGGCCCGCGAGGCGGATGCGCTGCCCGTCGCGGACGCCCGCGGGGATCTTCACGTCAAGTCGCCTTGCGGACCCGTCCTCGCGGCGCACCTCCACCGACCGCTCGCTGCCGCGGTACGCCTCGAGGAGCGCGATGTCGACCTCGCTCTCGAGGTCCTGTCCCGGCGCGCGGCGCGTGCGCGCGCGGCCGTTCGGCGAGCGGCGGGCACCGCCGATGAGGTCGTCGACCGTTCCCGTGCGGAAGCCGCCGCCGACGCCCCCGAGGTCGCCGAACACGGTGCGGAAGAAGTCGCTGAAGTCGCCGAAGTCCGCTCCGCCCGCTCCGGGCTGTCCGGTGAAGACCCACTGGAAGCCGCCCTGCTGACCGCCCGGGCGCGCGCCCTGCGCGAACCGCTCCCAGTCGGGTCCGAGCTGGTCGTAGCGCGCGCGCTTCCCGGGGTCGTGGAGGACCTGGTAGGCCTCGTTGACCTCCTTGAAGCGGCGCTCCGCGTCCGCGCCCTTGTTCAGGTCGGGATGGTGCTGCCGCGCCAGGCGCCGATAGGCCTTCGCGATGTCCTCGGGCGGCGCGTCCTTCTTGACGCCGAGGATCTTGTAGTAGTCCTTGTACTCGACAGGCATCGGCGACCTCGCATCAGCTCGGCGGCGGCGCGGGCCGTCCCACGTCGCGCGACCCGAACGCGGCCTGCGCGATCCGCGGCCCCCGCAGGAGCGCGCGGTCGAGCACCTCGTCGATCGCGCCGACGGTCTTCACTTCGACCGTGTCGAGGATCTCCTTCGGGATGTCGACGAGGTCCTTCTTGTTCTTCTCCGGAAGGATGAAGATCTTGATGCCGGCGCGGTGCGCCGCGAGGAGCTTCTCCTTCACCCCGCCGATCGGCAGGACCTTCCCGCGGAGGGTGATCTCGCCGGTCATCGCGACGTCGCGGCGGACCGGGCGACCCGTGAGCGCGCTCACGATCGTCGTCGCCATCGTCACGCCCGCCGACGGGCCGTCCTTCGGGATCGCCCCCGCGGGGACGTGGATGTGCATCGCGTGGTCGGCGAAGTAGTTCTGCGGGATGCCGAGCTCGCGCTGGTGGGCGCGGACCCACGACATCGCCGCCCGCGCCGACTCCTCCATGACCTTGCCGATCTGGCCGGTGAGCTGGAAGTCCTTGCCCTCGCCGAAGGTGCCGTCGACGATCGTCGCCTCGACCGTGAGGACGTCGCCGCCGTGCTCGGACACGGAGACGCCCGTCGCGGCGCCGACCATGTCCTCCTTCTCGGCGAGGCCGTACTCGAACCGCTCCGGGCCCAGGTACGTCGCGATGTCCGCGGCGTCCACCCTTGCCTTCTCGACCTCGCCCGCGGCGACCTTCCGCGCGACCTTTCGGCAGATCGCGCCGATCTCGCGCTCGAGGTTGCGGACGCCGGCCTCACGCGTGTACTCGCGGATGATCTTGCGCAGCGCGTCCTCCGTCACGTCGAGGCGCTTGCCGTCCGTCGGCGTGGCGGTCGGCTCCGGCACGGTCGCCTCGCCGCGCGCCTGGTGCGCCGCCGCCTCGGGGGCCGTCTCGGGGTCCGCGGCGGTCTCCGCCGCGCCCTCGGCCGCCGGCTCCTCGACGGGCTGCGCCTCGCCGAGCAGCCCGTGCTGCTTCAGCTGCCGCGGGAGGAGGTAGCCGGTCGCGATGTGCATCTTCTCGTCCTCCGTGTAGCCGGGGAGCCGGATGATCTCCATGCGGTCACGCAGCGGCGGGATGATGGTGTCCTCGACG
>CAZSRI010000155.1:0-3040 GCA_964609145.1 uncultured Chloroflexota bacterium
GGTCGCTGGGAGGGCGGGGAGGCCGGGGCGGGCGGGCGCGGCGAGCTCGACCATGGCGAGCGGGGGGCGGGTCGCGGTCGTCAGGCGGGGGGGGCACGGCTGGTCCGGGTCGGGCGTCGGCCCCTGCGCGCAGTTGAGGCGCTTGGCGAGGATCCGCGCGGGCGACGTCTTGCCGGGGCCGCGCGGCCCGGCGAAGAGGTACGCCTGCCGCAGCTGGTCGTGCTCGATCGCGTTGCGCAGCGTCCGCACGACCGCCTCCTGCCCGACCACCTCGTCGAAGCCCTGGGGGCGGTACTTGCGGTAGAGCGCGGTCACCGAATCGATCTTAGAGCAGGTAGTGCCCGGTCACGCGTTCCGCCGTCGAGACGGCCCGCCGGGAGGAACTCGCGTCGCCTGCTCGGGCCAGGCGGAGCCGCGGCACCTGGGAGGGAATCCTTAGCGCTGCTTCCTTCCGGACCTGACGCGGTTCGGATGCTCCCAGTGCGCGGAACCTGGCCTTCAACGCTGCGTGCGCGAGCCCAAGCCCCAACGGTGCCGCCCCTCGGGCGGCGTTCGGCCCCGCTAGAGCGGATTTCGGGTTCAGGGAACCGCTGCCTCCCCGCCTAGCGCGACCGGGCCTGCGCAGCGTAGCACTCGCTACCATGCGCTCACCCCGGGCGCATAGCTCAGCGGGAGAGCGCTCGCTTCACACGCGAGAGGTCCCTGGTTCGATCCCAGGTGCGCCCACTGAACTTGGATCAAGACAAACCAGCGAACGGCTCCGGCACGTTATTCCGGGAGCCGTACCGCAACGTCTGGGAGGTCGGCGAAGCCGGTTGGATCGGCTGAGACGACGAGACGACGGCGGGCGAGTGCCGTGGCAGCGATGAGGAGGTCGTGCGCGCCGCGAGGCCGCCCCGAGCGGCGGGTATGCGCGAGCAAGGTTGCGTGCACTCGCGCGACCTCGAGGTCGTAGGGCTCGATCGCGATCACCGAGAGCACGTCCTCGACGAACGACTGTCGGCGCTGTCGATTCCTGCGGTCGGCGAGCTCAACGCCGACGAGCAACTCTGCGGCGGTCACCGCGGCGATCGCGACGTCGTCCTCGTCGCCGATGGCTGTGTCGAGTGCGGCGCCTGCCCGTTCGGCCGTCACGAGGACGGTGGTGTCGAGAATCAGTCGCTCCAGGGTCGATCCTCGACCGTGAGCGACGCACGAAGCTCGTGCAACTCGGATGCCCAGCGTGCGTCGGGAGGGTTGGCGCGAAAGATCTCCTTCACGGCCTTTCCGTTGGCTACCCGGGCAGGACCGATGCGCGCTACGGCGCGGCCGCGCCGGACCACGAGAAACGTCTCCCCTCGCTGCTCGACGATGTCGAGTAGCGCTGAGAAACGACGGGCGACTTCGGTCGCACTGAGGCTCCGCATGAGATCAGATTATCAGATATTACTCTGGCAGCCGCTCATGCGTCGAGTCTCAGAGCCGGCGCGACGAACACACGGCGACGTCCGCCTCGAGAGCTTCGACGACAAGGTGGTCAAGGCTTACGCGGCACTTCATCCGGTCCCGCCCGACCTCGACTGAAGCGCGAGTTAGGCGAGCGCGATCGGCTTGGCGCTTAGCGAACCCGGCCGTCCGGGAATCAGCCGAGGTCGAGGACGAGCTGCAGCGCGTCGTCCACGCTACGCATCTCCTCGAGTGTCAGACGCCCGACCTGCTGGCCCAGCATTCGAGCATCGACAGCCCCGACCATCTCGCACATGACGCGCGTCGGCTCGTCGCCGATCTCCACCTCCGGATGAAAGCTCGCCGGCGGAGTCGATGTGGACGTTGGACAGACGACGATCGTCGAAAGCGCGAGAAGATCATCCGCCTGCACGATCACCGCGAAGCGGCGCCCGTGCTGGATACGACCGCGGCGGCGCGGCAGCGTGATCGCGTGAACGTCACCGCGGACCACGAAGCTGCTCCATCAATGCCGCCACCTCGCGAGCTTCGCGCACGTACGCGGCATCCTCCGCGAGAGCTGCTGCCTCCGCGGCGAGACCCCTGCGCCTCCGTTCTCGCTCGGCTGTCTCGGCGATCGCCTGACGCGCAGCCTCCGCGCGGCTCACGCCGCGCCGCCGCGCAATCTCGTCCAGCGCACGCAACCCCTCGCGACCCAGGCGCAGCGACACAGGCGGTACTGATGGCATCCAGCGAACTGTAGCGCATTTTGCACTACAGGAGGATCGCACTCAGACTGGATCCACCGATCTGCGCGGGCGGTGCGCCCGTCTGGGCTCGCCAGGCCGCTCCCCGTCCGGGTTCCGGCCCCGGCGGGGCCTGCACCCGGCCGGTGCGCTCCGGGCCGCGGTGCGGCCGGCCGGGCCCCGGCCCGCCCGGCCGCACCGCGTCCCGTCCTGGCGGCCCAGCCGAACGCCCCGCGATCACGCATTTCGGTGGATCCAGGCTCAGCAGAGGTCTAGGGCTGCCGCCTTCAGGAGATGCGGGCGTCGGACCGGCGGGATGTCGAAGATGGCCGGGTCAACTGCCATGCGAGGATGACCAGTGGACAGCTGATCCGGTCGGCACGCCTGCAGGCCGGGCTCACACAAGCTGCCGTGCTCCGGCCGATGATCCAGTCTGTGGAGAGTCTCGGGTGCGATGTCGGCGACGTTAGGCCAGACGATCGTCCCTAGCTCCGGGTCGAGTTCGACCTGCCGGAAGTAATCCGGATCAGTAGCCCCCGGCGGCCGGGGCGGCCGCCACCGGAGCGGGGTGAGAATGCCGGCGCCGTGATCGGTTGACGCCGGCATTCTCTTGCTGCTGCGAGCGCGAAGGTCAGTATGGCGCGGGGGCCTGCGGGCGTGTTGACTGCTGCCTCGAGCGCGAACCCTAGAGTCGTACCTGGGAGGCCCCTCCGATCCCGGCGCGTCCCGTCGTTTCGGAAGGAGGCAGATGATGGACGTCCTCGTTGAGCGCTGCGCGGGCCTGGATGTGCACCGCGACAGCGTCGTCGCCACCGTGCGCGTGCCGGGCAAGGGCAAGAGCCGGCGCCGGCGCGAGCAGCAGACACGCA
>CAZSRI010000156.1:0-3026 GCA_964609145.1 uncultured Chloroflexota bacterium
CCGTTCAAGGGCCTCGAGTTCCGGCTCGTCGGCCCCTACCGGGGCGGACGCGTGAGCGCCGTCGCGGGCGATCCGCGCGACCGGCTCACCTTCTACTTCGGCTCGACCGGCGGCGGCGTCTGGAAGACGACCGACGCCGGGCGGTTCTGGAAGAACGTCTCGGACGGCTACTTCAAGCGCGCGTCGGTGGGCGCGCTCGCGGTCGCGCCGAGCGACCCGAACGTGATCTACGCCGGGATGGGCGAGTCGTGCATCCGCGAGAACGTCTCGCACGGCGACGGCGTGTACCGCTCGACCGACGGCGGACGCACCTGGTCGCACCTCGGCCTCGAGAAGACGCGGAACATCTCGACGGTCTGCGTCGACCCGCGCGACGCGGACACCGTGTACGTCGCGGCGCTCGGCCACCCGCACGGCCCGAATGCCGAGCGCGGCGTGTACCGCTCGCGCGACGGCGGGCGAACGTGGCAGCGCGTCCTCTACCGCGGCGACCGCAGCGGAGCGATCGATCTCACGATGGACCCGAGCAACCCGCGGATCATGTACGCGGCGCTCTGGCAGACGATCCGAACGCCGTGGTCGCTCTCCAGTGGCGGCCCGGGCAGCGGCATCTTCAAGACGATCGACGGCGGCGACACCTGGACCGAGCTGACGGCGAACACCGGCCTGCCGACGGGCGTCCTCGGGAAGATCGGCCTCGCGATCGCGCCGTCGCGCCCCGACCGCGTGTACGCGCTCATCGAGGCGACGGGCGGCGCCGTGTTCCGCTCCGACGACGCCGGCCGCTCGTGGGCGAAGCTCTGCGAGGACCGCAACCTGCGGCAGCGCGCCTGGTACTACACGCACATCTTCGCCGACCCGCAGGACGCGGACACGACCTGGGTCCTCAACGTCGACGCGTGGCGGTCGATCGACGGCGGCAAGACGTATCAGCAGTTCGAGATCCCCCACGGCGACAACCACGACCTGTGGATCGATCCGAACGACCCCAAGCGGATGATCGAGGGGAACGACGGCGGCGCGACCGTCACGCTCAACGGCGGCGAGACGTGGTCGACGATCTACAACCAGCCGACGGCCGAGATGTACCACGTCGTCACCGACGCGCGCTTCCCGTACCGCATCTACGGGACCCAGCAGGACAACACGGCGATCGCCGTCCCGAGCCGCGCGCGGATCATGGGCATCACCGAGATCGAGGCGTACGACATCGGCGGCGGCGAGGCCGGCTGGATCGCGGTGCGCGCCGACGACCCCGAGATCGTCTACTGCGGCAACTACCAGGGGTTCCTCACGCGGTACGACCACCGCATCGGGCAGTCGCGGAACATCATGGTGTGGCCCGAGATGTCCTCCGGGCACTCCGCGGTCGACGTGAAGTACCGGTTCCAGTGGACCGCGCCCACGGTGCTCTCGCCGCACGACCCGAACACCCTCTACCACTGCGGCAACTTCGTGTTCCGCAGCCGGGACGAGGGCCAGACGTGGGAGCGCATCAGCCCCGACCTCACGCGCAGCGACCCGTCCAAGCTCGGCCCCTCCGGCGGTCCGATCACGAGGGACCAGACCGGCGCCGAGTACTACTGCACGGTCTTCGCGTTCGCGGAGTCGCCGCTCGAGCGCGGCGTGCTGTGGGCGGGCTCGGACGACGGCCTCGTCCACGTGTCGACCGACGACGGCAAGACGTGGAGGAACGTGACGCCGCGCGGACTGGAGGCGTGGTCGACGGTGTCCGCGATCGAGCCGTCGCCGCACGACGCCGACGTCGCGTACCTCGCGATCGAGCGCCACATGCTCGACGACTTCCGCCCCTTCCTGTACCGCACGTCCGACCGCGGGCGCACGTGGACGAAGATCGTCGCCGGGATCCCCGACGACGACTTCTGCCGCGTCATCCGCGCCGATCGCGCGCGGCCCGGCGTGCTCTACGCCGGCACGGAGACCGGCCTCTACGTCTCGCACGACGACGGCGGTCATTGGTCGCGCGTCCAGGCGGACCTCCCGGTGACGCCGATCCACGACATCGCGGTCCGCGACAACGAGCTCGTCCTCGCGACGCACGGCCGCTCGTTCTGGGCGCTCGACGACATCGCCCCGCTCCGCGACGCCGACGCCGTCGCGCGCGAAGCCGTGCGCCTCTTCGCGCCGCCGCCCGCGTACCGCGTCCGCTCGAAGGGCGGATTCGGCGGGAAGCCGATCCCGGGACGCAACTACCGCTTCACCGACGCGTCGATGATCGCCTACGAGTTCAGCGAGGACGCGGCGACGGGCGACCGCAAGGAGACGTACCTCGACGCGGGCAAGAACCCGCCCGACGGCGCGATCGTCCACTACTGGCTGCGCGAGAAGCCGGAAGGCGAAGTGAAGCTCTCCTTCCACGACCAGCGCGGCCGGCTCATCCGCGGGTTCACGAGCCGCAAGGACCGGCCCGAGGCCGCGCCGCTGCCCGAGGCCGCGATGCCCGGCGAGGGCGCCGAGACGCTCGCGGCGCCCGGCGGCGTCGAGCAGACCGAGGAGAGGAAGAAGGAGCCGCGCGTCAAGACCGACGTGGGCATGAACCGCTTCGTGTGGAACCTGCGCTACCCGGACGCGACGAAGATCGAGGGCGACCCCTCGATGGAGGAGTTCGAGCGCGCGCTCGCCGGACCGCAGGTGCTCCCCGGCCGCTACGAGGTGCGCCTCACCGTCGGCGACCGCACGCTCACGCAGCCGCTCGAGGTCCGCATCGACCCGCGCGTGCCCGTCACCCAGGGCGACCTCACGGCGCAGTTCGACCTCCTCCTGCGCATCCGCGACCGCATCTCCGAGGCGCACGACGCCGTGAACACGATCCGCATCGTGCGGAGCCAGGTCGAGCTGTGGGAGAAGCGCAGCGCCGCCGACCGCTCGACGCGCGCCATCACGCGCGCGGCCGCCGCCCTCCGCAAGCGCCTCCGCGACATCGAGGAAGAGCTCATCCAGTGGCGGGCGAAGAGCCGCCAGGACACGCTCAACTGGCCGATCAAGATCAACGCGAAGCTCGGCGG
>CAZSRI010000157.1:0-3012 GCA_964609145.1 uncultured Chloroflexota bacterium
CCGTAGTACGTGAACGTGATGCCGAACCAGAGGATCCACAGCGTCGCCGTCCTCCGGGCGAACGCGCGCGACCATAGGTCGCCGAGCGTGACGCGAGGCGACGGCGGCGGAGCGACCGGCCGCGCGACCGTGATGAGCGGCGCTCCCCCTTCGCGCTCGACGCGCCGCACGACGGCGTCCGCCTCGTTCAGCATCCCGCGCGACGCGAGATAGCGCGGCGACTCGGGGAGCGCCCGCCGCAGGTACGCGACGTACAGCGCCGGCAGGAAGCCGACGAACGTCGCGCCGCGCCAGCCGTACGCGGGGATGACGAAGATCGCGACGAGGCCCGCGAGGAGCGTCCCGTACGCCCAGAACGACTCGAGGAGGACGATCATCCGCCCGCGCGAGGCGCGCGGCGAGAGCTCGGAGACGAGCGTCGACGCGACCGGCAGCTCGCCGCCGAGGCCGAGTCCGGTGACGATGCGCGCCGCGACGAACGTCTCGAACGTAGGCGCGAACGTCGTGAGGAGGCTGCCGAGGCCGAAGACGACGAGCGTCGTCTGGAACACCGCTCGGCGGCCGTAGCGGTCCGCGAGCCGGCCCGAGACGGCGGCGCCGATGAACATGCCGACGAAGCCGGCGCTCGCGATCCAGGGGACCTGCCCCGCGTCGAGGCGGAGCTCGCGGCTGACGGGCGTGACCAGGAACGAGACGAGGATCACGTCCATCGCGTCGAACATCCAGCCGAGACCGCTGACGACGAGCAGGCCCCAGTGGAAGCGGTTCAGCGGGACGGCGTCGAGCCGGGCGGTGAACGACGTCGTGCTCATCGGCGCTACAGGCTATCGGCCGGCAGGCAGGCGCGCACGGGGGTCAGATGCAGCCCTCGGCGACGAGGAGCTCGGCGTTCAGCACGGATGCTCCGGCGGCGCCGCGGATCGTGTTGTGCCCGAGGAGGACGAACTTCGTCCCGAGCACGGGGTCGGGCCGCACGCGGCCGACCGTCGTCGCCATGCCCTTCTCGGCGTCGCGGTCGAGGATGGGCTGCGGGCGATCGGGCTCGTCGCGCACGATGACGGGTCGCGCCGGCGCCGTCGGGAGGCCGAGCGCCTGCGGGCGCCCCTTGAACGCACGCAGTGAGGCCTTCACGTCGTCGACGCTGGGGCGGCCGCGGAGCGAGAGGCTCACCGTCTCGGTGTGGCCATCGCGCACGGTCACGCGGTCGCAGTGCACGGACATGACGATCCCCGCCGGCACGAAGCCGCTCCCGTCCCACGACCCGAGGACCTTGTTCGCCTCCTCGACGACCTTCTCCTCCTCGCCCGGGATGAACGGCACGACATTGTCGAGCGCGTCGAGCGACGCGACGCCGGGGTAGCCCGCGCCCGAGAGGGCCTGCATCGTGGTGACGACGGCGCGCTCGATGCCGAAGTCGCGGTGGAGCGGCGCGAGCGCGAGGTCGAGGTGGGTCGCGGTGCAGTTGCCGTTCGCGACGATCGATCCGCTCCACTTCCGGTCGCGGCGTTGGCGCTCGAGCGCGTGCACGTGGTCGAAGTTCACCTCGGCCAGGAGGATCGGCACGTCCGCGTCCATGCGGTGCGCCGACGCGTTCGTGAACACGTGGTGGCCTGCCGCGGCGAGCGGCGCCTCGTGCTCGCGCGCCGCGTCGTTCGGCAGCGCGCTGAAGCAGAGCTCGGCGTCGAGCGAGGTGTCGGTCGGGAGGAGCTCCATCTCGGCGACGCCCTCGGGGATCGGCGCCGGCAGCAGCCAGTGCACGGCTTCGCCGAAGCGTTTCCCCACGGAGCGGTCCGACGCCGCGAGCCCGACGAGGTCGAACCAGGGATGGCCCGCCAGCAGGCTGATGAACCGCTGCCCGACGGCGCCCGTCGCGCCGAGGACCGCGGCCTTCCGCTTCCTCATCGCGCCAAGTGTGCTCGATGGAGGCCTAGCGGTGGAATTCCTGGTGTATCGCCTGCACCGCCTTCGCCTGGTCGGCCTCGCGGACGCAGAAGCTGATGTTGCGCTCGCTCGAGCCCTGGGCGATCGCGACGACGTTCACGCCGGCGCGGGCCACGGCGCCGAACACGCGCGCGGCCACCCCGGGCGTGCCCTGCATCCCCTCCCCCACCGCCGCGACGACGGCGATCGGACGCTCGACGCTCACGCGCTCGACGTCGTGGTGCGCGAGCTCCTTCGCGAGCATCCGTTCGAGCGCACCCTTCAGGCGGTCGGCCGTGTCCGCCGGGACGACAAGGCAGATCGAGTTCTCGCTCGAGGCCTGGCTGATCATCAGGACGGAGACGCCCAGCGCCGCGGTCGTGTCGAAGACCTTCGCCGCGAAGCCGGGGATGCCGCTCATGCCGGCGCCCTGCACCGTGAGGAGGCCGAGCCCGCCGAGCGAGGTCGTCGCCTTCACGACGCTCCCGTCGGCCTCGGCGCGCGCGGTGATCGTCGTGCCGGCGTCGGAGGCCGCGAACGTGTTCGCGATCCGCACGGGGATGCCGGCCTCGATCGCCGGGAGCACGGCGCGGGGGTGGAGCACCTTCGCCCGAAGTACGAGAGCTCCGCGGCCTCGGCGTACGACAGCCGCGCGAGCGGGCGCGCGCCCTCGACCATCCGCGGGTCGGCGCTCATGACGCCGCTCACGTCGGTGTAGATGAGGCAGGCCTCCGCGCGCAGCCCCGCGGCGAGGATCGCGGCGGTGTAGTCGGAGGCGCCCCGGCCGAGCGTCGTCGTGACGCCCTCGCGCGTCGCGCCGATGAACCCGGTGACGACCGGGACGAGGCCCGCGTCGAGCGGCGACGCCAGGACGGCGCGCGCCTTCGCGTACGTCTCCTCGAAGGCCGGCCCGGCATTCCCGAAGGCGTCGTCGGTCACGACGATGTCCGTCGCGCTCACCGCGGTCGCGTCGGCGCCGCGCGAGCGCAGCGCCGCGGCGACGATCTCGGCCGAGGCGAGCTCGCCGTACGCGAGGATCGCGTCGCGCGAGCGAGCGGTGCACTCGTGGAGGATCGCGACGCTGCGCAGGAG
>CAZSRI010000158.1:0-1355 GCA_964609145.1 uncultured Chloroflexota bacterium
CTACTCGATGTTCGGCTTCCAGCGGACGATGGACCAGATCTGGGCGTTCGGCGACGCGCGCGGGCGCGGGTTCCTCATGGGCGCGACGGCAGGGCGCACGACGCTGAACGGCGAGGGCCTGCAGCACGAGGACGGGCACAGCCACCTGCTCGCGAGCGCGGTCCCGAACGTCCGCGCGTACGACCCGGCGTTCGCGTACGAGACGAGCGTGATCGTGCAAGACGGCCTGCGCCGCATGCTCGAGCGCGGCGAGGACGTCTTCTACTACATCACCCTCTACAACGAGAACTACGTCATGCCGCCGATGCCGGACGGCGTCGAGGAAGGGATCCTCCGCGGGCTCTACCCGTTCCGGAAGGGCGTCGAGGGCCGGCGGCGCGTGACCCTCCTCGGCTCGGGACCGATCCTCCTGCAAGCGCTGCGCGCCCAGGAGCTCCTCCAGGACCGCTACGACGTCGCAGCCGACGTGTGGAGCGTCACCAGCTATCAGCTGCTCCGCAACGAGGCGCTCGAGGCGGAGCGGTGGAGCCGTCTACACCCTGAGGAGACGCCGCGGCGTCCGTACGTCGCCGAGCAGCTCGGCGGCCGCGCGCCGATCGTCGCGGCGACCGACTACGTGAAGGCGATCCCCGACCAGATCGCGCGCTGGGTCGGCCACCCGTTCCTGCCGCTCGGGACGGACGGGTTCGGGCGCAGCGACACACGAGAGGCGCTCCGGCGGCACTTCGAGGTCGACGCCGAGCACATCGCCGTTTCGGCTTTGCAGACCCTCGCCCAGTGCGAGCAGTTCTCGCCGGCGGACGTCGCGAAGGCGATCCGCGAGCACGCCATCGACCCCGACCGCATCGACCCCAGATACGCCTGACCGTTCTTCCGACCCTCGGTCGGGCGAAGCCCTCCCTCGGGCCGCGGTGCTCGACCTCGTCTTCACCTCGGTCTGCGCGCCGCCGGACGTTCGTGGGCGCATACCACGATGCGGGAACGCTCCCTTGACAGGCGAGAGGACGAGGACTCTCATTGCCTCCTCATAGGGCCCCATCAGGTGGAGGGGCCGATCGCAGGAGGTAGACGTGGGGTCGCGCTTCGATAGGCGAAGCCTTCTCAAGTACGCATCCGTCAGCGGTCTCGCATCCCTCGCGACCGCGTGCCTCTCGCAGAACGCGCCGACGACCGCCAGCGCCAGCGGTGCTCCGAGCGGCGGGGTCGGTGCGCCCGCACCGACGGTCGTCACGGCGGGCGAGACGTTCACGTGGAAGATCCAGTCGGGGTGGGCCGGCAAGGACATCTTCCAGACGATGTTCACGAACTGGGTGCAGTCCGTGAACGACATGTCCGGCGGCCGGATCAAGGTCGAC
>CAZSRI010000158.1:1455-2988 GCA_964609145.1 uncultured Chloroflexota bacterium
GACTTCAAGGGCATGAAGTTCCGCACGGTCGGTCTCGCGACCGGCATCTACCAGGCGATGGGCGCGAGCGTCATCTCGGTCGCCGGCGCGGAGGTCGCCTCGGCCCTCGACCGCGGCACGATCGACGCGGCCGAGTTCAACAACCCGACGTCGGACCAGGTGTACGGCATCCCCGACGTGCGGCCGATCGCCATGACGCAGTCGTATCACCAGCCGAGCGAGATCCTCGTCATCGACCTGAACAAGACGAAGTACGAGTCGATGCCGAAGGACCTCCAGGCGATCATGAAGTGGTCGATCGTCGCCGCGGTCGCCGACGGCGAGGGCCAGCTCGCCGCGCAGGCGTCGAAGGACTTCGCGAGCCAGATCGCGTCGGGCAAGGTGAGGTACATCCCCTCCCCGCAGTCGGTGCGCGACGCACAGCTCGCGGCATGGGATGACATCGTCAAGACCGAGTCCGCGAACAACCCGGACTTCGTCGCCATCCTGCAGTCGCAGCGGAAGTGGGCCGAGTCGTACTACGCGTGGGCGTCGGTGAACGAGATCAAGACGCCGGACCCCGTGTCGTTCGAGCACCGACCGAAGGTCTAGTCGCCGGTGCGGCAGGTATCCTGACGGGGCCCTGGGCCGGCCAGGGCCCCGTCCTTATGAGCGCAAGCGGAAGGGTGGCTCGATGCGGCGCGTGACGTTCGCGATCGACCGGCTGAGCGCATGGAGCGGGAAGATCACGTCGTGGCTCGTGCTGCTGAGCACCGTGCTCATCAGCTTCGACATCATCATGCGCTACGTCTCGAAGCCGGCGTGCTCCAAGGACTCGGCCCTCCAGTGGCTGTGTGAGCCCCTGCGCCAGATCTGGTTCACCTACAACTACTCCTACGACATGTCGTACTACCTCTACGCGATGCTGTTCATGCTCGGCGGCGCGTACGCGCTCTCGCGCGGGCAGCACGTCCGCGGCGACATCTTCTACAAGGACTGGCCGGTGAAGGTGCAGGCGGGGGTCGACCTCTTCCTGTACGCGTTCGCCTTCTACCCGGGCATCCTCGCGATGGTCTCGGTCGGCGCGCAGTGGGCCGCGCAGTCCTGGGCGATCGGCGAGCGGTCCTTCACGAGCGCCGCCGCGCCGCCCATCTACCCGCTGAAGACGGTCATCCCGCTCGCGGCCGCGCTCATGGCCATCCAGGGCGTCGCCGAGGTGCTGCGCGCCGCACAGGCGCTCCGCACCGGCGAGTGGCCCCCGCGTCTCGCCGACGTCGAGGAGACCGAGACGATCCTCGCGCGCCAGAGCGAGCTCTAGGAAGGTCGACATGAGCGCGGAGGTCCTCGGCGTCACGATGCTCCTGCTCATGGTCGTCGCGATCATGATCGGGTTCCCCACCGCCTTCACGCTCATGTCCCTCGGCATCACGTTCGGCTTCCTCGGCCTCGCGCAGCAGGGCAACGGCTTCCTCGTGTTCGACCTCGCCGTGCAGCGGACGTTCTTCGTGATGCAGAACGACGTCCTCGTCGCGATCCCGCTGTTCCTCTTCATGG
>CAZSRI010000159.1:0-2985 GCA_964609145.1 uncultured Chloroflexota bacterium
CTCCTGCACCGACGGCGTCGCGGAGAGCGTGAACGGCGCCGACAGGCACCGCACCGTCCCCAGGACCGGATGTGGCAGCGCGCGGAAGGAGCGGCGATGCACGAGCTGCGGATCGGTGAAGAGCTCGGAGATGGAGCGCACGGGCGCGGCGCGGAGGCCGCGCGCGCGCATCGCGTCGACGACGTCCTCGCGCGAGCGCGCTCGCGTCCACTCGCCGATATGCGCGTCGAGCTCGGCGGCCCCGCGCTGGCGACCGTCCGCGGTCGCCCAGCGAGCGCCACGCGCCCACTCGGGATCGCCGAGCGCGGCGCGGAAGCGGTCCCATTCGTCATCGCTCCACACGGACAGCGCGACCCACTTCTCGTCGCCGGCGCATCGGTAGACGGCATGGGGAGCGGCGACGGCGTCGCGGTTCCCATCCCGGGCCGGGATCGTCCCGTTCACACGGTGCTCGAGGAGCGCCGGGCCCATGAACTGGAGGCCCGCCTCGTACTGCGAGAGGTCGATGTACGTCCCCTCGCCGGTCGCGCTGCGGCGCGCGAGCGCGGCCAGGACCGCGATGACGCCGTACCCGACCGCGATGTAGTCGATATACGGCCCGTAGAGGATGACCGGGCTGCGCTCGGGCTCGCCGAGGAGATGCACGAACCCCGCGAGGCACGTGAGCTGGCTCCCGTAGCCGGGGTGCCGCGCGTGCGGCCCGGTCTGGCCCTGGTTGCAGCTCGAGAGCATGACGAGCCCGGGCCTGTCCTGCGAGAGCCTCTCGTACGAGAGGCCGCGCTTCGCCATCGTGCCTGCCGGGAAGCTCTCGATGACGACGTCGCTCACGCGGATGAGGTCGCGGACGAGCCCGACGCCACGCGGGTGGCGGAGGTTCACCGTGACGCCGCGCTTGCCGTCGTTGTAGAAGGCGAACATTCCCGCGCGATCGAGGCCGGGGACGTTGTCCTTGAAGGGCGGATACGTCGAGCGGAACACGTCGGGCGCGGTGCGCGACTCGAGGTGGATCACCTCGGCGCCCTGGTTCGCGAGGTACTTGCCGACGAGCGGGCCGGCGGCGGCGAATCCGATCTCGACGACGCGGATCCCCCCGAGCGCGCGCGAGGCGTTCGCGTTCGGCGCAGGCGCCGAGGCGAGCTGGATCACGGGACGGCGGGTGGCAGGGGGGCGGAGCCTCCCCGCGGCGAGAGGATCTCGTCGTTGTGCTCGCCGAGGCGCGGCGCGGCGCGGCGGATGCGCGGACGCTGCCCGTCGAAGAGCGCGAAGCCGCCGGGGAACGCGACGGGTCCGCCCGCCTCCGGCACGTCGACGTCCTGCCAGAACGAGCGCGATGCGAGCTGCGGATCGGCGACGACGTCCTGCACCGTCGAGACCGGGTAGCCGAGCATGTTGCGCGCGACGACGCCCTCGAAGAACTCCTGCCTCGTGAGCCGCTCGAAGAACGGCGCGATGGCGGCCTCGAGCTCCTCGACCTCGTCCTGCCGCAGGACGGTGTTGTCGAAGGCGTCCCAGTCGATGCGCGCGAGGACGGCGGGCACCTCGCCCACAGACGCCATCCACTCGACGAGCTTCCGCCCGGTGTGCCGGCCGATCGCGCCGCCCTGGATCGCGAAGCTCACGTAGCCGTCGGCGCAGCGCCACACGTTGCGGAACCGCGCACCGACGATGCTGCGACCGAGGAGGAACGGCCCGAGCCTGGTGTGCTCGTCGCGCCGCACGTCCCAGTGGACGGTCGCGGGCGGCGTCGCCGTCGCCATGCTCGCCTGCGCCGAGACGTCGACGTGCTGGCCTCTGCCCGTCGTCGCGCGCGCGAGGTACGCGAAGAGCGTGCCCATCGCCCCGTACATCCCGGCCCAGAGCGGCGACTGCGGCAGCGTCGTGCGCACCGGCGCCCGTCCGGGCTCGCCCGCGAGCCAGAGCGCGCCGCTCGCGGCGGTCACCTCGAGGTCGGATGCGGGCGCCTCGGCGAGCGGACCGTCGGATCCGTACGGCGTCACCGTCGTGTGGATGAGGCGCTCGTTCCAGCGCTCGAGCGTCGCGCGGTCGAGCCCGATCCGGGCGAGCCCCGCGGGGCCGAGCGACTCGAGGAGCACGTCGGCAGGCTCGACGAGACGGCGCAGCGCGGCGCGGTCGTCGTCGCGCGTGAGGTCGAGCATCACCCCGCGCTTGTTCGCGTTCAGCGCGATCCACCAGAACGACCGGTCCGGACCGGGGCGGCCGCCGATGAACGGCGGGCGAGCGCGCGCGGTGTCGCCCTCGGGCGGTTCGACCTTCACGACGTCCGCGCCGAGGTCGGCGAGGATCCGCCCGCAGTGCGCGGACCATCCGTCGGCGAGCTCGACGACGGCCATGCCCCTGAGCGGCTCGGCTGCGGGCGCTGCCATACGGGTCAGCGGCCGCTGCGCGAGAGGGTCGGCGCCCACCCCTTCATGATCGACTTCGCGCGCTCGATCTGATCGGCGCTGAACCAGTTCGCCGGGTCCACGCGGTCGATGGGGTAGACGGGCCGCATAAAGTCGTTCTCGTACCCGAAGGGCACGGTCGCGTCGATGGCCATCCCACCCTCGAACCGCGTGTTCATCGCGGTCCACTGCCGGTCACCGGCGGAGAGACGCTGCTCCGGGATGAACGTCTGGCCGGCGCCGCCCGGCACCGGGCTCCACACGTCGTCGCGCGGGTTCACGCGCGTCGTGAGGCACCAGATGATCTCGTTCATGTCGTAGATGTCGACGTCGGCGTCGACCGCGATGGCGAGCCGCAGCCCCGAGCTGCACGCCATCGCCGCGGTGAGGAAGTTGCGCACGAAGCCGTCGTCCGTCTTGAGGCGCTTCTTCACCTGCAGGATGCAGCCGGCCCAGTCGGTCATCGGGAACGGGATGTTCACGTCCTGGATGAGCCCGGGCTGGATGCGCTCGCAGAGCTCGTAGAAGGCGGCCTCGCGCACCGTCGTGTCGATGTTGTTGCAGTCGTACATGTGCACGCCCA
>CAZSRI010000160.1:0-2908 GCA_964609145.1 uncultured Chloroflexota bacterium
GACCCGGTCGAGGAGGACCCGGTCGAGGAGGACCCGGTCGAGGAGGACCCGGTCGGTCCGGGTGTGTCCTCAGCGGACAGGTGGGATCCGGCACCAGATCGGTGCCAGTTGGCATCACATCGGTGCCGAGGCGCACATGCCGCCGAAAGAGCCCCCGCACTCACGGCTGATGCACCGCTCCCGCCGAGACGGCGCGGCTCGCCCCGGTCACGCGAGGCAGCGTATTCGGCAGGCGGCGCATCCGGTAGAGCGCGAGGATGGCGAACGCGACCGCTTCGCGTGCCTGCGCCGGTATGCCGACCTCATCGGTGGGACGGACCGGGATCGGCGCGAGCGAGCGGCTGAGCGCGCCCATGAGCGTCGGATTCGCGGCGCCGCCCCCAGCGACGACGACGTCGTTCCACCGAAGACCCGGTCGCGTCGCGCGGCGTATGCCTTCGGCGATCGTCCGCGCCGTGAGCTCGGTGGCCGTCGCGAGAGCGTCGTCCGACGAGCCGCCTCCGAGACGAACGTCGCGCAGCAGGCGGGTGACGAACGGTTCCCCGAACTGTTCACGCCCGGCGCTCTTCGGCGAGGCGCGGGAGAAGTACGGGTCGTCCAGCGCGGCGAGGAGCGCGGCCGTGATGACGCGTCCTCGCCTCGCGCCTTCGCCGTCCGCGTCGTACGGCCGCCCGCCGCGCAGCGCGATCGCGTCGATGACCATGTTCCCGGGGCCGGTGTCGAAGCCGCTGACATGGTCGGGGTCCGTATCAGGGAGCAGTGTCGCGTTCGCGATCCCACCGACGTTCACGACCACCCGCGGCGCCCCGTGCGCGAACAGGACGCGGTCCGCGAACGGGGTCAGCGGCGCACCCTGGCCGCCTTCGGCGACGTCCGCCGAGCGGAAGTCGTCGACCGTCGCGATCCCTGTCCGCACGGCGACGCGCGCGGCGTCGCCGATCTGCAGGGTCACGCGCTCATTGGGCAGGTGCGCGACGGTCTGACCATGGACTCCGATCACGGCCGGACGCCGCGGCGCCGTCGTTGCGACGGCGAGCGCGGCTTCCGCGTACGCATCGCCGAGCGCGCCATGCAGCCGCGCCACCTCCTCGAGGCTCATCAGCCGGCCCGCGCCGGCAGCGAGGATCCGCTCCCGCAGCTCGGGCGCGAAGGGCGAGTGCCGGTGTGCGATCACGTCCGTTGGACGGCCCGCACCGTCGATCTCGACGAGCGCGGCGTCGACGCCGTCGCCCGACGTGCCCGACATGATCCCGATCGCGAGGTCGCTCATCGGTGCACTCTCATGCGGCGGGTACGAGCGGCGCGGACACCGCCTCGTGCACGGCGATGCGGAAGCGGTAGAGCGCCTCGACGTTCTCGCGTCCGAAGTAGACGCGGTTCGTGAGGAGCACGACGGTGAGGCCGAGCGCGGGATCGTGCCACGCGCTCGTGCCGGTGAAGCCGGTGTGGCCCCACGCGTCCTTGGAGAGGTAGCGGCCCACGAGCGGACCGTCGGATGCGCGCAGCGCGAGCCCGAGACCGCGCCGCGCGTTCTCCCCGCGCGCGTGCTCGCGCCGCGCGAGCGCCGCGAGCTCGTTCCCGATGACCGCGCCGTCGCGGAACACCCGCAGGAGCGCCGCGACGTCCGCGGCTGTGCCGAAGAGTCCGGCGTGCCCGGCCACACCGCCCATCGCGGACGCGTTCTCGTCGTGCACCTCGCCGCGCAGGCGCCGCTTGCGCCACTCGGCATCGACCTCCGTGGCGGCGCACTCCACGGGCCGGCGCGGTCCGAACGAGCACGTCTCGGCGCCGACGGGGCCGAGGACGCGCTCGCGCACGAGGGCGTCGAAGGACGCGCCGCCCGCGCGCGCGAGGCCCGTGGTGAGCATCACGTAGCCGAGGTCGCTGTACGTGAAGGTGCCGGCCTCCTGCGCGAGCGGCTCCTGCGCCGCGAGCCAGACGGCCTCGTCGACCCCCTTCGCCTCTTGGAACAGCGGCTTCCACCACAGCAGGCCCGCGCTGTGGGTGAGGACCTGCGCGAGCGTGACGCGGTCCTTTCCGGCGCCGCGGAAGTCCGGGACCAGCTCGCGCAGCGGCATGTCGAGCTCGAGCACGCGCTCGCGCACCAGCGCCAGGACGAGCGCGGTCGTCGCGAGCTTCGTGATCGACGCGAGGTCGAAGACGCTCGCCTCCGTGCAGGGCCCGTCGGGACCCGCCGACCCATCGGGGCACAGCGTTCCCTCCGCGTACGTCGCGCGCGCTCCCTCACGCTCGACGAGGAGCACGCACGCCGTGCAGAGCGATCCGACGGCGGCGTCGACGATCGGGCGCGCGGGCGCGACGAGCCGCTCGCTCACGCGCGACAGCCTATGTGGCCTATCGCCTCCGCCGCGCGCGGTACCGCGAGATCGCGAGCTCCCCGAGGGCCCGTCCGCGCGCCCGCGCCGCCGATCGCTCGAGGACGATCCGCGCGATCTGCCCGTCCTCCACGATCGGCGCGATCCGCCGCCGGCTGCGCGGCCCGGCGATGCGCCCGCCGAGCGCGTCGACGACGTCCTTCACGCGCTCGTCGATCGCGTGGAGCGAGAGTGGCCGCTCGCCGAGCGCGAGCGCGATGCGGAGCTCGAGACGGTCGGCGCCGGTGTAGCCGACCCCGCGCCGGGCGAGCGCCTCGAGCACGGTCGCGTGCACGCGCCGGCGCCACTCGTTCCGCGGGCGCGCGTACGCCGGCAGGGCCGCGACGATCGAGGACCGCCTCTTCGCCACGTCGGCGTGAGGCTAGAGCACGCAGCCAGCCAGCACGTCGGCGCTAGATGAGGTCGGGCGCGCCTGCCGACGCCGCGTGGATGCGCTCCGACGCGCGCGTGAGCGCGGCGAGGTCGCTCGGCGAGAGCGCGCCGAGCGCCATGGCGAGCGCGCGGAGCAGGCC
>CAZSRI010000161.1:0-2833 GCA_964609145.1 uncultured Chloroflexota bacterium
GGGGGGTCCGGACCGCGTCGCGGGCGGGTGGGCGGTCGGGGGCGGGGCGCGGGAGGACCGGGGGCGCCGAGCGCGCCACCGCGGGCGCGCGCCGCGCATGCTCGAGGGCGGCGACGAGCCGCGCGCCGGCGCGCGCGGGCGCACCGAGGAGGCGAGCGGTCCCGCGCAGGTCGCACGCGAACGTCCCGCGGCCCTCGACGCCGACGCGCGGGAGCATCCGCGAGAGCGAGGCGAGCACCTTCGCGTGCCGCGCGTCGGAGACCGGACCGCGCAGGTGGACGACCGCGACGGTGCGCACTTAGACGGCCACCTTCAGCGTCGCCGCGTCGTCGGCCGCGCCACCCGCGGGCCGGACCGCGAACGTCCAGCCGCTCGTGCGGCCGTGACGCTGCTCCCATCCCGCGCGCTCGAACACGAACGTCGGCACGCGCACGCGGACCGGCGGCGCGTCGGCGACGATGACGAGCGCCGACGTCGACCCGCGAGCCTGCGGGAGGAGCGGCGTGAGCCCGTCGATCGAGGTGATCGGCGCGAACGACGGCCCGAGGTCGACGACCACGATGCGGAACCCGACGCTCCGCAGCGCCGCGCCCGCCGCGGCGAGGACGGCGTCCGCGGCGCGCGGGCGCACGACGATGACGCGACGGAGGTCGATGTCGCATCGCCGGGCCGCGAGGGGGTCGAACGAGCGCCCGCCGTCGATCCACATCGCCGTCGCGCCCTCCGCCTGCGCGCCGGCGACGGCACGAAGCGCCGTCGTCACCTTTCCACACGTGCCCTCGCCGACGAGCGCGAGCGCGGATCCCGGCGCGATCCCGCCGGTCAGGCGGTCGAACGCGGTGCCCGTGAGGAAGCGACGCGCGCCTGTGTGCTCCGCCGCGCGCGCCGCGGTGGTCACCGCGCGCGCGCCGAACCGCGCGTCGAGGGTCGCGATCGCGTCGGCCAATGCGGCGGCTGCGCCCATGCCCACGCTCCCCCTGCGTCAGCTTGGTCTTAGAACAAATGTTCTACTCAAAAGGCCGACGAGATGTCAAGGGCTGGCGGGGAACTTGCGTGGAATGAAGGTCCTACATGGAGGAAATACGGCGGCGGACCACCGCGCCCGGGACGTGCGTCGACTGCGGCGGCGACGCGTTCATTCGGCTCGCCGGCGAGAACGGCGACGTGCAGATGGTCTGCGCGCACTGCTACATGCAAGCGAGGAGGAGACCGGCGCCGAAGGCGAGGGGTGACGACGAGCGCCGCATGTACGAGCGAAGCGACCACTCGGTGCGGATCGGAGGCACTCCTAGTCGGCGGCCTGTCCGCTCCGCGTCTCCGCTCGGACGGGCCGCGGGGGGTGGACGGTCCCCTGACGGCGATGGCGCGCCTGGGACGTCGCGAGGCGCACCGCCGGAGCGCGAAGACCGACGACGAGCGTGACGAGGACGACGATCGAGCCGCCGAGCACGAAGCTGCCCGAGACCGTGAGCAGCGTCCCCATCGTGCCGAGGACCATCGTCCCGAGCGGCATCCCGGCCAACTGCAGCATCGTGTAGACGCTCATCACCCGGCCGCGCAGATGGTCGGGCGACCGCGTCTGCAGCAGCGTGTTCGCCATGCCGAGGAACGTCATCGTCGCGAAGCCGATGACGACGAGGAGCGGCAGCGACAGCGCGAACGACCGCTGCGTCCCGAAGACCGCGAGCGTGAATGCCAGGCCCCCGACGGATCCGAGCAGGACGAGGCCCCGGCGGCGCGCGTTCCCGAGGGAGGCCGTCGCGAGCGCGCCGAGGAACGAGCCGACGCCGGAGGCGCCGTACATCCACGAGAGCTGCAGCGCGTTCGAACGGAGCTCTTCGGCGACGGCGGGCAGCAGCTGGATGTAGGGCCGCGCGAGCAGCGCGCTCAGGCCGACGAGGAGCACGACCCACTTGACGACGGGCTCGCGCCGGATGTAGCCGAGTCCCTCCCGGATCGAGCGCACGACGGGCACGTCCCGGCGGCCCTGCACGGGCATGGGCGCCATGAGCACGAGCGCGACGACGACCGCGAGGTACGACAGCGCGTTGATCGCGAAGAGCGTTCCGACGCCGGCGAGGTCGCTCGGGTCGCTCGTCGAGACCGCGGCCGCGATGAGACCGCCGATCACCGGGCCGACGACCTGCGGACCGTTGAACGCCGCGGAGTTGAGGCCGATCGCGCTCATGAGGTCGCGCTCGGGCACGAGGCGCGGGACCATCGACTGCCGCGTCGGCGCGTCGAACGCGAACACGAGCGAGTTGATCGCGCCGAGCATCAGGATCTCGACGATGCTGATGCGATGCGTGATCGTGAGCGTCGCGAGCACGCCGGCGGTCATCGCCGCGAGGGTCTGGGTCACCAGGAGCAGGCGCCGGCGGTCGGCGCGGTCGGCGACGACACCTCCGAACAGGCCGAACGCGAGTCCCGGGACCGCGCGCGCGAGCCCGACGAGGCCGAGGTAGAGCGGAGCGAGCTGCGGGACGCCGTCGCGCACCGCGAGCTGCACGACGAGGTAGCCCTGCCCGAACATCTGCATCCACGTCCCGGTGTTCGAGACGAGGAGGCCGAACCAGAAGAGGCGGAAATCGCGGTAGCGGAGCGCGGCGATCGCGCTCGTCCGGCCCGGCTCGACCGCGGCGGCCTCGTCCGTCGCCGCGCTCTCGAGCGCGGGCGCGAGACGGGGCGGTCGTTCAGCGGGGTCGGGCGGCGTCGCTCACCTCCGTCGGTCGCGGCGAGAGTGCATGGGAGTCGGACCCACCACGGAACGCCAGCGCCCCGTCAACGGTTTTGAAGACCGCGGGCCTCACCGGAGACCTCGCACTCTCGGATG
>CAZSRI010000162.1:0-2796 GCA_964609145.1 uncultured Chloroflexota bacterium
TCGACCTGGGGGACGGGCTGCTCTGCGTGTTCAAGGTCGAGAGCCACAACCATCCGAGCGCGGTCGAGCCCTTCCAGGGCGCCGCGACCGGCGTCGGCGGGATCCTGCGCGACGTCTTCGCGATGGGCGCGCGCCCCGTCGCGCTGCTCAACGCGCTCGCGTTCGGCGCGCCCGAGGACGCGCGCACGCGACGGCTCGTGTCGGGGATCGTCGGGGGCATCGGCGCGTACGGGAACTGCGTCGGCATCCCCGACGTCGGCGGGCACGTCAGCTTCGAGTCCTGCTACGCGGACAACCCGCTCGTGAACGCGATGTGCGTCGGCTTCGTGCGCCGCGACGCGATCGCGCGCGCGGCGACGGCGCGGCCCGGCAGCGCCGTCTATCTCGTCGGCAGCGACACCGGCCGCGACGGGATCGCGGGCGCCTCGCTCCTCGCGTCGTTCGAGCTCTCCGCTGCGGACGAGGCGAAGCGGCCGTCGGTGCAGGTCGGCAGCCCGTTCCTCGAGAAGCTCCTCATGGAGGCGACGCTCGACCTCGTCGCGCGCGACGCCGTCGAGGCGACGTCGGATCTCGGCGCCGCGGGCCTCACGTGCGCGACGAGCGAGGTGGCGGCGAAGAGCCACGTCGGCATGCGGA
This sequence comes from uncultured Chloroflexota bacterium, assembly GCA_964609145.1. Taxonomy (GTDB): domain Bacteria; phylum Chloroflexota; class Limnocylindria; order P2-11E; family P2-11E; genus JACPOT01. The sequence goes on from CAZSRI010000162.1 coordinate 637, forward strand.
TCGACATCGACGCCGTGCCGCGGCGCGCGAAGGTCATGACGCCCTACGAGGTGATGCTCAGCGAGTCGCAGGAGCGGATGCTCGTCGTCGCGCGTCCCGGCCGCGAGCACGAGGTCGAGGAGACGTTCCGCCACTGGGAGCTGCACGGCACGCGCATCGGAGAAGTCACGTCGGAGCGAGTGCTCGAGATCCGTGAGGGGGGGCGCGTCGTCGCCTCCCTCGCGCCGCGCTGGCTCGTCGATGACGTCCCCGAGTACGACGTGGCGGAGTGGGCAAGGGCACCAGATACGGCTAAGGGGGGCTCCGCCCCCCTGAACAACCCCTCGATCGGCGCGCACCGTCCCGGCGACGGACGGGGGGTGGCAGGGGGGCAGAGCCCCCCTGGGCGCGAGAAGGTAGGGATGGAGCTCCTCGAGCTCCTCGCCTCACCTCGCATCGCCTCGCGTCGGATCCTGTACCGCACCTACGACCAGATGGTCGGGACCGACACCGTCGTCGGGCCGGGCGGCGACGCCGGCGTGCTGCGCATCAAGGGACGGAGCGACGGCATCGCCGTCGCGGTCGACGCGCAGCCGCGCCTCGCGGCGGCCGACCCGTTCGTCGGCGCCGCGGCGGCGGTCGCGGAGGCGACGCGCAACGTCGTGTGCATGGGCGCGCGCCCGCTGGCGATCACCGACTGCCTCAACCTCGGCAACCCCGAGCGGCCCGAGGGCGCATGGCGGCTCGAGCGGACCGTCGCGGGCATCGCGGCGGCGTGCACCGCGCTCGGCACGCCCGTCGTCTCGGGGAACGTCTCCCTCTACAACGCCACCAACGGCGTCGACATCTGGCCGACCGCCGTCATCGGCGCGGTCGGGCACCTCGCCGACGTCTCGCGGCACGTGGCCGTGACGAGCGGACGCGCGGGCGACCTCCTCCTCCTCGCGGGCAGCGCGCGGGTGGTCGAGGTGGCGGACGGGGGTGGAAGGGGGCAGAGCCCCCGGCCATGGATAGACCTCGCGCTCGAGGCGCGCCTGCAGCGCTTCGTCCTCGCCGCGCACGAGATGGGGCACCTGCGCGCAGCGCACGACCGCTCCGACGGCGGCCTCGGCGTCGCGCTCGCCGAGCTGTGCCTGCGCGACGGCATCGGCATGAAGGCGACGCTCCCCGCGGTGCGCGGGATCGACACGCGCGTCGCCCTCTTCGGAGAGGGTCCGTCCGGCATCGTGCTCGTCGTGGCGCCAGAGCATGAGCGCGCGGTGCGCGACGCGGCCGCCGAGCACGACGTGCCGCTGTGGACGCTCGGGCGGATGAGCGGCGACCTCCTCGAGATCGCGCCCGTGCTCGGGGTGCCCGTCGCCGCGCTGCGCGACGCGCACGAAGGAGGCTTGCCGGCGGCGCTGGGACGTCAGGCGGCCCCGAGTCGCGAACAGCCCGGGGGTGGCAGGGGGCACAGCCCCCTGCGAGGAACGGCCTGATGTGCGGCGTCGTGGGCGTGTGGGAGCCGGCGGGCGCGGGTCCGACCGACCCCGCGCGCACGACGTTCTTCGCCCTGTACGCGCTGCAGCACCGCGGGCAGGAGTCGGCCGGCATCGCCGCGACGGACGGCCGCGACCTGCGCGTCGTGAAGCGCATGGGCCTCGTCGGCCAGGTCTTCGCCGAGTCCGACCTCGCCTCTCTCGGCGGACGCGCGGCCATGGGACACACGCGCTACTCGACGACGGGCTCGAGCCGGATCGAGAACGCGCAGCCGTTCGTCGTCCGCGACGCCGAGTGCGGCGAGCTCGCGATCGGGCACAACGGGAACTGCATCAACGCGCGCGACGTGCGCGAGCGCCTCGAGAGCGAGGGCGTCGACTTCCGCACCTCGAGCGACACCGAGGTCATCGCCAAGGCCATCGCGGCCGCTCAGGGCGGCGCGTGGGACCGCAAGCTGATCAACGCGCTCCCGACGCTCACCGGCGCGTGGTCGCTCGTCATCCTCACGCCGCGCGCGCTCTACGCCGTGCGCGATCCGTTCGGCGTGCGGCCGCTCGTGGTCGGCCGCAAGGGCGCGGCGTGGATCGTCGCGAGCGAGACGGGCGCGCCCGACACGGCCGGCGCCGACATCGTGCGGGACGTCCTGCCCGGCGAGGTCCTGCGCATCGACGACCGCTGGCACACGCGGGCCGGCGACCATGC
>CAZSRI010000163.1:0-2743 GCA_964609145.1 uncultured Chloroflexota bacterium
ATCGCGGACCGGGCGGCGTGACGGGCGAAGCCTCGACGCAGGGCGAGATCGCGGTCGACGTCGGCAGCGTGGTCGCGCCGGGTGCGGACGCGAGCGACATCCGTCCGCTGAAGCCCCCGCTGCCGGTCCCCGCGACCGCGAGCGACGCGCTCGTCCGCGTGATCGCGTTCGCCGCCGGGGCGGTCCTCGCCGTCGTCGCCGTCGTCCTGGTCCTGCGCCGCCGCCGCCGGCCCGCGCCCGTCGCCGCGCCGGCCGGCACCGGCGCGCGCGTCGCCGTCGACGAGCTCGAGCGCGTCGCCGGCCTGCGCCTCGCGGAGCAGGGACGGACACGCGAGCACTACGAGCTCATCGAGGCCGCGATCCGCCGCTTCCTCATCGCGCGCTACGGCGTCTCGACCGGCGCACAGACCGCCCGAGAGCTCCGGCGCGAGCTCGAACGCGTGGGCGCCGGTGTCTCAGCCGCGCAGGTGCTGTCGGCGGCGATCGCAGACGCGGAGGCCGTCCGCTACACCGAGCGCCCGGTCTCGACGGCGCAGGCGCGGCGGTCCGTCACCGAGGTGATGGAGGTCCTGCGCAAGGCCGCGGTGGCCGAGGAATACGAGCTCGTGAGCGGGGGAGCGACGGCATGAGCTTCGCGCTCTTCGGCTACGACGTTCGCTTCGCGGACCCGCTGGCGCTCGCGCTCCTGGTGCTCGTGCCGGTCCTCGGGGCGCTCGCGGTCATGCGCGAGCGATCCGGCGGCGCCCTGCTCTTCTCCGCGATCTCGCTCATCCCGGGAGCGCGCGCGGGGTGGCGCACGCGGCTGCGGCCCTTCCTCGCCGTGCTCCGCGCGATCGCGCTCGTCCTGCTCGTCACCGCGCTCGCGCGGCCGCAGGTCGTCCGCGCCTCCGAGATCCCCGCCGAAGGGATCGACATCGCCATCGTGCTCGATGTCTCTGGCTCGATGTCGGACAACGGCTTCGGCGACCGGACCACGGCGAAGATGGACGCGGCGAAGCGCGTCGTCACCGACTTCGTCGGTGGGCTTGGCTCGGATCGCGTCGGGCTCGTCATCTTCGGGACCGACGCGCTCCTCCTCTCGCCGCTCACGCTCGACCATCACGCCGTGCAGACGCTCGTCGCGCCGGTCCAGGCGGGCTCGCTCGTCGGAGGCTCGACCGCGATCGGCACGGGTCTCGCGACGGGGCTGAACGTCCTGCGCGAGTCGCAGGCGCGGTCGAAGGCGGTGATCCTGCTCACCGACGGGGAGAACAACGCGGGGCAGATCAGCCCGACGGACGCCGCGAAGGCGGCGAAGGCGCTCGGCGTCCGCGTCTACGTCATCGGCGCCGTGCTCGCGTCCGAGTCGACGCGCGGCTCGATCCCCGTCGACGAGGCGCTCATGCGCGACATCTCGGAGTCGACCGGCGGCCAGTACTTCCGCGCGAACGACGAGCGCGCCCTCCGCGCGATCTACGACGACATCGCGACGCTCGAGCGCTCGCGCGTCGGCGTGCGCACCGAGCTCGCGGCGTACGAGGACGTCATGGGGCCGTTCCTGATCGGAGGCCTCCTCGTCCTCGTCGTCGAGGTCCTCCTGGGCAGCACGGTCCTGCGGAGGACGCCGTGACGCAGCTCGGGCTCACGCGTCCCGAGGCGCTGCCGCTCCTCGCGGTCGTCGCGATCCTCGCCGGCCTCGCCCTGTGGGCCGACGTCCGCCGTCGGCGCGCGCTCGCGTCGTTCGCGGGCGGCGGCGCGGAGCGCGCCTCGGTGAGCACGCGGCGGCGCCGCGTGAAGGCCGCGCTGCGGATCGCCGCGCTCACCTTCCTCGTGATCGCGCTCACGGGGCCGTACGTCGACGTCGTGGAGCGGACGGTCGTGCAGAGCGGCGTCGACGTCGTCGTCGCGCTCGACGTATCGCAGAGCATGGCCGTGCGCGACGTCGATCCCGACCGGCTCCGCGCGGCGAAGGCGCTCATCGGCCGCCTCGGCGACCAGCTGCGGCAGAGCCGCGTCGCGCTCGTCCTCTTCGCAGGCGAGGGGATCGTGCGCTACCCGGCGACGTCGGACCCGTCCGTGCTCGGCCGGACGCTCGACGCGGTCACGCTCGCGTTGCGCCCACCGGGTGGCACCTCGCTCGGGAAGGGCATCGCCGCCGCGCTCGCCGCGTTCGCCGCCGACGCGCGCCAGAGCTCGCGCTCGAGGGCGGTCGTCCTCGTCACCGACGGCGAGGACACGTCCTCGCAGGCGCCCGACGTCGAGGCGCTGAAGGGCGACAACGTTCGCGTCTTCACCGTCGGCGTCGGCACGGCGGCGGGCGGGCCGGTCCCGACGTACGACCGGCGCGGGACGTTCATCGCGTACCTGAAGAACGGCGCGGGCCAGCAGGTGATCAGTCGGATGACCGAGGCGCCGCTGCGGGCGATCGCGGCCGAGACCGGCGGGCGCTACTGGCACCTCGAGGGGATCGGCACGGCGAACGAGCTCGCGACCGAGCTGCGTCGCCTCGACGCGACGTCGCTCGGCGAGAGCGGCGCCGCGAGCGTCCCCGACGACCGCTATCAGGCCTTCCTCCTCGTCGCGCTCCTCCTGCTCGTCGCCGACGGCCTGCTCGACGAGCGGCGCGCGATGCCGCATCCGCGCGGGCTGCCCGCGCCGCGCGCGCCGCGGCGCCTGCCGCTGCCGGGCTTCGCCGCGCGCGCCGCCGTGATCGTCGGGCTCGTGCTCGCCGCGTGCACCGGGAGCGCCGCGTCGGACGCCGAGC
>CAZSRI010000164.1:0-2740 GCA_964609145.1 uncultured Chloroflexota bacterium
TGTGAGCGTCGCTCCAATACTGCCCCTCGGACGGCGCTCGAAAAGTGACCCACCCCTAGGTGGACATCGAGCGTCGTACTCCCCGAGCCTGACCACGGGGGAGCACACCGTGGTCAGGAGGGAAGGGTGTGCTGAACGTGGAGCAGTGGGCCGAGCTGCGGCGTCTGCACTTCATCGAGAAGGTCCCCATCCGCGAGCTCACGAGGCGCTTCGGCATCAGTCGCAAGACGGTGAGACGCGCGATCCGGAGCGCTGACCCACCGAGGTACACGCGACGTGCGGTCGCATCCAAGGTCGATCCCTTCGTCGACGAGATCAACCGGCTGCTCAAGGAGGATCCCCGTCTGCCAGTGACTCGGCTGCGTGAGCTGCTGCAGGCGCTCGGATACGCCGGCGGCGAGACGATCCTCAAGGAGCACGTCCGCGAGATCCGTCCGCTCTTCGATCCGCCGCGAACCTTCCAGCGCACGGTGTACGTCCCGGGGGAGCTCGCGCAGTGCGACCTCTGGGAGCCGGCGCGCGAGATCCCGGTCGGGTATGGCCAGACGCGCAAGGGATACGTCGTCACCTGCACGCTGTGCTGGTCGCGCGTCGCCGCCGGCGCGCTCATCTTTAGCAAGGAGGCCCGGACATCCTTGCCGGCCTCTTGCGCTGTCTGGTGCGCATCGGCGGCCTGCCGCAGAAGATCGTCTGGGACCGCGAGGGCGCGCTCCACGCCGGTGGTGGCCGTCCCAGCGAAGCGTTCGCCGCGTTCTGCGGCTCGCTCGCCCTCGGCTGGGTCTTCCTGGCCGCGCGGGATCCGCAGGCCAAGGGGATCGAAGAGCGCGGACATCGCTTCCTGCGCACGAGCTTCGAGCCCGCCCGCCTCTTCGCCTCGCCGCGCGACTTCCAGGAGAAGCTCGACGCCTGGTACGAAGAGAAGGCCAACCTCCACTTCCACCGCGGGATCCGCGCGCGGCCCATCGACCGTCTCTCGGCGGAGGGCCTGCGTCCCCTCCCCGCGGCCCTGCCGGACCTCGACCGGCGAACGGTCGTGCGCGTCCCGCCGCAGCCGTACGCACGCGTCGACACCTCGGACTATTCGCTCGACCCTGCCTTCGTCGGCCGCCGCGTCGAGCTGCGCGTCAGCCAGGCCGAGGTCAGCGCCGTCGCGCTCGACACCGGCGAGCTCGTCGCTCGCCATGAGCGGACCTTCGCCAAATACGTCACCGTGACCGCGCTCGAGCACAAGCGCGCCCTCGAGCGACAGCGCGAGGATCGTCGGCGCGAGGTCGTCGTCGAGCGACGTCCGCTCGAGCGATACGACCGGGTGATTCCGGCGTGAGCGCGACGGCCGAGCTAGGCCACCTCTTCCGGTCCTTGAAGGCGCCGGCCGCGGCGCGGGCCCTCCCCAAGCTCGCGGACCGCGCTCGCGCCGAGGAGTGGTCGTACGAGAAGTTCGCTGAGGCGCTCCTGGGCACCGAACGCTCCAGCCGCGAGGCCCACGGCGGCGAGAGCCGCATCAAGACAGCGCGCTTCCCGTCGCGCAAGACGCTCGAGGAGTTCGACTGGACGTTCCAGCGCAGCGTGAAGAAGGAGGTCGTGCTCCACCTGGCGCAGCTCGACTTCCTGCTCGGGAAGGAGAACGTCGTGCTGCTGGGCCCGCCCGGGACCGGGAAGACGCACCTCGCGATCGCGCTCGGGATCAGGGCCTGCCTGGCGGGCCACCGCATCGCCTTCGCCACGGCGACGGAGTGGGTGGCGCGGCTTCTCGATGCCCAGCGCCTCGGTCGTCTCGAGCTCGAGCTGCGGCGGCTCGGCCGGGTCCCCCTGGTCATCGTCGACGAGGTCGGGTACGTGCCCTTCGACCCCCAGGCGGCGAACCTGATGTTCCACCTGGTCTCGAACCGCTATGAGCGGGCTTCGCTGATCATGACGAGCAACAAGCCGTTCAGCGCCTGGGGCGAGGTCTTCGGCGACGACGTCGTGGCCACGGCGATGATCGACCGCCTTATCCACCACGCCGAGATCCTGTCGCTCAAGGGCGATAGCTATCGCCTGCGCGGCAAGGACCTCGACGCAGGACGGCGCAACAAGACAGCCGACTAGGAACGGGTCGACCTCGGAACGCCGGGAACCGGGTCTCGGGGCGCGGTGTACATCTTCTCGGAATGACGCGTTCCGCCGCGGTGCTCGCCGCGCTGCTCCTCTTGGGGGCCTGCTCGTCCGGCGCGGACAAGTCCTCGGCGCCCGCATCGACCAGCACCGTCGCGCGTGTCGCATCCGCACCGCCGACCAGACCGAGCGACCTTCCGGTCCTGCCCGAGGAGGCCGCTGTCATCCGAAGCCTCGGCACGGTGGGTGTCTCGGCTCAGGTCGTTGGGCGGTCCCACTTCGAGAGCGCACTGGGAGCTCCGCTGCCGGCGCGCGTGTTGATGACGGGGCCACGCGAGGGGGCCGACATCCTGTTCCTCGACGGTGCGCCGAACATCCACGACATTCGCGTCTGCGCCTCGCCTGGGTCGCCCGGGCGCACCATCTACACGATCTCGGTCAACGGGCTGCGGGCCTCCAGCAATGACGCCGGTCAGTACGTCGCGTACCTCGTGGGCCCGAGCTACTTCGTCATGGCCTGGGACGAGCCGACCAGCACGGCCCTCCAGCGTGCGCTCGGCGTCGTCCCGGCGCGCTGCTGAGGCAGCCCGACCAGCCTCGGGTTGAGTGGGTCACTTTTCGACCGCCGAAGGTGGGTCACTTTTCG
>CAZSRI010000165.1:0-2690 GCA_964609145.1 uncultured Chloroflexota bacterium
AGGACCTCGTGTCGTCGTGGGATGCCGCGACGCCCGAACGGCGCAAGCAGCTCTTCTGGTCGATGTTCGAGAGGGTCAAGGTCGAAGGTGGAAAGATCCTGTCCGTGAGGCCGAAACCGGAGGTCGCTCCGCTACTCCCGCTCGCAGTTCACCGATGCGGTCCCGACCGGATTCGAACCGGCGATCTCGTCCTTGACAGGGACGTATGCTAGGCCGCTGCACCACGGGACCTGAGCGCGCGACGCCCGTCGCGCAGGTTTCATTCTGCCAGACCGAGGGAAATAAAGAGCGGCGAGCGTGCTTCCTTCCGCTCGCCGCCCTGCCGGTGCGGCCGATCTCAGATGCGCCGTGCTAGTACGACGGCGCGAGCTCGCGTCGTGGCTGAGCGGTGCTCAGCTGGCGCGTGACCTCCTTCGAGGCGCGTGAGAGCTTCGCCATGCCGCTGAACGTCAGGTCGATCCCCGCGTCACGCAGCTCCGTGTACCCGAGTCCGCGGTAGAGCCGCTGCCCCGCGACGTGGCACATCTCGTCGTAGAGCCGCGGCCACTCGCGCCGGTTGCGCTCGTAGCAGAACGCGATGAAGTCGATCGCCATATCGGCGACGTCGTCCGCCAAACTCCGCCCCTTCCCTCCGTTCGCGACCGCGGCATCATCGCCACGCGCGCGCCGCGCGACAAGGCGTCTTGTCCACGACTTCGTCCACAGGACCGTCCACACGATCGCTGCGGATCGTCCACGATCCGTCCACCACTTCACCCAGGCGGGCGGTCGGAGAAGCGCCGGCGCTCGGTATCGCGCGCGCCCGCGCGATCGAGCGCGTCGTCGCCGAAGCGTCTTCGGACCGCGTCCAGTGCGGCGTTCAGTCGCGCCGCGCGCGCCGCGTCGAAGAGCCCGAGCTGCTCGCCCGCGACCAGCGACGACGCCTGCACGCCGACGAGGCGCACCGGACTGACGTTGCCGTGCTCGCGATCCTCGCGCAGCACCTCGCGCAGGAGGCCGCGAGCGACGCGGTAGATCGCGAGGTCGTCGCTCGTGGGCTCCGAGAGCGTGCGCTGTCGCGTCCGCGTCTCGAACGGCGCGACGCGCAACTTTAGCGTGAGCGTGCGCGCACGGACGTCCGCGGCGCGGAGCCGCTTGCCGACGCCCTCCGCGAGCCGCAGGAGCATCCGCTCCACAACGCCGGGGTCGAGCGTGTCCCGATCGAACGTGTGCTCGTGGCCGATCGACTTCGCGTCCCATTCGGGCACGACGTAGTCCCCGTCGATGCCGCGGGCGCGCGCCGCGATCGACGCGCCGTGCGTGCCGAACCGAGCCTCGAGCGCGGCGGCGTCGAAGGCGGCGAGGTCGCCGATCGTTCGCATCCCCCAGGCCTCGAGGACCTCGCGCGTCTTCGGGCCGACGCCCCACAGGCGCGAGAGCGGGAGCGGCGCGAGGAACGCGGCCTCCTTGCCGGGCTCGACCACGACGAGCCCATCGGGCTTGCGCAGGTCGCTGGCGATCTTCGCGCAAAGCTTGTTCGCGGCGACGCCGACGGAGAGGACGAGACCGCACCGGGCGCGCACGTCCGCCTTCAGCGCGCGCGCGATCGCGACGGGCCCGCCGAAGAGATGGTGCGTCCCGGTCACGTCGAGGAACGCCTCGTCGAGCGAGATCGGCTGCACGAGCGGCGTCCGCTCCGCGAAGAGCGCCATCACCTGCTCGGAGGCCTCGCCGTAGCGATGGTGGTCGCCGGGCACGAAGACCCCATCGGGGCAGAGCTGCGCCGCGGTCCGCAGCGGCATCGCCGACCGCACCCCGAACGCGCGCGCTTCATACGAGGCGGCGGCGACCACGCCGCGCTCGTGCGCGCGACCGCCGACGATGACGGGCTTCCCGCGCAGCTCGGGATGGTCTCGTTGCTCGACTGACGCGTAGAAGGCGTCGAGGTCGCAGTGCAGGATGGCGCGCCGGCCCGTCCAGGCCGGATCGCTCATGCGACCGAGACTAGGAGAGGCGCCGAATGACGCCGATCACCTTCCCCTGGATCTGGACATCGCGCGCGTAGATCGGCTGCATCTCGCCGTTCGCCGGCTGCAGCCGCACGCGGTCTCGCTCGCGATAGAAGCGCTTCAGCGTGGCCGTGCTGTCCTCGAGCAGCGCCACGACGATGTCGCCGTCGCGCGCCGTGTTCTGCTCCTGCACGACGACGTAGTCGCCGTCATCGATGTGGTCCTCGATCATCGACTTCCCGCGCACGCGGAGAACGAACGTGCTGTGGCCGCCCTTGCCGGCGAGCTCGCCGGGGACGCCGATCGTCTCGCTGTGGTCGGGGTAGGCGTAGATCGGCGAGCCCGCGGCGATCTCGCCGATGATCGGCGCGCGCACGGCGCGAACGCCGATCGCCTCCGGCACGGTGAGCGCGCGCGAGCGCGTGGCCGCCTTCTGCAGCTTGCCCTCGCGCTCGAGGCGCGTCAGGTGGTGGTGGACGGCGGATGTCGACGCGAGGCCCACGGCCTGGGCGATCTCCCGCACGCTGGGCGGGTAGCCGCGCTCGGCCGACGTATCCCGGATGAATTCGAGGATCCGCTCGGCGCGGCGGTGGTCCTGCTTCGTCACGCCCCGCACGATACCGAACGGATGTTCTCTCGTCAAGTACCTGTGCTGGGTCAAGAGATGTCGGACACCGCGCCCCCAGCGCTCGCCTGCTCGCG
>CAZSRI010000166.1:0-2614 GCA_964609145.1 uncultured Chloroflexota bacterium
TGTCGGCGTTCACGTAATTGACCCGGGGCCCGGTCACCGATATGACCCACCCGGCGTCGTCGATCAGCGATCTTAGTTGGTCTTCCTCCTCCTCTCCTTCCCGAGTGTCGCGATGGTCGCCCCCTCCGTCGCGGGCGTCTTGGGGCTTCGTAGCGCCTCGTTCTGAGCGGGTCCGCCGCTCGAGGTCCCTCCCGAGCGCTCTTTGACGTCGGGACGCTGCCGCGGCCGATAGCTCTTGCCCTCGAGCGTGACGTGGTGCGAGGCGTTGATGAGCCGGTCCAGCGCGCCTTCGGCGAGGACGGGGTTGGGGAAGAGCGCGTACCACTCGGACGGCGGGCGGTTCGACGTGATGATGGTCGAGCCGCGCCGCACGCGCTCGCTGACGAGCTCGTACAGATCCTCGCCCTGACGCTCGCTGAAGGCGCGCAGGCCGAAGTCGTCGAGCACCAGAAGGTCGGGAGCGAGATAACGTCGCAGCCGGCGCTCCCACGTGCCGTCGAGGTGACCGGCGCCGAGGTCGGCTAGGACCCGCGCGGTCTTGTCGAACAGCACGCTCCGGCCCTGCATGCAGGCAGCGTGGCCGATGGCCTGGGCGATGTGCGTCTTGCCGACGCCGACCGGTCCGACGAGGAGCACCGACTCTCTCCGCTCGATGAAGCCGCACGTCGCAAGGTCGCGGATCTGCGCCGCCGGGACCTTGGGGTTGAAGGCGAAGTCGAAGTCGGAAAGGGTCTGCGTCTCTTCGAACCGGGCGCGCTGGATGCGCCGCGCGAGGGCCTTGTTGGCTCTTCGCTGGATCTCGTCCTCGAGCATCAGCTCGAGGAACTCGAGGTGCCCGAGCTTCTCCTGGTGCGCCTGGTCGAGCCGCAGCTCGATGGTCTGGAGCATGCCGCCGAGCTTGAGCCGCTTGAGACGAGGCTGGAGCTGGAGGACGTTCATCTCGTTGCGCCTCCGGTGATCGCCTCCGCGCCGTGGAGGTACGCGCCGGCCGACGTCGCGGGGAGGAGCTCGAGCTGAGCCCGGTCGAGCCCCGCTTCGAGGATGTTGCGGACCGTGCGCATGCGTCCGTCGGCGGTCGCCGCGATCGCGCACGCACGCTCGAGGCGCGTGGCCTCGTACCGGTCGAGGAGGCGCAGCAGCGCCTGGACCTCGCGCAGGCGCGTCAACCCGCCCTGCTCGAGGAGCCCGTCGATGAGCGCCGCGGTCGACGGACCGACCTCGCCCGCGCGATGTCGGCACCACGCCGGCGTGCGCATGAGGAAGGCGACCTTGTCCGGCGGCAGGTCGGCCTCGTCGGTGATGCGCCGGCGACCGTCTTTGACGTGCGTCTTGATGAGCGTGTCTCCATCGAAGAGCTCGACGGTCGACGTGGAGACCTTGGCCTGCAGCGTCTTGCCGACGTGCTGCCAGGGCACCGAGAAGAGCGCGCGGTCGATGGCCACGTGACAGTCGGGGTGGACCTTGACGTCATGCCACTCGACCAGAGCGAAGGGCCGCTCCGGGAGCGGGAGGAGCGCTGGGCGCTCGCGCGTCTCGAAGAGATCGCGGACGCTGATCCCGTGCACGCGGTGGCGTCGCCGGGGCGCGGTGTCGCGCGACCAGACGAGGGCCTCGCGCACGATCTCGTCGAAGGTGGTGAAGCTGCGTCCCGACCAGAAGCTGTCGCGCACGTACGGCACGGCGCGCTCGACGCGCGGCTTGTCCTTGGGGTGCGCCGCACGCGCGGGGTCGACGATCGCGCCGTGATGCTCGGCGAGCTCGCGGTACGCGCGGTTGAGACGCGGGTCGTACAGGTCCGGCTTGAGCACACCGCCCTTGAGGTTGTCGCAGATCCAGAAGCGCGGGCTGCCGCCGAGGAAGGCGAGCGTCTCGAGGTGGCAGATGAGCCACGTCCGCCGGTCCATCACCAGGACCGGCCGCACGAAGTGCAGGCCGCTGGCGCGCGGCGTCGCGACGAAGGCCCAGACCGTGCGGCGACGCGCGCCGACGGGGTCGGTCCACATGCCGAGGCGTCCGAAGTCGATCTCCATCGCCTCGCCGAAGGCGGGGTCGGGCAAGAGCACCGTGAGCCTCGCTGGGTCCACGGAGCGGATGTGATCGATGATGTACCGGCGGAACGTCGGGAAGCTCACGCCCGTGCGGCCCGCATCGCGCAGGCGCTGCCAGACCGTGGTCATGGTGCTGGCCCTCAGCGCCGTGGCGATCTCGTCGTGCAGCGGCGCGAGGCTCGTCCGCGCCGGGAAGCGCCCCGCTCCGTCGTCGCTCTCGGCCGCCGCGGTCGCCAGCGCGGCGCGCCACTCGGCGGCGCTGAGCGGCGGCCCGTCGCGGCCGAACCCCGCGGCCTCGGCCTCGGCGATGCGCTCGCGCACGGTGTTGCGCGCGTACCCCAGGCTGCGGGCGATCCGGCGGATGCCTCGGCCCGCTCGCCAGTGCACCAAGATCTCGGCGTCGTCCTCCACGGTGATCCTCCTGCGGGCCATGCCCTCCACCTCCTCGCGGAGGAGGCTGGCAGGCCGAACTTCAGGACGACGCCGGGTGGGTCAATTCCGTGATCGGGTGGGTCAATTCCGTGAACGAGGCCGGCCGGGGTGGGTCAATTCGCTGAACGCCGACA
>CAZSRI010000167.1:0-2606 GCA_964609145.1 uncultured Chloroflexota bacterium
GAGTTCGTGCGCCTCATCAGAGAGAATGGGCTCGAGCCGCGAACCGTTGGATTGACGGACTTCGGGAACAAGGCCCCGCTCTTCACGGCGCGAGACGTCATGGAGAGATGCTCCGGCGCAGTCATCCTTGGCCTTGCGCAGATCACGATTGCCGGTGGGACCAGGAAACCCGGAACGGAGTCCGAGGTGCCTCTCCGCGACGTCGCGTTGCCGACCTCTTGGAATCATCTCGAGGCCGGCATGGCGTTCGTTCTGCGGCTTCCCCTCTTTGTGGTGCGCGAGTCGACAGTTAGCGCAGAAGGCATCTTCGATTCCGCCGTCGGTGACCACTTCGTGCACCACGCGGATCTGACGCGCGAGTGGTTGGACGTCAATGCCTTCCGGCAGCCATTCGAGGCTTGGGTATCGGATGTCCACAGTCAGGCTCGGATGCGTCGGGTTGGGGGCGGTGCCTGACGCTCGGTGGCCGGCTCATCCGCGAGTGGGCCGCTTCTCTGACGCGCGTTCTGGTCGGTCCGGCGCGTCATTCGTCAATGATTTCGATGCTAGGTTGCTTCTCTTCGCGCCTTCCCTTTCAAGGAGAAGGTCACGGGTTCGAATCCCGTCCGGGCTACGGCCTCCGGCGGTCGTGAACGGTCCGTCTTCCTTTGTCCGTCTCCCTGGTTCGACGACTTGGACCTGTCCGTCTTCCTCGTTGGCTCACTCAGGGAGACGGCCGATTCAGTGAGCGTCCCGTTCTTGGCAGCCCCACGGGTCTCCGTGTGCGTCTTCCTCAGGCCGTCTTCCTCTGAGAGGGGAGACCTTATCGAGCCGCCGCAGGCGACGCTGAAGGAGGTAGTGAGCCGTTGTCTGCCTACAGCGGGATCGGCGCGTGCGGCGAGGCCTCGTCACAGCATCTGCGCTTGGGGATCGAGGCATCCCAGCCCCCGACATCCACCTGCTGCGACCGAAGGATCTCCTCGAGACGCAGGTACACGTCGTCACGGCCGATCCCCTCCTGGCCGATGAGGAAGACCTCGATAAGGTCAGGGTCGTCGGGGTCCGCCGACGGCCACCTATAGACGATCCGCCACGGGTGTCGCGCGACTATGCGGACCGGCGTGCGGCAGAACTGATCGAGGCCACTCCCGCGCAGACGCTCGCCAATGCACGGCCCGCGCTCTTCCAAGTCCGCCAGCGCATCCTCGATCGCCCGGCGGTGATACACATCGACGCGGCCGAGATCAGCCGCGGCATCGGTCGCATCGGAGAAGTCGACGTGGTAGGTCACCGTGGACCTACCGGATCAGCGGCTGGCCTGCTTCCTCTCGCCCCAAGTGCGCCTGACAGCCTCGCGCCAGTGGACGCGCCGACCGCCTCCTCGCCGCGCACGCGCGGGCAGCTCGGGGTTGGCCTGGACGAGCCGGTGCGTCTCAAGCCATTCGGCCACGTCGCGCAGAAGGTGCTTCCGTGGTCCGCCCTTGCGTATCTCCTGGATCGCGGCGGCGAGCTCGTCCGCGGCCTTGCGCGCGATGAGCGTCTCTTCGCTCGGCTTGTTGATCGTCGGCAGCAGACCCGCGCGCACCCATGCGTGGACCGTCGGAAGGCTGAGGTCGAGCCGATCGCGCGCCTCGGTCGTCGTGTAACCCGCAGCGGCGCGCTCGGCCTCGGTTAGGGTCGTGCCCATCTGTTTGCCGATGACCTCGAGGTCGTGGCGCGCTCGCGGTGGGACGAGCGTCGCCAGACGACCGAGGGCGACCATGGCTTCGCGCCGTGTCGGCATCGTCGCACCTCCTGAGCAAGAACTTTACCACAAATCTATCTCCCGTAAAGTTGTCTGTCGCACGTCCACAATGCCCCATTCTCATACATCGGTGCCACAGCTGCGCCTGCCGCCCCGCTCGATCCGGCGGGTTAGCCTGCCGCGGATGCCGTCGCCGTCGAGCCAGAAGGTACCGTCGAACATCTGCCGGTCCGTCGGCGTGCTCTCGTCCCCGTAGGCGTGATACTTCTCGCCTCGCACGATCCACACGAGTGTGCGCGAGCGCCTTCGGAGGGCGGTCTCGAGCGCGTCGGCTCGGATAAGGAGGACGCTCGGCCCGTCCTCCTGCCATGAGGGGTCGATCGCGACGGGCTCGGGAGCGCCGAACGCGAACGATTGACGTCCCATCGCGAGCGAGAGTTCACTCCTCAGCATCGGCCCCGGCACGTAGCCGCTCACGTCTTCCGGCAGGGAGCAATCGAATTCGCTAGTGGGCATGTAGCGTTCGCCCGGTCGGTCGAAGGGAATGTCGAAGGCGCCGTCGCGCTGCCACATACCCATGGCCGAGCCGTAAGCCGGATGCCATCCAAGCTCGCCTAGGAATACGGACCGAAGCTCCAGGCTCTGAGGAGGCTGGTCGCGCTCACGTAGAGCCCTCAAGTACCTCCTTGCCTCCTCGACCCGGCGTTGTCCCACGAGGTATCCCTGGATCTGTATCCAAAGAACGCGCGTGCATGGCCTCGATCCGATCGGAGCGATCGGCTCAGGCTCGCCCCACATGTAGTGCGCCTCGACCGCGAACCAGCGCCGAGCGGCGGCATCGAGCGGACGGATCAGTCGATCGAGCCGAGGGAGTTGAGTGTTC
>CAZSRI010000168.1:0-2562 GCA_964609145.1 uncultured Chloroflexota bacterium
GTACGAGGACCACCACAAGGTGTCCATCACCGACGAGGCGGTGAAGGCCGCGGCCGAGCTGTCGTCGCGCTACATCACCGACCGCTTCCTGCCGGACAAGGCCATCGACCTCATGGACGAGGCCGCGAGCCGCGTCCGGCTGCGCTACTCGACGCTCCCCGCCGACGTCAAGGACGCGCAGAAGGAGCTCGAGCGCATCCAGACCGAGAAGGAAGCGGCGATGGAGGCGCAGCAGTACGAGAGCGCGTCGAGCCTGCGGCAGCAGGAGCGCACGCAGCAGGACAAGCTGCAGCAGGCGAAGGCCGATTGGCTCCTCGCGCAGTCGCAGAAGCGCCCCGAGGTGACCGACGAGGACATCGCGGAGGTCGTCTCGATGTGGACCGGCATCCCGGTCCGCCGCCTCGCCGAGGAGGAGACGCAGAAGCTCCTCCGCATGGAGGAGGCGCTGCACGAGAAGGTCATCGGCCAGAACGAGGCGATCAAGACCGTCGCCCGCGCGGTCCGCCGCGCGCGCGCGGGCCTGAAGGACCCGCGGCGGCCGATCGGCGTCTTCTTCTTCGTGGGCCCGACGGGCACGGGGAAGACGTACCTCGCGAAGCAGCTCGCCGAGTTCATGTTCGGCAGCGCCGACAACGTCGTGAAGATCGACATGTCCGACTTCATGGAGCGGCACAACGTGTCGCGCCTCGTCGGATCTCCGCCGGGCTACGTCGGCTACGAGGAGGGCGGCCAGCTCACGGAAACGGTCCGCCGCAAGTCGTACTGCGTCATCCTGCTCGACGAGATCGAGAAGGCGCACCCGGAGGTGTTCAACATCCTCCTGCAGATCTTCGACGAGGGGCGGCTCACCGACGCGAAGGGACGCGTCGTCGACTTCCGGAACACGATCGTCATCATGACGAGCAACCTCGCGCAGAAGATGCTGAGGAGCGAGGCGGCGCTCGGCTTCCGCCCGCACGGGACGGGCGACGATGCCGACGTCCAGGCGGCGTACGAGCGCATGAAGGAGCGCGTCATGGAGGAGATGAAGCGCTTCTTCCGGCCGGAGTTCCTCAACCGGATCGACGCCAGCGTCGTCTTCCAGCCGCTCAACAAGCAAGAGATCCGCCGGATCGTCGACCTCGAGCTCGTGCGCGTGCGCAAGTCGCTCGCGTCGCAAGAGATCACGATCGAGATCACCGACGCGGCGAAGGACCAGATCGCGAGCGTCGGGTACGACAGCAACTTCGGCGCGCGCCCGCTCGGGCGCACGATCCAGGACCAGATCGAGGACCAGCTGTCCGAGATGCTGCTCCAGGGCGTCTTCAAGGCGGGCGACACCGTCCGCGTCGACGCGAAGGACGGCAAGCTCGAGATCGCGAAGGTCGAGGAGAAGGCTCCGCCGGAGCCCGTCGGCTCGGCGACCTAGGTACGCTTCGGAAGCGCGCCGCGTGATCCGGCCCCTTCGAGGCTGGGACCCCGATCGCCGCCGTCAGCCGCCCGCCGATACTGAGAGAGATGCCCGCAGCCAAGCCGCGCACCGCCTTCGTCTGCCAGCAGTGCGGCGCCGAGTCGCCGAAGTGGATCGGCCGCTGCCCGTCGTGCGACGGCTGGAACACGTACGTCGAGGAGCGCATCGTCCCCCCGCCGAAGGGGCGGGACGGCGCCGCGCGCGCGCCGCGCGTCGCGATCCCGCTCGACCAGGTGCCGCCGTCCGCCGAGGAGCGCATCGCGACGGGCATCGGCGAGCTCGACCGCGTCCTCGGCGGGGGCATCGTTCCGGGCTCGCTCATCCTGCTGGGCGGCGATCCCGGCATCGGCAAGAGCAGCCTGCTCATGCAGGCATCGGCGCGGCTGCGCGACCGCGGCGCGGTCCTCTACGTGTCGGGCGAGGAGTCGGCGGCTCAGGTGCGGATGCGCGCGCGCCGGTTCGCGGTCGACGGCGCGGGGATCCTTCTGCTCGCGGAGACCGACCTCGCGAGCGTCATCGAGCAGATCCGGTCCGCGCGTCCGAGCATCGTCGTCGTCGACTCGATCCAGACGATGAGCAGCGACGCGATCGGATCCGCCGCGGGCGGCGTGTCGCAGCTGCGCGAGTGCGCGGCGCGGCTCCTCGAGGTCGCGAAGGGCGAGAACGTGCCGATCTTCCTCATCGGCCACGTGACGAAGGAGGGCGCGGTGGCCGGACCGCGCGTCCTCGAGCACATCGTCGACGCCGTCCTCTATCTCGAGGGCGAGCGCTTCCACAGCTTCCGGATCCTGCGCGCGACGAAGAACAGATTCGGCTCGACCGACGAGGTCGGCGTGTTCGAGATGGGTGAGACGGGGCTCGCCGAG
This sequence comes from uncultured Chloroflexota bacterium, assembly GCA_964609145.1. GTDB lineage: Bacteria > Chloroflexota > Limnocylindria > P2-11E > P2-11E > JACPOT01. The sequence continues at coordinate 2,317 of CAZSRI010000168.1, forward strand.
GTCAGCGACCCGTCGGGCGTGTTCCTCGAGGAGCGCGGGCAGGGCGTCGCCGGGAGCGTCGTCGTGCCGACGATCGAGGGGACGCGCCCGCTCCTGGTCGAAGTGCAGGCGCTCCTCGCGCCGACCTCCTTCGGCCTGCCGCGGCGCACGGCGAACGGGGTCGACCTGCAGCGCCTGCTGGTCCTCCTCGCGGTCCTCGCGAAGCGCGCCGGCGTGAGCGCGGGGCAGCACGACGTGTACGTGAAC
>CAZSRI010000169.1:0-2479 GCA_964609145.1 uncultured Chloroflexota bacterium
CTCGACGGCACGTCCACGCCCGACGAGATCGTCGAGGCGGCCATCGAGCAGGGCATGGACGCGGTCGCGATCACCGACACGAACGGCCTCTACGGCGCCGTGCGGCTGTGGAACGCGGCGAAGGAACGCGGCATCCGTCCGATCTTCGGCGCGGAGCTCGACGTGCCTGGAGTGGGACCCGTCGTCCTGCTCGCGCGCGACCGCACGGGCTGGACGAGCCTCTGCCGGATCGTCTCGGCGGCGCAGCTCGCGGGGAAGAAGGAGGCGCCGCGGCCGACGCCCGCGGCGCTCGAGGCCGCTGCGGCCGGCCTCTTCGCGCTCAGCGCGAGCGAGGAACCGCTCGCGCCCGCCGCGCTGCGGCGGATCTTCGGCGACCCGCTGTACGTCGAGCTCATCGACGGCCTCGGCCGCGACGACCAGGCGCGCTGCGACCGCCTCGCCGCGCTCGCGGCCGACCTCGGCCTCGGTGTCGTCGCGACGAACGACGTCCGTTACGCGCGTCCCGAGGGGCGGCGGCTCCACGACGTCATGCGCTGCATCGACCTCGGCCTCACGATCGACGATGCGGGCGATCGGCTCCTGCCGAACGGCGAGCGCTGGCTGAAGGGGGAGCAGGCGCTGCGCGACCGTCTCGGACGGTTCCCCGAGGCGTTCGACAACGCACGCGCCGTCGCCGGGGCGTGCGACGTCGACCTCGACCTCGACCTCGGACAGTCACCCCAGCAGGCCGCCGGCCTGCCGGGGACCCCGGGGTACGCGCGGCTCCCGGGCTTCCCCGCGCCCGAGGGCCACACCGCGTTCTCGTACCTCTACGAGCTCTGCCAGCAGGGCGCGCACGAGAAGTACGGGCGCATCACGCCGGCCGTGAGCCGCCAGCTCGCGCACGAGCTCGACGTCATCGAGCGCGCGAAGCTCGCGGAGTTCTTCCTCATCAACGGGGACATCGTCCGGTTCTGCAAGGAGCGGCGGATCCCCGCGCAGGGCCGCGGGTCGGCGGCGGACTCGATCGTCGCGTACGTCCTCGACATCACGAAGGTCGACCCGATCGCGCACGACCTCCTCTTCGAGCGGTTCCTCACCGACCTCGACATCGCGACGAACGACCGCGAGGAGGTCATCCAGTACGTCTACGGGAAGTACGGCGAGCGCTACGCGGCGATGGTGTGCAACCTCGTCACGTACCGCGCGCGGCTCGCGTCACGCGAGGTCGCGAAGGCGCTCGGGTTCCGGGCCGAGACGATCGATCGGATGGCGAAGCGCATCGACCACCGTGCGGTGGATCCCCGCGCCACGTTCCACGACCACCCGGGGCACCACCCGCATTACGGCGGTGTCGGGCTCGAGGAGCCGAAGGCCCTCGCCGACACGGTCTCGTCGATCGCGAGCGATCTGAACGCGACCGAGCGCGAACGGTCCCCGCTCTTCCGCGAGCTCACGCTCGCGATCGCCGACCTCCCGCGCCACCTCTCGATCCACAACGGCGGGATGCTCATCACCGCGGCGCCGCTCGTCGACGTCGTGCCGATCGAGCGCGCGACGATGCCGGGCCGCAACGTCGTCCAGTTCGACAAGCGCGACGTCGAGGACCTCGGCCTCGTGAAGATGGACCTCCTGGGGCTGCGCACGCTCTCGCTCGTCAAGGACGCCGTCGCCGACATCGAGCGGCGCCACGGCGTGAGGTGCGAGCTCGGCTCGCTCCCGCTCGACGACCCCGCGGTGTACGACCTCATCTGCGAGGTCGACACGATCGGCCTCTTCCAGGTCGAGAGCCGCGCGCAGGCGCAGGCGCTGCCGCGCGTCCTCCCGCGGACGTTCGCCGACATCGTCGTCGAGGTCGCGATCATCCGCCCGGGCCCCTTGCAGGGGAACGCGGTGAACCCGTACATCCGCCGCCGCCAGGGGAAGGAGCCGGTGACGTACGCGCATCCCTCGCTCGAGCCCGCGCTCCGCGAGACGCTCGGCGTCATCCTCTTCCAGGAGCAGATCCTCAAGGTCGCGATGGTCGTCGCGGGCTTCACGCCGGCCGAGGGCGACAGGCTGCGCCGTGCGATGAGCCGCGCGCGCTCGGCCGAGGACATGGAGCGGCTGCGCGGCCCGTTCGTGCGCGGCGCGCTCGCGCGCGGCGTCGACGCGACGACGGCGAACACGATCTTCGGTCAGATCGCCGCGTTCGCCGAGTTCGGGTTCTGCAAGAGCCACGCGGCCGCGTTCGCGCTCACCGCCTACCACACGGCGCACCTGAAGCTCTACTACCCGGCCGAGTTCTACGCCGCGCTCCTGAACAACCAGCCGATGGGCTTCTACAGCCCCGCCGTGATCGCGGGGGATGCGAAGCGGCACGGAGTGAGGATCCTTCCGGTCGACGTGAACCTTTCCTTTGAGAAAGCGACCGTGGAAGAACAGGACAAGCCCGCGGGCAGCGGCGAGGTCGAGGGGAGCCGGGTCTCGTACGAGGGGGCCACCCGTCACGCCGATGCTG
>CAZSRI010000170.1:0-2442 GCA_964609145.1 uncultured Chloroflexota bacterium
GCCGGGGATGTCGATGTGCGTCGGGCACCCGATCTGGCAGGGCGGCATGCAGTACGCGTTGTGGTCGCTGAGGATGTACTCGAGGTTCTGGCGGCGCATCTTGAAGAGGCCGTCGCTCGTCGCCTTCACCTTCATGCCCGGCTCGACCGGCATGTGGCACGACGGCATCGGGCGGTCGTAGCCCTCGATCTCGACGAGACACATGCGGCACGCCGCCGCGGGCGCGAGCTTCTCGTCGTCGCAAAGCGTCGGCACGTTGAAGCCGGCGCGCTGCGCCGCGCGCAGGATCGATTCGCCGACGACCGCCGCGACCTCCTGGCCGTCGATCTCGATCGTGCACGTCGGCTGTCCCGACGGGATCTCGCCGTGGTGCGAGACGGTCGGGATCTGCGACTCGGTGGGCTGCGTGTATCGCTCGAGCAAGCTCATGGCTGGGCCATCGTTTCATATCTCCGCGCGCGGGCCGGCGTGCACGTGTTCGTCGGGCAGCGGCCTTCGGCGATGTGCATGCGGTAGTCGTCGGGGAACTCCGCGACCGTCGTGCGGACGATCGACGCCGCGGTGATCCCAAAGCCGCACAGCGAGAAGTCGTGCATGTGGTCGGCGAGCTCGCCCAGCCACGCCAGGTCGTCGTCGCGCCCGAGCCCGCTGTAGATGCCCTCGAGGATGCCCTCGACGCGCTTCGTGCCGACGCGGCAGGGCACGCAGATCGCGCACGTCTCCTGCGAGAGGTACCGGAAGAGCCGCGCGGCCTCGTTCACGACGCACGTCGTGTCGCCGATCGCGCGGATCTGCGCCGAGCCGAGGTGCGTGCCGACGGACCTGAGCTCCTCGTAGTCGAGGCGCAGGCTCGTGCGCGCGGCGCTCAGGATCCCGCCCGTCGGGCCGCCGACGTGCAGTCCCTTCAGCGCCGTCGTCACGCCGCCCGCGGTCTGGACGATCTCGCCGAGCGTCGTGCCGAACGCGACCTCATACACACCCGCGGTCGCGACGGCGCCCGTGACGGACACGAGCTTGGTGCCGCGCGAGCCGGCCGTGCCGGCCACGCGGAACGCCTCCGGTCCGTCGCGCACGATGAGCGGAGTGGCCGCCAGCGTCTCCGCCGACGCCACGAGCGTCGGGCGAAGCCGCACGCCCTGCGCGGCCGGCCACGGCGGCCGCTGGCGCGCCATCGCGCGGCGGCCCTCGAGGACCCCGAGCATCGCGCTCTCCTCGCCGCCCATGAACCCGCCGGGGCCGAGCGCGATCTCGACAGCCAGGCCGGCGAGCACGCCGTCGCGGCGCGACAGCGCGGCCTCCGCGGCGTCGCGCGCGGCGCGCGCGTCCGGGCGAAGGTAGAGGTACGCCTGCGTCGCGCCGACGATCCGCGCGGCGATCGCGATCCCGTCGAGGACGAGGTCGGCCGAGCGCTCGAGGAGCGTCCGGGAGAGCGGGCTGTCGGGATCGGCGTCGTACGCGTTCGCGACGACGACCGGCTCCTGCCCGCTCGATGCGGCCGCGGCGCGCACCGCGTTCAGCTTGTCGGCGAGCGGGAAGCCCGCCCCGCCGCGACCCCGCAGCCCCGCGCGGTCGACGACCGCGACGAGCTGGTCCGCCGACATCCCGCGCGCGCGATCCAGCGCGCCCGCGCCGTCGGCGCCGAGGAGACGGAACGTCGTGCTAGCGGGCATCGGACGAGGCGGGGGCTCCGCCCTCGCCGACCCCCGCCAGCTCCGGGTAGCGGGCCTCTCCCTCATGCAGCGTGTCGTGCGCCGGCGCGGGCGACAGGGGCGGCCACGCGCCCGCGATCCCGAGGTTCCCGCTGTAGCGCCGCCCGCCGCGCGGGACGGCCGTCCCATGTCCGGCGGGCGCGCCGCGGAAGTTGGGGAGCAGCGACGCGGTCGTGTACACGTCGGTCATCGTCTTGTCGAACTCGCCCGCGATCCGCTGCGCCGCCGACCACGGCAGGTATCCGTACGCCTCGTGCGTCGCGTAGAGCACGCGGTGGAGGCGGTCCGCCGTGCGGGGGGTCTCGGCGAGGACCCGCGTCACCGGCGTGAGGTCGAGCGACGTCTCCTCCTCGGCGGGAACGGTCGTGACGGCCGTCGACAGCGGGCGGCGCGCACCGTACGGCGCCGCCTGGACCATGCGGATGCGGTAGTACGAGGCCCGCGGCGCGATCGGCGGCCGCTTGCGGAATCCGTGACGCGATCGGTATGAGATCGAGATCGCGCGCGGCGGGCACGCCTTCTCGCACATGAGGCAGGACTCGCACTTGAAGATGTTCGTCTCGGGCTCGAGGAGCAGCGCGATGAGGCCGCGGCTGCGCTCGGGGAGCTCGCGCTTCTCGTACGGGTAGTCGCGCGTGACGGGCCGCGGCACGATCGCGTGTTTGAGGGTGAGGATCATGCCGCGGAAGATCCCGAGCATCAGCGGTCGACCTCTCCCAGCACGATGTCGATC
>CAZSRI010000171.1:0-2433 GCA_964609145.1 uncultured Chloroflexota bacterium
TCCTCGGTCCTTGGAGCGGCGGGGTCACACCCGTTCCCATCCCGAACACGGCAGTTAAGCCCGCCAGCGCCGAAGATACTTGGGACGCTGGTCCCTGGGAAAATAGGTCAGGGCCGGGAATGAAACGACCTCCTTCACGGAGGTCGTTCTCTTTATGGTGGCATGGGCCTTGCGCGAGCAAGCGCCCGTTCCATGCGCATCGACGACGAGCGCGAGACCGGCGTCGACGAGACGACGGGCGAGCCGCAGACGATGGCCGAGCTCCTGGCAGAGTCGGAGCGCGCCGGCGAGCTGCGCCCCCTCCACGCGGGCGAGATCGTGGAGGGCACCGTGTCGCGCATCAACGGCGACGAGGTCCTCGTCGACCTCGGCGGCCGCTCCGCGGGCGTGCTCTCGCTCCGTGAGGCCGACGGCGCGCTCGAGGTCGGGAAGCGGATCATGGCATTCGTCGAACGCGCCGAGGGGCCGGAGGGTCAGGCGGTCCTCTCGATGCGCAAGGCGCGCCGCGAGCGCCGCTGGCTGCGTCTCAGGGAGATGGAGCGCACCGGGGAGGTGACCGAGGCGCCGGTCGTCGAGGCGAACCGCGGCGGCGTCGTGGCGGACGTGGGCTTGCGCGGCTTCGTGCCGCTCTCGCAGCTGTCGTCGGTGGGCGCGGTCGACCGGCCGGAGGATCCGAGCGCGGTACCGGCCGCCCTCCAGGCGCTCGTGGGCAAGCGCCTGCACCTGAAGGTCATCGAGGTGGACCCGAAGCGGAACCGCCTCATCCTCTCGGAGAAGGCCGCGTCGCAGGAGATCCGGCGCCGACGCAAGGCGCAGGCGGCCGCCGAGCTCCATGAGGAGGACGAGCTCGAGGGGAGCGTCGTACAGGTGACGGGCTTCGGCCTCTTCGTCGACGTGGGGGTGGCCGAGGGTCTTGTCCACCGCTCTGAAGTGACGTGGGACAAGGGCGTGAACCCGCTCACGGTGCACCGCGTGGGCGACCGCGTCCGCGTGAAGGTGATCGGGATCGATCGCGAGCGCGGGCGCATCTCGCTCTCGATCCGGCAGCTCGAGCCCGACCCCTGGTCGCTCGTCGGCACCGAGATCCGCATCGGCGAGGATCGCGACGGGACCGTCACTCGCCTCATGCCGTTCGGCGCCTTCGTGCGCATCGCGGAAGGGCTCGAGGGATTGGTCCACGTGAGCGAGATCTCGCCGATGCGCGTCGCCGATCCGACCGACGTCGTGCACGTCGGCGACGGCGTGCGCGTGCGCGTCGTCGGGATAGATCCCGAGCGCCGCCGCCTGTCCCTCTCCATCCGCCAGGCAGGCGGGTAACGTCGTGGTGACAGCCCAACGATCGCGCTTTGACGACCGCTACCCCACGATATGATGACGAGCACGATGGCTCTCCTTCGCGTTGTGGTGGATCGGTGTCGCTGATGGGTCCGTTCGACCGATTCAACGATCGCGCCAAGCGCGTGCTCGCGCTGGCGCAGGACGAGGCGATCCGCTTCAACCACAACTACATCGGGACGGAGCACCTCCTCCTCGGGCTCGTGCGCGAGGGCGAGGGCGTCGCCGCGCGCGTCCTCGACTCGCTCGGCGTCGAGCTCTCGAAGGTCCGCACCGCGGTCGAGTTCATCATCGGCCGCGGCGACTCGACGACGGCGCCGAGCGACATCACGCTCTCGCCGCGCACGAAGAAGGTCATCGAGCTCGCCATCGACGAGGCCCGCAAGCTCGGGCACAGCCACGTCGGCACGGAGCACCTGCTCCTCGGCCTCGTGCGCGAGGGCGAGGGCATCGCGTCGGGCGTCCTCGAGTCCCTCGGCGTCTCGCTCGAGAAGGTCCGTCACCAGGTCATCGCGACGCTCGGCCAGCAGCACCCGGCCGCGGCGGAGACGGCGTCGGCGGGGAAGTCCTCCGGGTCGAAGACCCCCACGCTGGACCAGCTCGGCGTGAACCTCACCGCGATGGCGAAGGCACAGCAGCTCGACCCGGTCATCGGCCGCGAGAAGGAGATCGAGCGCGTCATCCAGATCCTCAGCCGCCGCACGAAGAACAACCCCGCGCTCATCGGTGAGCCCGGCGTGGGCAAGACGGCGATCGCCGAGGGACTGGCGCACCGGATCGTGAAGGGCGACGTTCCGGAGACGCTCCAGGGCAAGCGCGTCCTCACGCTCGACATCGGGTCGCTCGTCGCCGGCACGAAGTACCGCGGCGAGTTCGAGGAGCGGTTGAAGAAGATCATCGAGGAGCTGCGCCACGCGCACGACGTCATCCTGTTCATCGACGAGCTGCACACGCTCGTCGGGGCGGGCGCGGCCGAGGGCGCCGTCGACGCCGCGAACATCCTCAAGCCGTCGCTCGCGCGCGGCGAGCTGCAGTGCATCGGCGCGACGACGCTCGACGAGTTCCGCAAGTACATCGAGCGCGACGCCGCGCTCGAGC
>CAZSRI010000172.1:0-2428 GCA_964609145.1 uncultured Chloroflexota bacterium
TTCGCCGTGCCGTTCGGCACGTACATCGACATCGAGCACGGCATCTCGTGCGGCGTGTCCTCCTGGCGGCGGACCGACGACAACGCGATCCCCGCGCGGAGCAAGATCACCGGGTCGTACGTGAACGCGGCTCTGGCGAAGACGGAGGCGATGGAGGCCGGCTTCGATGAGGCGATCGTCCTCACGCAGGACGGGCACGTCTCCGAGGGCAGCGCGGAGAACCTCTTCATGGTCCGCGGCGGCGCGCTCGTGACGCCGCCGCCCACGGACAACATCCTCGAGGGCATCGTGCGCGAGAGCCTGATGCGGATCGCGCGCGATGCGGGCATCCCGGTCGTCGTCCGCCAGATCGACCGGACCGAGCTCTACATCTGCGACGAGCTCTTCCTCTGCGGGACCGGCGCCCAGGTGTCGCCGGTCACGTCGGTCGACCACCGGCCGGTGGGCGACGGCCGCATCGGTCCGGTCACGAAGCGGATCAGCGAGGTGTACTTCCGCGCGGTGCACGGCGACGACGACCGCTACCGCGATTGGCTCACGCCCGTATACGAGCGCTAGCGCGCTGAGGCGGCGCCCCCGAGCATCTCCGTCACGTACGCGCGCACCTTCGTCTGGTCCGGCACCAGGTAGTACCCGCTCGGCTCGTTGATCTCCGCGAGCTCGCAGTGCGGCAGATCCGCCCCGCACGGCAGGAGCACGCCGCTCTTGATGTCGCGCGTGTTCACGGACAGCGCGAGGCGCGCGAGGGGCAGCACGTTCGCGGGATCGAAGCTCGTGCGTACGAGGGGTCCGACGCGCTCCACGATCGAGGGCAGTCGGAACACGCCGAGCTGGGAGATGCGCTCGCGCACGGCGAAGATCACCTGCTGCTGGCGCGCCGCGCGGCCGAAGTCGTTGCTCTCGTGGCGTGAGCGCGAGAACTCGAGCGCGGTCTCGCCGTCCATGCGCTGCGGCCCGGCGCGGAACGCGATCCGCTCCACGCCGCCGTCGGCGGTCGGGTACGCCTCGTCGCGGAGGGGACGGCGCACGTCGATGATGACGCCGCCGACCGAGTCGATCGTCTGGCGGAACGCGACGAAGTCGATGACGGCGTAGGCGTGGATCGGGATCCCGAGGAGGCGTTCGAGCGTCGATCGCGCCACCTCACCGCCGCGCTCGCCGCCGATCTGGTACGCGGCGTTCACCTTGTTCCGTCCGACGCCGGGGATGTCGACGAGCGTGTCGCGCGGGACCGAGAGCATCGCCGCCGTCTTCGTGACGGGGTCGACGCTCATCACGACGATCGTGTCGGTGTTGAACGTGTCCCCGCCGTCGCGTGTGTCAAGACCGAGGACCGCCACGTTGAGGCGGTCCGTGCCGGACCACGTCGGCGCGCTCGTCCCGCCGGACGCGATGCCCGGCCCGATGACGCGATCGCCGGCGCGATCGAAGACGCCCGCGACGACGACCGCGAGGGAGCGGGTCTCCCGGTATGCGGCGAGATACGCGAGCGAGAGCGCGACGAGGACCGCGAGGAGGATCGCGACGTCGCCAGCGCGCCGTCCGCTCGTCGCGGCGAACGCGTCGGCGACGACCGCGACGTGGTACGCGAAGAGGCCGCCGAGGACGACGAGCACGAGGAGGCCCGCGCGATCGACGGCGAGGACCGCGGCCGCCGGCACGAGCAGCAGCACGGCGAGCAGGACGGCGAGCGCCGCGATCGGGGCGGCGAGCATCAGCGCGCCACGGCCCCACAGCCGCTGGTACATCTGCCCGAGCCCGGGCAGGACGCCGCTCAGGAGCGCTGAGAGTCCCGGGGCGGGTCCGAGCGGACCACGCGGGAGCGCGCGGGGCGGCGTACGGATCACGGCCTCACAAGCGTACGGCTGATACCGTCGGTCCGATGCACGCGGCGGACCACCTCGACAGCGCGACCCTCCGCGGCGCGCGCGTCGTCAGCGTCGTGTGCGCGGTCCTCTTCTTCGCTCCGGTCGTGCTGTCGCTCTTCCTCCCCGACGCCTTCTTCTACCGCCCGTACAACATCGCGTACGAGCGCATGCTCGGGGCGCTGCTCGTGGCGTTCGGGCTCGGACTGCTCCTCTCGATGCGTGACCCCGCGCGAAACGCCGGCGTCTACGCGGTGATCGGGCTCGCCTCGGGCGCGCTCACCGCCTCGATCGTGTACGCGCTCGTCGTCGATCGCGCCGACCCGCTCCACTGGATCGTTCAGGCGCCGACGCTCGCGGCGGTATCGATCGCGCTCGTTGTCACGTACACGCGCCTGCGCCGCCCGCATCCGATCGTCGTGCGCATCGTCGTCGCGGCGGTCGTCCTCATGCCGATCGCGCTGTACCTGTACGACGCGGCGTACCGCGGCCTCGTCGGCCGCCCCTAGTCCGACCCTTCGGTCGGGCAGAGCCCTCCCTCGGGCTCGGGTGCTCGACCTCGT
>CAZSRI010000173.1:0-2424 GCA_964609145.1 uncultured Chloroflexota bacterium
ATGCAGAACGACGTCCTCGTCGCGATCCCGCTGTTCCTCTTCATGGGCTACCTCATCGAGCGCGCCGGGATCCTCGACGAGCTCTTCCACGCCGTGAACGTCATGTTCGGCTGGCTCCCGGGCTCGCTCGCCGTCGCGACGCTCGCGACCGGGACGATCTTCGCGACGGCGACGGGCATCGTCGGCGCCTCGGTCACGCTCCTGGGCCTCCTCGCCTTCCCGGCGATGATCCGAGCCGGCTACAACAAGCGCTTCGCGTCGGGCGCCGTGACGGCGTCGGGTACGCTCGGGATCCTCATCCCGCCGAGCGTCCTCCTCATCCTGTACGGGTTCGTCGCCGGCGTCTCGGTGCCACGCCTGTACGCCGGCGCCTTCCTGCCCGGTTTCATGCTCTCCGCGCTCTACTTCGGATACATCATCATCTGGTCGCGGATCCGCCCGCAGGACGCGCCGGCGATCCCGGCGGAGATGCGCGAGCGCATGACCGGGAACGAGGTCCTGCTCCTCGTCCTCCGAGGGTTCGTCCCGATCGTCTCGCTCATCCTCTTCGTCCTCGGAGCCATCTTCTTCGGCTTCGCGACGCCGTCCGAAGGTGCGGCGCTCGGCGCGCTCGGCGGCATCCTCCTCGCCGCGGCGCACCGCCGGCTGTCGTTCGCGATGGTCAGGGAGTCCGTCTTCCTCACCGTGCGCACGGCGTCGATGGTCGGCTGGCTCCTCGTCGGCTCGAGCATCTTCGCCGCGGTGTTCGCGCGCCTCGGCGGCGCGAAGATCGTGGGCGACTTCATCCTCGGGTTCAATCTGCCGCCGGAGCTCTTCTTCTGGACGATCCAGATCGTCATCTTCGTCCTCGGCTGGCCGCTCGAGTGGACCGAGATCACGATCATCTTCCTACCGCTGTTCCTGCCGCTCCTCAACACGTACCACCAGCAGTACCCCGACAGCATCGCGACCGACCCGTTCTTCTTCGGGATCATGGCCGCGCTGAACCAGCAGACGTCCTTCCTCTCCCCGCCGGTCGCGATGTCGGCCTACTACCTCAAGGGCGTCGTCGGGAAGGGCATCACGCTGAACGAGATCTTCCGGGGCATGTACCCGTTCATGGCGATCCAGGTCCTCTCGATGGGCGTCCTCTGGCTCATCCCGTGGCTCGCGTACGGACCCGCGACGGCCGTGTTCGGAGCGAGCCTCCGCTAGCGGGTCACGCGCGCATGAGCGGGCGGTAGCGGATGCGGTGCGGCCGCGCGGCCTCCTCGCCGAGCTCCCTTCGCTTCCACGCCTCGTACTCGGTGTAGTTGCCCTCGTACCAGCGCACGACGCTGTCGCCTTCGAAGGCGAGGATGTGCGTCGCGATGCGGTCGATGGACCAGCGGTCGTGGCTCGTGACGAGGACGCAGCCCGCGAAGTCGATGAGCGCGTCCTCGAGCGCGCGCAGCGTGTCGACGTCGAGGTCGTTCGTCGGCTCGTCGAGGAGGATGACGTTGCCGCCGGCGCGCAGCACCTTCGCGAGGTGGAGGCGGTTCCGCTCGCCGCCCGAGAGGTCGCCCACGCGCTTCTGCTGATCCGCGCCCCGGAAGCCGAACGCGGCGGCGTACGCGCGGACCGGCCGCGTGCGCCCGCCGACGTCGATCGTCTCCTCGCCGCCGCCGATCTCCTCCCACACCGCCCGCTCGGCGGCGAGGGCACGCGACTGGGGCACGTACGCGAGCTTCACCGCGTCGCCGACGCGGAGCGCGCCGCCGTCGGCGGTCTCCTCGCGTGCGAGGATCCGGAAGAGCGTCGTCTTCCCCGCCCCGTTCGGACCGATGATCCCCACGATCCCGGCACGCGGCAGCGTGAACGTGAGATCGTCGAAGAGGAGCTTGTCGCCGTACGCTTTGCGCAGACCCCTCGCCTCGATGACGAGGTCGCCCAGGCGCGGGCCGGGCGGGATCCAGATCTCGAGGTCGCGCTCGCGCTCCTCGGGACGCTCCGCCAGCAGCTGTTCGTACGAGGCGAGGCGCGCCTTGCTCTTCGCCTGCCGCGCGCGCGGCGCCATGCGCACCCACTCGAGCTCGCGAGCGAGCGTGCGCTGCCGCGCGCTCTCCTTCTTCTCCTCCTCGGCGAGACGCCTTCGCTTCTGGTCGAGCCACGACGAGTAGTTCCCCTCCCACGGGATGCCGTAGCCCTGGTCGAGCTCGAGGATCCATCCGGCGACGTTGTCGAGGAAGTAGCGGTCGTGCGTCACCGCGACGACGGTGCCCGCGTACGTCGCGAGGAAGCGCTCGAGCCACTCGACCGACTCGGCGTCGAGGTGGTTGGTCGGCTCGTCGAGCAGCAGCAGGTCGGGGTGCGAGAGCAGCAGCCGGCAGAGCGCGACACGGCGGCGCTCGCCGCCCGAGAGCTTCGTGACGTCGGCGTCGCCGGGTGGCACGCGCAGTGCGTCCA
>CAZSRI010000174.1:0-2336 GCA_964609145.1 uncultured Chloroflexota bacterium
TTCCAAGAGCTTCACCAGGTCGAGCCATTCGCCTGGCAGCGCGAGCTCGTCAAGGCGCTTCAATGCGGCCGCGGCGATCGCCGCGGAGTGACAGCCTACCTCGCGCGCCCGCGGCACGCAGGGCCGCGGATCCATGAATTCGAGCGGCTCTAGAACGAACGCGCGGATCGCGCGTGTCATCGGCATCGGTCCGGATCACAAGACCGAAAAGCCTCGCGACCGCTGCGTCGAGCGGTCTCACCGACCCGGTCGCCACGAAACCGCTCGAACACGACCGGCGACCGTTTCACTCGCTGGCTATTCCGCATGTAAAGGTTCGAGCCAACCTGCGCGGATCGTACGCACCAATCCGCGCCGAGGCAACGCCTCGTTTAGATCACCGAAGCGCGACGCTCGATCCTCGAGAAGCCCTTCCCGATGCTCACGATGTCGAGCGACGTCCGATCCGCCGGCCCGACGTCGATGAGAAGCACGTGGTCCTCGCCCTCGGCGATCAGCCCCCGAAGCCGGGCCTCCAGCTCCGCCCGGTGCCTGCGCGACAGACGGCACTGGAACACCGAGAGCTGGATCCACGCGCCATACCCCTGCATCGTCTTGTAGACGAGCCGCCATCGATGGTCGTCGGAGATGTCGTACGCAACGATGTACAGCCGCTCGTCGTTCACGAGGATCAGCGCGGTAGGTACTGCGGATATGCGGGCAGCTCGCCCAGCAGGAAGCGGGTCAGGAGGCGAGCCTGCACGATCAGCATCCGCCGCATGCTCACGTGATAGCCGAAGATCGGGTGCGTGGTCTCCTGCGACAGCCGGCGCTCGAACGCCTCGACGAACTTCCGCCTCCCCCACGGCGTCAACGCGGTCCCGGCCCCAGTGCGAACGAAGTCCGTGCGCGTGAGCTCGCCCGTGTTGAGCGCTGACAGCACGACGGAGTCGACCACTACGGGCCGGAACGGCTCCATGAGGTCCAGCGCGAGGGCCGGGCGTCCGTAGCGCGGGGCGTGGTAGAAGCCCCGGTAGGGGTCGAGACCGACGGAGGCGAGCGCGATCGTGATGTGCCGAGCGAGCATGGCGTAGCCGAACGAGAGCACCGCGTTCACGGGATCGGTCGGCGGCCGGCGGTTCCGCGCCTCGAACCGGAAGCCACCGAGGTTCGATCGGTCCGCGGGTCGCGGCGGCTCGATGAGTCCGGCGAAGGCGCGGAAGTAGCGTGCCGTCGCATCACCCTCGAGGCCGAGGAGCTCTTGGGGATCCTTCGCGCGCGCCGTCAGCCGTCGCACGACGGATAGCCCTGCGAGGACCTTCTCGCGGCCGTCCGGCGCCCGCCAGTTGCGCCGGAGGATCGTCCGCATGTTCACGATCTTGGCGGCCACCAGGTCACGCGCGAAACGGCGGCAGAAGTCCGGGTCGAAGCTCGCCTTGTACTGCGCGGTCCGCACCTCGACGTTGCGGTGGCCAACGCCCTGCGTCATGCCCCGGAACCAGCCGCCGTGGCTGTGGAACGTCACCGGGATCTCCCGCTCCATGAGGGCAGTGAGCGCCGGCGTCGTGATCGAGACGTTGCCGAACACCGCGACGTCCGACACGTCGATGAGACGCGCGGCGGTCTCGCCCTGCTCTTCGTCGATGATCCGCAGCGTCTCGCCGTCCTTCGCCACGCGGGCGTGCTGCGATTGGACGACGAGCGGCAGCGCCGTATCGGCCGGGACGGCGATGGCGCGGGGAGTGATCGAAGACCCGCGCAGGAGGTTGAGCTCGTCGGGTAGGCAGACTGTCACGAGGGCGCAGCGTGGGCACTTCGGGCTGTCCTCGAGCGGCGGCGGGATCGTTCCATCGGAGACGACCTGGCGCAGCGCTGCCATCGCGTCCCGCGCCTTCTGGCGAAGAGCCGCATCTAGGATCACCCTCACGCGCTCGCGGCTGTCGGCGAAGTAGATCGCCCCCTCATCGACGCGATAGCCGTGCTCCTCGAGCAGCATGGCCTGGATGCACACCTGCACCCGCTCCGGCTCGTACGCGCCAGCGTCGACGTGCGGTCGCTTCCCGCGCTTGTAGTCGATGGGCGTGACCGCCCCGTTCTCGGCCTCGGCGATATCGATCTTCGCGATGACGCCGAGCACCTCGGATGAAAGCGTTACCGAACGGCTGACGACCGCGCGGTCGAGCTCGGGCACCTCCGATGGCGCCGGGAGCGGCCGCGAGAGACGGTCGACACGGCGATGGACGTCCTTGCCTTCGACCGTGTCCGCGGTCTCCGCCCACTCGCGCTGCGTCCACATGAGGTACGCGAGCCGCGGGCAGTAGACGTATTCGTTGACCATGCGAGCCGGGAGGAGCGGC
>CAZSRI010000175.1:0-2321 GCA_964609145.1 uncultured Chloroflexota bacterium
TTCTCCTCCACCGCCACGCTCGCTCCTCCAAATACAAAAGCCGTCCCGCTCCCGGCAAATACAAAAGCCGTCCCGCTCCCGGGACGGCTCTCACCGCGGTACCACCCGAGTTGGCGGCATGCGCCGCCCCCTCCTCGTCAGCGTCGTGTTCCAACGCCCGTCCTCGTGATAACGGAGCGACGTCCTCCGTCCGCGTCTACTGGGCTCTCGCCGTTCTTGCGGAGGCTTGGGGTGGATGGCCCCTCGAGCGCCTCTGTTCTCCCTAGTGTAGGCGGCTTGGCGCCCGGCGGATCGGCGTCGTCGCTCAGTTCGCGGCGCGAAGACGCCCAGGGCGCTCGTGAAGAAGGCGCGAAGCGCTGGACGACCTGCTGCGGACGTACGATCGCGCCCGGTGCCCGACGCCCGTACCGATCGGCTGACCGTCGAGACGAAGCGCGAGCTCGCCGTGCTCGCCGAACAGTACGGCGCGCCGCGCCTCGTGCGTGTCCGTATCCGCGACGCGTTCCTCGATCCGATCAGGCGCCGCGACCGCTTCGGCGAGGTCTGCATGGTCGTGCGCCGCCCGAGCGGGAGGGTCCTCCTGACGACGAAGGCGTTCTACCCCGTCGGTGCGTTCCGCCTCCCGACCGGAGGGATCGCCCACGGCGAGCGCGTGCTCGACGCGCTCCTGCGCGAGACGCACGAGGAGACCGGACTCGACGTCGCCGTCCGGCGGTTCCTCGCGTGGCTCGACTACGAGGGCAGCGGGAGCGGCGACGTCGTCTTCCACACCTTCGCGTTCCTCCTCGACGAGACCGGCGGCACCCTTGGCACCCTCGACCCGCACGAGCGGATCTCCGCGTTCCGCGAGGTCGATGCGAGCGAGCTGAGCACGGTCGCCGACCGCCTCGACGCCATCGCCTCGGAGCTGTCGAGCGACATCGACGGCGACTGGGCCGACTGGGGCGCGTTCCGTGCCGTCGTGCATCGGGTGGTCGCGGACGCGCTCGTGGCGAGCGCGACGTGAGACGGCAGCCCGCGCGCGCGCAGCTCGTCTTCATCGCCGCGACGGTCTTCCTGAGCTTCGCGGGGTTCAGCCTGCTCATCCCCGTCCTCCCCTTCCTCGCCGAGGAGTACGTGAGCGGCACGGGCCGCATCGCGCTCGTCGTCGGATGGCTGCTGGCGTCGTACGCGCTGTGCTCGTTCGTCGCGGCGCCCGCGCTCGGTGCGCTCAGCGATCGCTACGGAAGGCGGCCCGTGCTCCTCGTGAGCCTCGCGGGGTCGATCGTCGGCTACCTGCTCCTGGGTCTCGGGGGCGCGCTGTGGATCCTGTTCCTCGGTCGCGTCATCGACGGCCTCACCGGCGGTAACGTGAGCACGGCCTTCGCCTACGTCGCGGATGTGACGGAGCCCGAGGACCGGCCGAGGTACTACGGTCTGCTCGGCGCGGTCGCGGGGCTGGGCTTCATGTTCGGCCCGCCGCTCGGCGGGATCGCGGCGCAGATCTCGATCGCGGCACCGCTCTTCCTCGCCGCGGCGATCACGTTCGTCAACCTCGTCTGGGGCTGGCTGCTCGTGCCAGAGAGCCTCGACGTGGCGCACCGCGTCGAGCGCGTTGGGCTCCGTGAGCTCGACCCCTTCGCGCAGTTCCGCCTCGTGCTCCGCGTCCCGTCGATGAGCACGCTCTTCGCGGCCGGGTCCCTCTTCTTCGTCGCGTTCAACGGCATGAACGGGAACGCCGGGGTGTACCTCAAGGACGTCTTCCGCTGGTCGCCGTCGGACATCGGGATCCTGCTCTTCGTCGCGGGCTTCTTCGCCGCATTCACGCAGGGCTATCTCGTCCGCAAGCTGGTACCCCGCCTCGGCGCGGACCGCGTCGCCATCCTCGGCCTCGGCACGGGCGCGGTCGGCCTCGTCCTCGCGGCGACCACGGCCGTCGTCGTCTCGACGCCGCTCCTCTATCTCGGCGCGATCCTCTTCATCCTCGGTGACGGGCTCTTCGAGCCGTCGAACAACGGCCTCATTTCGGCGGCGGCCGGGCCGGCCATGCAGGGCCGCGTCCAGGGCGCGAGCCAGGCGATGCAGTCCATCTCGCGCGTTCTCGGTCCGCTGCTGGCGAACTGGGTGTACGGGTACGGTCCGACGCTCCCATGGCTCGCCGAGGCGCTTCTCGTCACGGCGGCGCTCCTCGTGCTCAGCGCGGCGGCGCCGACGCTCATCGCCACGTCGTGGCGCGCGGAGCGCGCCGACTAAGGTCGTCCCTCGGGCGCGCAGACCGAGGCCTTGGACGAGGTCGAGCACCCGAGCCCGAGGGAGGGCTCTGCCCGACCGAAGGGTCGGAC
>CAZSRI010000176.1:0-2305 GCA_964609145.1 uncultured Chloroflexota bacterium
GGTGAGCCGTGGCGGGGCGCCGATCGCGGCCGGCGTCGCCCCTCCTGGCGCGGGCGTCGTCGTGCTGCGTCTGGGCGCGGTCCCGGCCGCGGGCGATGGCGCGGCGGTGACCGTGGAGGTCGCGAGCGGCGTCATTGCGCCGACGTCGTCGCCGATCCTCGCGGGGAAGCTGTAGCGGCCTCGGCCTTCGTCTCTTGCGGCCAGACGATGATCTCGTCGATCACCGTGCCGAACGCGTCGACGAGCCGCGCGTAGTCGCCCTTCGCCCAGAGCAGCCGCGACGCCCCCACCGGTCCGACCGAGTAGACGTGCTTGCGGCCCGGGATGAGGTCGTCGGAGACGGGGTGGAGCGCGGCGCGGACCTGCGACCCCGAGTGGAGGCGGTAGATCTCGCCGGTGCGGGCGAAGTGCGGGGATCCGAAGGTGTACACCCACTCCCACTCGACCGGCTTCGAGACGTCCTCGCGCCACAGGGCGCGCAGGTGCGCGACGCGCCAGTTCGCGAGGTCGCCGTCGAGCTCGACACCGATCTCGATCCATTCGGCGTTCGCGTCGTCGAGCGTGGTGCCGGCCGGAGCGGGATGGATGCTCAGGATGCGCGCCTTCGCGCGCTCCGTGGGGCGGAAGTCGGCCATCGCCGGCCGAGGCTAGCATCCGCTCGTGGCGCGTACTACCGAAGTGACGATCAGGCTCACCGAGCACAGCCGCGCGCTCTTCGCCGAGGCGGTCGGCACGTTCTGGTTCTTCGCCGTCGGCGCCGGCGCGGTCGTCGCCGACAGGCTCGCCCCGATCGGGCTCGTCGGGGTGGCGCTCGCGCACGGCCTCGCGCTCGCCGTCGCGATCTCGTCGTTCGGCGCGATCTCAGGTGGGCACTTCAACCCCGCGGTCACGCTCGGGCTCGCCGTCGCGGGGAAGCATCCGCGCGAGCGCGTGCTCACGTACTGGGCCGCGCAGGCGGTCGGTGCGCTCGCCGCCGGCGTCTTCCTGCGGATCGCGTTCGACGCCGTGCCCGCCGCGATGGACGCGACGCATCTCGGCACGCCCGCGCTGGGCACGGGCGTGGGGCCGGTCGTCGCCGTGCTCGTCGAGGCGGTCCTCACGGCGTTCCTGCTCTGGGCCGTGTTCGGCACCGCCGTGTCGCCGAAGGCGCCGCGGATCGCGGGCTTCGGGATCGGCCTCACGGTCGCGGCCGACATCCTCGTCGGCGGTCCGCTCACCGGCGCCGCGATGAACCCCGCGCGCTGGCTCGGCCCCGCCGTCGCGGCGGGCTTCTTCAAGGACTGGTGGGTCTACTTCGTCGGTCCGTTCCTCGGCGCGGCGATCGCCGGCGCGTCGTACCGCTACCTCTTCGCGTCGGAGGCGGAGCGCGGGCCGATCGTCCTTGCGGCTCCGGCGGGCGACGGCACGGAGCGGATGTAGACCGCTAGGGCTGCGTCGCGACGAGGTCCACCTCGAGGCGGATCTCGTCCTTGATCGAGACCACGACGAACACGCGCGGCTGCTCCATCCCGAAGTCGCCGAACGTCAGCGCCGGCATCGCGTTCGCCGTTGCCGTGAGACCGGTGGCGCTGCGCGTCGCCTTCACGTCGAACGCCGCGTCCTTCGTGACGCCGTGGACGGTCAGCTTGCCCGCGAGCGTGAACGAGAGCTCGCCCGTCGCGGGGAGCGGCAGCGCGAGGCCCGTCGCCTTCACCGGCACGAACGTCGCGGTCGGGAAGCGCGACGTCTGCAGCGTGTTCTGCTTGATGAAGCGGTCGCGGTTCGACTGGTCGCTCGCGAGCGCGTTGAGGTCGACGGCGATCTTCGAGTCGGACGAGAACGTGCCGTCCGCCAGCAGCGTGAACGAGCCGGTCACCTTCTCGCTGGTCAGGACCGCGTCGCTGAGCGACTGCCGGTCGGCGAGCTGCTCCGTTACGCGGACGACGGCCTTCGAGCCGCTCGAGACCGTGAACGTGATCCCGCCGGCGGCCTTCGCGCTTGGCGCAGTCGGGGTCGCTGTGGCGGAAGCGCTCGCCGGTGCCGAGGATGTCGAGGTCGGGGTCGGCGATGACGACGTTCCCGCCGCCGCGCCGCAGGCGGCGAGGACGGAGGCGAAGAGGCTGAGCGCGACGGACCGCAGGAGCGTCACGCGAGAAGCATGTGGCGCGGCGGAACGAGCTGCATGAGGATCGGGTGAGCAAGCATCGGTCGCCATACGATCCGCATATCACGGTGGATCACACTTGTGCGTGGGGCCCGTGGCGCAACGGCAGCGCAGGGGACTTTTAATCCCTTGGTTCCGGGTTCGAATCCCGGCGGGCTCACA
>CAZSRI010000177.1:0-2249 GCA_964609145.1 uncultured Chloroflexota bacterium
CGACGGCGCGGACCCCTGAAGGCACAGACGTCACGCTAGGTCTTGATGCGGTGGCCTCTCGAGACGAGCCCGGGATCTCCGCTGAAGCGTTCTGGGTCCGCTTTCCGTCGTTCGCGGCGATCGTTCAAAAGGCCGACATCTTCGTCGTTGCGGAAGTCATCGGTACTACTTCCGGGCGAACGGTAGCGGACTACACCGGAACTGATCTGACGCCCTACACCAACGTGCAGCTCCGCATCCTCGACATCGGCAAGGGCAAGATGAGCGTGGGACACATCGTCGTGATGGAGCAGTACGGCGGCCTGTACCGTCCAAGCCACGCGATCTCTGACTCCCGCCTACCGCAAGCGCCTCTTCCGTCCGCCGCTGGCGCCGGCGTCCAGCCACAGCCACCCGCCCAGATCCCCGACCGCGACGTGATGTTGGAGCTCGGCCAGGATCCCCTGCTGAAAGTGGGAGAAAAGGTCGCACTTCCGTTGATCTGGAACGGACAGCTCAATCTTTATCAGCGGTTCGCATTCCAGGGCCGATTCGCCGTCGACCCTGATGGCCACGTCCATCCATTCCTGCGGGACGACCCAGTGGCGGCGCCCTTCGACGGAATGAGCCTGACGCGATTCTTGGCCGGGGTCAGGAGTATTAGCGGGCAATAGAGTTCACGAAGTATCCCGAGAGAGGCTTCTCGCAAGGGAAGCCTCTCTTGAGGTTGTCCGGCAGAGCGTGGGTGGTGGCGGTCCTCACCTTCACCGCATCTGCCGGCGATCGAGGTCGGGCTCGGCTCGCCGTCCTACAACAACGTCGCGTCAACGGTCACGGACTTCTGCTGGGTGGAGGGTGGCCCCCATGTCGATCAGGCCAACGTTGTTAAGGAGGCCCTCCGTCTGGCGCACGCGATGGGAGCAGCGAGTCCGACGGCGACTCGCGCCGAACTGACAACGTACCGCGCGAGCGCGATCGAGACCCGCCACGGCGACGGTACCGAGACGGATCCTGCGCGGGAGGCATACGTCGTCTACATCGGCGGGGCGGTGACCACTCGCCGCGGCCCTATTCGATCCTCGAGCCGGACCTTCGATCACGGGTATTGGATCTTCGACGCGCCCACGGGGGATCTGATCGGCTGGGGCAGCCGACCGTAGCGGCGATCTGGATCGGGCCTGGCGGGTGCCACCCAGGCTCGTGCCACTCCGGCGTCACAACGCCGACCGCGACATGTGGCGGCTTGGCTTGGCCGGGCTCCTTCTCACCGTCCTCGAGCGGGGCCGGTCAGCGCGCCGCCCGTTGCTTCTCGAGGCTTTCCTTCGTCAGCTCCAGCTGGACCGGCACCAGGTAGTCGCCCGTGAAGCAGGCGGTGCAGAGGTCGGCGCGCGTCGCGCCGGTCGCCTCGATCATCCCGTCGAGCGACAGGTAGCCGAGCGAGTCCGCGCCGATGTGCTCGCGGATGCCCTCGATCTCCATCTTCGAGGCGATGAGCTCGTCCCGCCGCGCCATGTCGACGCCGAAGAAGCACTGGTAGCGGATCGGCGGCGAGCAGATGCGCATGTGCACCTCGCTCGCGCCGGCGCGGCGCAGCAGCTGGACGATCGGGCCGCTCGTCGACCCGCGCACGATCGAGTCGTCGACGACGACGACACGCTTCCCATGGAGCACGTCGCGGAGGACGTTGTACTTGAGCGCGACGCTGTGGGCGCGCAGCTCCTGCGAGGGCTGGATGAACGTGCGTCCGATATAGCGGTTCTTGATGAGCCCCTCGCGGAACGGGATCCCGCTCGCGCGCGCGTAGCCGACGGCCGCCGGGATCGCCGAGTCGGGGACGGGGATGACGACGTCGGCCTGCGCGGGGCGCTCCCGCGCGAGGATCTCGCCCATGCGCTCGCGGGTCGCGTACACGCTCCGCCCGCCGAGGTCGCTCGAGGCCGACGCCAGGTACACGTGCTCGAAGACGCACAGCCGGTGCGCCCCGCGGCCATGTCGGCGACCTGCGTGAGCCCGCCGTCGTCGATGCGCAGGATCTCGCCGGGCAGGACGTCGCGCACGAAGTCGGCGCCGACCGTGTCGAGCGCGCTCGTCTCGCTCGCGACGATCCCCTCCGCGCCCTTGCGGCCGACACCGCGCGGCCGCCCGCCGAACGGATCGCGCACGGCGTAGCGCGCGCGCCGCGCTAGGAGGCCGAGCGACCCCGCGCCCGTGAGCGTCGGGACAGCGTGGAACACGTTGCGGTCCCACGCGCCGCCCCGCACGGACGCGAA
>CAZSRI010000178.1:0-2227 GCA_964609145.1 uncultured Chloroflexota bacterium
TGAGGCTCTTCCTCGTCGGCCCGCCCGGCGTGGGGAAGACCGTCGTCGGCCGCGAGCTCGCGCGCGTCCTCGGCGCCTCGTTCGTCGACACCGACGACGAGATCGAGCGTCGCGCCGGCAAGCCGTGCACGCGCGTGATCGTCGACGACGGCATGGAGCGGTTCCGCTCGCTCGAGAGCGACGCGCTGCGCGGGCTGCGCCCGACCCCGGCGTGGGAGGTCGTCGCGACGGGCGGCGGCGCGCCGGTCCGTCAGGAGAACCGCGAGCGCATGCGGGCGCTCGGACTGATCGTCGGACTGCGCGCGAGCGTCGCGACGGTAGCGCGCGGGCTCGAGCGGACGATGGACAAGCGCGAGCACCTCCGCGCCGAGGGGATGAGCCCGCGCGCGCATGCGGAGCGCGTGCTGCGCGAGCGGCGCGCAGTCTACGCCGAGGTCGATAGCGCCTTCGACGTCGACGGATCGACCCCGGTGCGCGTCGCGACGGCGATCGCGGCCTGGGTGATCGCGACGCGCGGCATCCGCATCGACGTCGCGGCGTCGCGGCCGTATCCGGTGCTCATTCGCGTCGGGCTCCTCGATCGCGTCGGCCCGCACCTCGCCGAGCTCGGCTGGCGCGGCTCCGTCGCCGTGATCGGCGACACCCTGGCGCTGCGCAGGAACGCGCTCACCGTCGCGTCGTCGCTCCGCGCGGCGGGCATGCGGCCCGTCGCGATCCGCGTCCCGCGCGGCGAGGCGGCGAAGTCCGGCCGCGCGCTCGAGCGCCTGTGGTGGGACCTCGCGCGCGCCGGGCTCGCGCGCGACGACGGCATCGTCGCGGTGGGGGGCGGCTCGACCGGCGACCTCGCCGGGTTCGCCGCCGCGACGTACATGCGCGGGATCCAGGTCGCGCACGTGCCCACGACGCTCCTCGCGATGGTCGATTCCTCCATCGGCGGCAAGACGGGGATCGACCTGCCCGCGGGGAAGAATCTCGTCGGCGCGTTCCACGCGCCCTCAGCGGTGTTCACTGACCCGAGCGTGCTCGCGACGCTTCCCCAGCGGCAGGTCCGCTCGGGGCTCGCCGAGGTCGTGAAGACCGCTTTCCTCGCCGACCGGCGCAGCGTCGACGAGACGGCGCGCTCGGTCGGGCGTGTGCTCGAGGGCGACCTCGCGCCGGCGACGCTCCTGGTCGGAATGTCCGCCGGGATGAAGGCGGCGGTCGTCGGGGCGGACGAGCGCGAGCGCGGGCTACGCGAGCTGCTGAACTTCGGCCACACGATGGGCCACGCATACGAGGCGGCGAGCGGCTACCGCGCCACGCACGGCGAGGCCGTGTCGGTGGGCATGGTGTTCGCGACGGCGCTCTCCGAGGAGCTCGGGCTCGCCGCCCCGACGCTGCGCCCGCAGCTCGAGGACCTGCTGCGCCGGGCGGGCCTGCCGACGCGCGCGAAGGTCCCCGAGCGGGTGTGGGCGCTGCTGCGGCGGGATAAGAAGGTGCGGGCCGGCAAGATCCGCTGGATCCTCCCGCGCCGGATCGGGCGCTTCAGCGAGGTGACGGACGTGCCGCAGCGCGCGCTCGAGCGTGCCGCGCGCGTCGTCGAGCGTAAGTGAGCGACCGACCACCTGACTCTCCGTGTCGCTGACCGCTAACTGACCATCCGGCCATCTGTACAGCCCCTGGTCGTTGCCCAATGACCGCCAGTGAACTGTGGACGCGCCCTACCACGATGGAAAGAAGGATGACGCAATGGTCCGTAGGATCCGCAAGGTCTTGGGGGCGCGATCTCTGAGTGTGGCCGCGGGCGTGGTCGCCCTGGTCGTTTCCATGATCGTGGCGACGCAACCCGCCGCGGCGGCCACGACCCGAGTACCTGCGACAACTCGGGACCGAAGTACTACTGCGCGTATGTCAACTACACGGGCGGCTCGCCAGCGACGAACGTCAACCGCGTCTATGGCGCGAACGTCGGCGTCAGCAACGGGTCGAACGCCGTTACCTGGTGGCGTCTCTATTGGGTGCAGGATTGGGTGTGCAGCCCTTATCCGTCCTGCAGTTGGCTGCGGAACTACGGCGAACAGGCGCAGGTCACTCAGGCTGGCTGGTCGTACTGGTATCTCCCCTGGGAGGTGACGACCATGACCCAGGACGCCCTGGTCAACTTCAAGATCAAGCTCCGCGAGCCGAATGGCCAAGGCGGCGACTACATCTGGTGCTCATATCAGCTCGATCATCGGCTCTTCAACAA
>CAZSRI010000179.1:0-2146 GCA_964609145.1 uncultured Chloroflexota bacterium
CGGTCAGAGGACCGCGGTGGTTCTCACGTACACCACGCGCGCGGACGTGGCCCCTAGCGGCGCTGAAGGCGGAGAACTGGTATGGGAACGAAGCGATGTGGGTCATTCTTCCACGTGATGGGGAGATCGTTGGACGCCTCGACGAGAAGATCCCCCCATACCGGCTGAAGAAGGGCCACGTCCAATGGACGGCGCGGCAGTTGGATGGCCCCGCCGCCGTACCCCAGCAGCCCATCGGAGCGGACGCATACGGCGACATCGGATTCGCCTCGGGCGGTCCCAGATTCCCCCTCCCTGGTTGCTGGGAGGTCACGTATGCGCTTGACGGTCAGTACCCGCTGAGATTCGTTGTAATGGTCAAGGGGCCGGCACAGCCGTCCACTGAGGTCAACGGGATGTAGCGCCGCGATTCAGGAGGGTTGGCGGGGTTCTGGACCTCGCGTCTCACGAGATGCCGATCCATATATCCCGCTTCAGCAGCACTACCTACCCCGGCGTGTCCATCTGCGCGCGCTGGAGGCGCCCCGAGAAGTCGACGTAGATCGACTTCCACTCCGAGTACACGTCGAGCGCCGCCCGGCCGGCCTCGCGGTGGCCGTTGCCCGTCGACTTCGTGCCACCGAACGGGAGCTGGATCTCCGCGCCGATCGTCCCCGCGTTCACGTAGACGATCCCCGTCTCCGCGTCGCGCATGAAGCGGAACGCGTCGTTCACGTTCTGCGTGTAGATCGAGCACGAGAGCCCGTACCGCGTGGAGTTCACCGTGCGGATCGCCTCCTCGACGTTCGTCGACTCGATGACCGACACGACCGGACCGAAGATCTCCTCCTGGGCGACGCGCATGTTCGGCTTCACGTCCGTGAGCACCGTCGGCTCGTGGAAGAAGCCCTTCGCGAGCGCGCCCTCGCTCACGACGTGGCCGCCCGCCGCGACCGTCGCGCCCTCCTTCTCCGCGATCGGCACGTACGAGTGCACCTTCTCGAGCTGCGCCCGCGAGACGACCGGGCCGACGTCGGTCGTCTCCTCGAGGCCGTGCCCGAGGCGCAGCTTCTTCGCGCGCCCGACGAGCTTGTCGACGACCTCGGCCGCGACGCCGCGATGCGCGATGACGCGCGACGCCGCGGTGCAGCGCTGCCCCGAGGTCCCGAAGGCCGACCACACGATCCCGTCGAGCGCGAGGTCGACGTTCGCGTCCTCCATCACGACGATCGCGTTCTTGCCGCCGAGCTCGCACGACACGCGCTTCAGCAGGCGGCCCGCGATCTCGCTGATGTGCGCGCCGGTGTCGGACGAGCCCGTGAACGAGATGAGGTCGACGGCCGGGTGCGTGACGAGATGGTCGCCGAGCTCGCCGCCCGGGCCGAGGACGAGGTTGAGGACGCCCTTCGGGAGCCCTGCCTCCTCGAGGATCTCGACGAGGCGCACGGCGAGGAGCGGCGTGTACGAGGCGGGCTTGAAGACGATCGTGTTCCCGAGGACGAGCGCGGGCATGAGCTTCCAGGTCGGGATCGCGAGCGGGAAGTTCCACGGCGTGATCGCCGCGACGACGCCGACCGGGGCGCGCATGCTCATGGCCCACTTGTTCGGGAGCTCCGCGGGCACGACGTCGCCGAGCTGGCGGCGGCCCTCGCCGGCCATGTAGTAGGTCATGTCGATGCCCTCTTGGACGTCGCCGCGCGCCTCCGCGAGGACCTTGCCCATGTCGCGCGTCATCTCGCGCGCGAGCTCGTCCTTGCGGCGGACCATGATCTCGGCGGCGCGGTACAGGATCTCGCCGCGCTTCGGCGCGGGCACGAGCCGCCACGTCTCGAGCGCGCGGCACGCGGCCTCGACCGCGCGGTCCACGTCCTCGGTCGTCGACCTGGCCACCGTCGCGACGAGCTCGCCGTTCGCGGGGTCGTTGTCCTCGAACGTCTCTCCGCTCGCGGAGTCGACCCAGCGTCCATCGATGTGGTTCCGAAGCTGAAGAGCCATCTTGTCGCCCCCTATGCCCTAGTGTCGCGTCCCGGGATCCATGCGCATCTGCATCGGCCCGGCACCGCCGATGCCTGCGTCGCCTTCGTCCGGGCGCTCCTCGCGTATCTGCGGATACGCTCCGGTGCGTCCTCCTCGGCTCCTTGGCCTCGGCGTCCCGGGCCGCGCATCT
>CAZSRI010000180.1:0-2120 GCA_964609145.1 uncultured Chloroflexota bacterium
CAGAGCACTGCGTTCACATCGCAGGGGTCGCTGGTTCGAGTCCAGCACAGCCCACGGTGGCGACCTGTTGAGCGGCGTACACGATGGCTCGGTACGCCTCTCGCGGGACCATCGTGAGCCCGCCGTCCGGCGCCAGCCGGATCTCCGAGAACCACTCGGTCAGGAACTTCCGTCGCGTCTCGTCCGAGACATGCGCCCAAGCCTTCCCGATGCGGGTAGCGAGCTTGAGCGCCTCCTCCGAGGGGGCGGGGGCGATGCTCACTGGCCCCAGGTCCGCCAATTCGCTCGCAAGCCGCCCGTGCTCGGTCTGGAAGTCGCGGTCCGACACCGCTGCCCAGAGGTGTTGCTTGCGCAGGCGGGAGATGGCCTCCTCGAGCTGCCGGCGCCGCTCGGCGTGCGGGTCGAGCGGCCGACGCCCGTTGAGGTACTGAGCAATGCGCGCGCGGACATCGCCGGGCAGGTGCCAGGTGTCGAGCCATTGACCGATGCGGTCGCGGAGGACGCCCTCTCGGCGGACGCCGCGTCGACACCCGCGCCGCGAGTGCTTCACTTGCAAGACGGGCTCGACTGCACCCGGTGTCCAGAACGCGCGACCGATGTACCGCTCGCCGCAGTCGGCGCAGCGCACGAGGTCCGCGAAGAGGTAGCGGCGCCGACGCTGGCCTAGTTTCGCTGCCGCCTTGCGACGGGACGCGAGGACCGCTCGCGCTCGGTTGTAGGTCTCCAGTGAGAGTCCGCCGAGCCGTAGGTCGATGTCCCGCCGCAGGATCTCATGCAGCGTGAACTTGGTGAAAGGTCGGCCACGGATGGTGAGGCCCTCGGCGTTGAGGCGCTCAGCGAGGGTCGCCATGGTGAAGGCGCCACTCGCATACAGCTCCCAGATGTGAAGCCGCGCCGCGTGCTCCTCGGTCGGTTCGAGCGTCATGCGGTCTGCGGCGAAGCGGTAGGCCCACGGCACGCCACCGGCGTACCCGCCCCGCGCCTTCTTCGCGGCAAGCCCGTCTCGGATCTTCCGTGAGAGGGTGCGGCTGTATTGCGCGTTCAGGACGTGGAACACGCCCTTGGCGATCGCTGCACCCTCGCCGCTGTCGTCCGACCAGATCCGCTCGGCGACGTAGTAGACACGGACGCCCGCCCCGTGCATGTCGGCCTCGAAGTTGAATGCATCCCGCTCGTTCCGTGCCCAGCGGCTCGTGTCGTAGCAGATTAGGACGTCGTACTCGCGAGCGCGGGCGTCCTGCATCGCCGACCGAAGCTCGTCACGTACGACCTTGCCGGTGCCGGAGACGAGATCTGTGTACCAGCGGGACTCGTCGAGCACGAGCCCGAGCTCCGCGCACGCCCGCCGAATGGCGCCGCACTGCGCGTCAGGGCCGAACCTGTCGCCTTGGGCCACGGTGCTCTCGCGGACGTATGCGCGAGCGCGAGCGTCACGCAGCATTCCCAGCCTCCGACCCTTCGTCGATGGCCGGGAGTCTACCCATGGCTTCTGCCGCCTCCCGAAGCATCTCGGCCAGGATGCGGATGCCGCGCTCGGTCGGGTCACTTGGGACCGTCTCGCGAGCCAGTCTCTCAAGCGCAAGGGTCGTCATCGGCGCCGCCCGTTCCGCTGCCGGTAGGCGCGTTGCCGATCGAAGAGCCTGGTGAACTCCGGTGGGATGAGTGTCTGCCTCGGAAGCCGGCCGGTCCTCTGCCTGGCCGTGTTCGCGCAGTTCGAGCGACGCCTGATTGGTCAGCGGACGAAGGACGCGCTCGCGCAGAAGCGTGCGGCAGGCGTACGACTTGGGCGTCCCCGAGCGTTGCCGCCGTCTACGGATGAGTTGGTTGTCTCTCTTCGTCGCTCTGGCATGACTCTCCCCGCAATCGCCGACCGACTAGCCGCGCTCGGCGTCGCCACCGGGCAGGGTGGCCGCTGGCACCCAACTACCGTCCGCCGCATCCTGCTTCGCGCCTTGTAGGTCCCGCTCGGAATTGGGGATGGTGGCGGCCGCTATCCTCGTGCCGCGCATGAGGTGCGTCCTGCTTGCGGCTCTCGCGGTAGGGACAGCGTGCGGCTACGGGATCGCGATCACCACGCCTCAGCCTTCCCAGCTCCCGTCGCCCCAGGCGTCGGAGTCGGC
>CAZSRI010000181.1:0-2098 GCA_964609145.1 uncultured Chloroflexota bacterium
GTCACATCAGCGTCCGCGACGGCGACGTCATCTGGATCAACGACCGCCGCTCGAGCCGCGCGGCGCTCCGGCCCGAGCAGGTCGCCGTCGTCCGGATCGCCGACGGCGTCGCCGTGCGCGGCGAGCCGCCGAGCGAGACGGCGCTCCATCTCGCGTGCTACCGCGCGCGCGCGGACGTCGGCAGCGCGGCGCACTTCCACCCGCTCTACGCGACGGCGTTCGCGACCGCGGGCCGCGCGCTCGTGTGCGCGTACAACGCCGGCGCACCGCTCGGCGACGAGATCCCCGTGTACGACGATCCCGACCTCGTGCGCGTCGACGACCAGGGGCGCGCGGTCGCGGACGTGCTCGGCGAGCGCCGCGCCGCGCTCCTCCGCGGACACGGAGCGATCGTCGTGGGCGACGACGTGCCGACCTGCGTGACGGCGTCGCTCTTCCTCGAGGAGAGCGCGAAGCGGCTGTGGCACACGGTCGGTCTCGGGGAGCCGAAGGTCTACACGCCCGAGGAGATCCGGCGCGTGCGCGCGAGCATCTGGCAGCCGTTCGTCATCGAGAAGACGTGGAGGGACGCGCTCGAGCGCGCACGGCTCGCCGGCGCCCTCGACGACCTGCCCGCGTGACCGCGGGGAATACCATTCGCGGTCGCGCCATGGCCTTCACACCCATCCGACAGCCGCGCGCGTCGGGCGAGATCGTGCTGCAGATCGAGCGCGCGATCTTCGACGGCGCGCTGCACCCGGGCGACCGCCTCCAATCGGAGCGCGAGCTCGCCGAGCAGTTCGGCGTCTCGCGCATCACCGTCCGCGACGCCCTGCGCGTCCTCGAGGCCCGCGGTCTCGTGATCGTGCGCGTCGGCGCGAGCGGCGGGGCGTTCGTCGCCGAGACGAGCGTCGACCACGTCGCGGAGGCGATCACGACGATGATCCGCCTGCGCCGCATGACGCTGTCGGACCTCGCCGAGGCGCGGACGGTCGTCGAGACGGCGGTCGCGGAGCTCGCCGCGGAGCGCGCCGACGGGGCGGCCGTCGCGGAGATGGCCGCGATGGTCGAGCGCGGCCGCGAGATCGTGCGCGACCATCTCCCGCACACGCAGGCGAGCATGGACTTCCACGTCGCGCTCGCCGAGGCGGCGGGGAACGAGGTGCTCTCGGCGACCGTCCGCGCCTACCGCGACCTCCTGGTGCAGACGCTGAACGACATGCGCGACGTGCGGTCGGCGCGCGTGACGCAGAAGTCGCACGAGGACATCCTCGAGGCGATCCGCGCGCACGACGGCGACGCGGCGCGGCGGCTCATGCTCGAGCACATGCGCGACTTCGAGAAGCGCATCCGCGGCTACCTGGCCACCGCGAAGGGCGACGGCTCGCGGCTTCGGCCCTCGGCGCGCTCCGGCCGCGTCGGCCGCGTGCAGCGGCTGCGCCGCGCGAGCCCGTGACGCGGCGCATCGTCGTCGCGATCAGCGGCGCCTCCGCGCCGATCTACGGGATCCGCCTGCTCGAGGTCCTGCGCGGCACGGCCGGGATCGAGACGCACGCGATCGTCTCGTCGGGAGCCCGCGCGACGATCGCGTACGAGACGTCGTGGAAGGTCGACGACGTGCTCGCGCTCGCGAGCGCCGTCCACGACGAGAAGGACCTCGCCGCACCGCTCGCGAGCGGCACGTTCCTGACCGACGGCATGGTCGTCGTGCCGTGCAGCGTGCGCACGCTCGGCGCGATCGCCAGCTCGCTGAACGACAACCTCATCGTCCGCGCCGCCGACGTCCACCTCAAGGAGCGGCGCAAGCTCGTGCTCGTCGTGCGCGAGACGCCGCTGCACGCGGGCCACCTCAAGTCGATGTACGACCTCTCGCTGTACGGGGCCGTCATCCTGCCGCCCGCGCCGGGCTTCTACCACCTGCCGAAGACGATCGACGACGTCGTCGACCACACCGTCGGCAAGGTACTCGACCAGCTCGGCGTCGAGCACCACCTCTTCCGCCGCTGGGAGGGACCGCTCCGCGCGCCCTGACCGCTGCTACGATCGGTCAGACCATTCGTTCGAAGGAGCGCGAGATGACGGAGACGACGGGACCGACGGGCAGCGAGCACCAGCGGCC
>CAZSRI010000182.1:0-2092 GCA_964609145.1 uncultured Chloroflexota bacterium
TGTTCATCGCCTGGAGCATGTCGAGCGCCTCGCCGCCGCGGACCTCGCCGACGATGATGCGGTCGGGGCGCATGCGGAGGGCGTTCCGCAGGAGGGCCCGGACGTCGATCGCGCCGACGCCTTCGACGCTCGGCGGGCGCGTCTCCAGCGCTACGACGTTCGGCTGCGGCAGGCGAAGCTCCGCGGCGTCCTCGATCGTCACGACGCGCTCGTCCGACGCGATCGCGAACGCGAGCGCGTTCAGCGTCGTCGTCTTGCCGCTCGACGTTCCGCCGGACACGAGGACGTTCCGGCGACACCGAACGGCGTCGACGAGGAACGCGACCGCTTCGGCGCTCGCGGTCCCGTTCCGCACGAGATCGTCGGGGTCGAGCGGGCGCGGACCGAAACGACGGATCGTGAGGACGGGTCCGCCGATCGCGATCGGCGGGATCGCGGCGTGGACGCGCGACCCGTCGGGCAACCGCGCGTCGACGAGGGGGCTCGCGAGGTCGATCCGCCGCCCGAGCGGCGCCACGAGACGTTCGATGAGGACCAGGATCTCCTCGTCGCTCGGGAAGCGGATCGACGTGTGCTCGAGACGGCCGTCGCGCTCGATCCAGACGCCGCGCGTGCCGTTCACCATCACCTCGGTGACGCGCTCGTCGCGAAGGAGCGGCGCGAGCTCGCCGAGACCGAACAGGCGGTCGTCGAACCAGCGCTCGAGCGCGCGGAGCTCGCTCGACGGAACGGCGACGCGCTCTCGCGCGAGCGCGTCGCGCAGCGCGGACGCGAGCTGATCGCGCCGGGGGCGCCCGTCGGGCGCGTCGCGCAGTCGGTCGACGATGACGCGCTCGAGCCGCGTCCGGAGCCCGAGCGTCACGAGAGGTCGGTCGCGATGAGGTCGGCGAGGTCGTCGTACGCGCGGCCGAGGGCGCCGCCGACCGCGGACGGCCCGCGCTCCGCCGCGCGCACCGCGGCGGGATCGTCGGGGAGCGAGCGCAGTGGCTCGTGCGCGCCGATCCGCGAGGAGCGTGACCGCGACGCGACGATCCACATCCGTGTCTCTTCGATCTCCGCCGGGACCGCCGCGAGGCTGAGCGGATCGTCCCCGACGACCAGGAGCACGCGGTCGGCCGCCTCGACGAGGAGGCGGCCGCGCTCGTCGTGCGGCGGCGGCGCGTCGACGAGGACGCATTCCGCGGCCGTGCGCGCGGCCTCGATCGTCGCGCGGAGCAATGCCACGCTCGGCGCGCATCCGGCGCCGCCTACGACACGCAGTCGGTCCCGTTCCGCCGCGACGAGCGCGAGGTGCTCGGCGCTCAGCTCGTCGACCAGGCTTTCGAGATCGGACCACGGCGGTGCGGCAAGGCCGAGCCGCCACGCGGCCGCGCCGGACCCCGTCGCGTCGAGCAGCAGCACGGCGTGGCGTCGCGCGAGGCGGGTCGCGAGCCCGCACGCGAGCAGCGTGCGGCCGGCGCCCCCGCGAGGTCCGGTGATCGCGATCACGCGCGCGGGACCGCGCGGCGTGCGTGCTCGCAGCGCCGCGACGAGCGGACCGACGACCGCGGGCTGCGCCGACGCGAGGACGACGACCGCCGAACCGAGCGCGGCGGCGAGCGCGGCGTGCTCGGGCGCGCCGAGCGCGACCCGCGGGACCGACGCGTCGATGCGCGACGCCGCCGCGACGGCGTCCTCGTCCCGCAGGTCGACGAGCACGACCTCGGCGCCCTCCCCGACCGGCTCGAGCCCGAGGACCTCGACCGCTTCCGAGAACGCCGCACCGAGCACGGCCGCGCGGGTCACCGTGTGGACCGGAGGATGGCGAGGAGCTGGAGCCCGCGCGCGTGCGCCGCGAAGATCGACACGGCGTCGTCGGCGCTCACCTCCACGACGACGTCCTCGTCGTCGACCGACATCACGCGAAGGGCGGTCGCGACCATCGACGCCGCGGCGCGCTCGCCGTCGCGCGCGCCGAGGACGTCGATCACGTCGCCCGCGGCGATCGCGCGAGGCGCCGCGGCGAGCCACGCCGCCGGTACGGCCATGGCCCACGCGCCGGCCTTGAGACGCTCGGCGAGGCTCGCCCGCGCGATCGGCGCGACGTCGGGTG
>CAZSRI010000183.1:0-1894 GCA_964609145.1 uncultured Chloroflexota bacterium
AGGTCCTACTTCTCGCCTTCGTGGTGGTGATCGTCGGCGGGCTGGGAAGCCTCAACTACCGGATGATCGCGGTCAAGGACGCGATGGCCGAGGTGAACCGCGACATGCACGAAGCCGAGCTCAGGACGCTCGCCTGGGTGTTCGGCGACGTAAGAACCAGCGATGAAGTGATCGAAATGCTCAAAGACCAGGTCGGGCCTGCTCGAGTCGACGTAGACCACCGAAAAGTCCGCCCGATACCGCCTGACCACCCGTGGTATCGTGTCTCTCCCGCGGATGCCGGGGCGCTGCGAGCAGGCAAAATTAGGGGAATCATTGAAAGGAGGGCACCAATGATCCGACGCGTGTTGCTGATTCCGACGCTCGTAGCGCTCCTCGTTCCGGGCCTCGCCCACGCCCAGGCCGTACCGGTCAGGATCGGGCTGCTCCTGCCCTACACCGGGCCGCTGTCGATCTCGGGCACCGACGTCACGAAGGGCCTCGATCTGTACCTGAACAAGATCGGCATGAAGGCGGGCGGGCGCCCGATCCAGATCATCCGGGAAGACACCGAGGCGAAGCCCGACGTGGGCCTCACCAAGATCAGGAAGCTGATCGAGGGCGACCGCGTGGATTTCGTGGTCGGCCCGGTCAACAGCGCGGTGGCGATCGCCATCCGCAACTACGTCAACGAGCAGGGCGTGCCGCTCATCGTGCCGGTCGCCTTCACGCGGGCACTCACGGCCCCGCCGATGGCTTCGCCGTCCATCTTCCGCATCGTCCTGCAGACCGACCAGGAGGACTACCCGATGGGGGCCTGGCTGATCAAGAACACCAAGTACCGCAAGGTCATCCTGATGGCGACGGATTTCGTGGCCGGTCGCGACGCGGTCCTCGCGTTCGGGGCGGGCTTCAAGGCGGCGGGGGGCGAGATCGTGAAGGAAATTTACGCGCCGCTCGGGACGCCGGACTTCGCGCCGTACCTCGCCCAGGCGGCCGCGACCCCGGCCCACGCGGTCTATGCGTTCTTTCCCGGCGCCGACGCGATCCGCTTCGTGAAGCAGTACAAGGAGTACGGCCTTGCCGAGAAGCTTCCGCTGACCGGCCACAATGTCCTGACCGACGACACGATCCTGCCCGCGCTCGGCGACGCCGCGCTCGGCATCGTCACCATCGGGGGCTATACCGCGATGCTCGACGCGCCGGAGAGCAAGGCGTTCGTCGCCGACTACGAGCGGGCCTACAAGGCCTGGCCGACGCGCTACAGCGAGAACGGATTCGTCGCGGCCCAGCTCCTCGCCATCACCGTAGATGCGCTGAAGGGCGACCTTTCGGACCGCAACAAGGTGAAGGCCGTGCTCAAGGACTCGCTGCCCAGGGTCAAGGCGCCGCGCGGCCGCCTCGAGTTCGACGCTTACCGCCAGGTCGTCGCGCCGGTCTTCGTCATGCGGGCGGAGAGGCAGGGCGGCCGCATCGTGAACGCGATCGTCGAGAAGCTTCCGTCCGTGCCGCAGGAGCGGGTGTGGGGATGGTGGAAGAAGTAGCGCCCGGCGCATGACGTTCTGGGCGATCCAGACCCTGAACGGCCTCTCGTTCGGGATGCTGCTCTTTATCCTGGCGGCGGGCCTGTCGCTGATCTACGGGGTCATGCGCATCCTGAACCTCGCCCACGGCTCCTTCTACATCCTCGGCACGTACGTCGCGTTGTCGGTCATCGGTGTGACCGGGAGCTTCGTGCTCGCGCTGGCGGCGGGCACGCTCGCGGTGATCGTGCTCGGCGTGCTGATGGAGCGGGCGTTCCTGCGGTTTCTCCCGCAGGAAGAGCTGCCCCAGGCGCTGCTCACCTTCGGCTTTCTTCTCATCGTCGGCGACCTCTCGCTGTGGGTGTGGGGCGGGACGCCGCAGACGCTCGCCA
>CAZSRI010000184.1:0-1822 GCA_964609145.1 uncultured Chloroflexota bacterium
CCTTGCGGGCTTTGGCCCGTTCGACTTGCATGTTTTATGCACGCCGCCAGCGTTCGTCCTGAGCCAGGATCAAACTCTCCGACAAAAAGTCAGACCCTCTTTCGAGGGTCCTCACACGTTGCTTCGGTCTGATCAGGCTCTCTGTTTTGACGAGGTTCCGCGCATTCGCGCGTTCCTACCACTTTTCAACTGTTAAGGATCGTCTTCTGCCCCGACCTCCCGAACTGGTGATGGCCACGGGCTCCGGATGCGGAAGGACATCGTAGCCTTTCGCGCGCTCCCGCGCAACGCGGGACCTTGCGAAGGGTCCTGTGGCTCGCGCAAGCCGACCCGCTAGAGCGCCCTTCGCCCCTCCAGCGCACGGCTCACGGTCACCTCGTCGGCGTACTCGAGGTCGCCGCCCATCGGCAACCCGCGGGCGATCCGCGTCACGCGCGGACCGTCGCTCCCGAGGAGCTGGGCGATGTACATCGCCGTCGCCTCGCCCTCGAGGCTCGGGTTCGTCGCGAGGATCACCTCGTCGACGCCGCCGCCGCGCACGCGCCGAGCGAGCTCGGCGATGCGGAGGTCGTCGGGCCGGACGCCGTTCACGGGCGAGATCGCGCCGTGTAGCACGTGATACACGCCGCGGTATTGCCCGGTCCGCTCGACCGCCAGGACGTCGAGCGGCTCCTCGACCACGCACACGACCCGCTGGTCACGCTCGTCGGACGAGCACACGGCGCAGGGGTCCGTCTCCGCGATGTTGAAGCAGACGCCGCAGTAACGGAGGTCCGTCTTCACGGAGCGCAGCGCGGCCGCCAACGCTTCCGCGTCCGTCGCCGGCGCGCGCAGGACGTGATACGCGAGCCGCTGCGCGGTCTTCGGTCCGACGCCGGGAAGCTTCGACAGCTCGTCGATGAGGCGCGCGAGGGGACGCGCGAGGGCCGTGGGCATCAGTGGTGCGCGCCTGCGAGACGTCGCCGATGCAGCGCCGATGGATCGCCGGTGCGCACCACTATGGAAGCTTCAGGCCCCCCGTGATGCCGCCGAGCCGCTCGGCCGCGAGCTGCTTGGAGCGCTCGACCGCGTCCTTCACCGCGGCGAGGACGAGGTCCTGGAGCGTCTCGACGTCCGAGGGATCGACGGCCTCGGGCGCGATGCGGACCGACCGGACCTCCTGCGTGCCGGTCATCGTCACGACGACCGCTCCGCCGCCCGCCTTCCCCTCGACGGTCTCTTCGGCGAGCTGCGACTGCGCGCGTTCCATGCTCGCCTGCATCTCCCGGGCGAGCCGCTGCAGATCCTTGAGATCCTTCACTTAGTCCACCTCCAGGATGCGCTCGGGACGGCGGAAGGTCTCGAGCGCCGCGCGAAGCATCGGGTCCTCCGTCGCGGGCGGCACGCCCTGCGCCGCCTGGCGCACGCAGCGGACGCGCACCTCCACGCCGAGCGCGCTCGACAGGTCACGCTCCAGCTCGCCGCGCTGCCGGTCCTGCCACACGCTCCGCGCGAAGTCGTCGGCGAAGCCGAGCACCACCGTCGACCCCTCGATCCCCACCGGCTCCGCCGTCAGGAGCTGCGCGGCCTTCGCGACGCTGTGCTCCTGCGCCTGCTCGACGACCGACGCCCACGCGACACGGACGCGGTCGAGCTGGATGACGCCGTTCGAGGCATTGCGCGGCGTGGGCGGGTCGTCGCTCGCTCGCGTCGCGCGCGCCGAGGATCCCGAGGTCGAGGTGGCCGGTCGCGCCAAAGCTGCAGCTGCCGTCGGGATCTGCGTCGACATGCCGGCGCGGGCCGAGGATCCCGAGGTCGAGGGGAGCCGGGTCTCGTACGAGGC
>CAZSRI010000185.1:0-1821 GCA_964609145.1 uncultured Chloroflexota bacterium
GGGGGGTTGGGGGCGCGCCGGGCGGGCCGGGGGTGCCGGGGGGCGCGGGGGAGAGGGCCGTGGCGGGCGACGTCGCGGTCGCGAAGCTCGCCGGCGGCCGCCGCCCCGGGCAGCACGTGAGCACCGCCGGGTCGCTCGAGCTGGTGCGCGGCGCGAGGGCCGAAGGCGTGCGCGTCACCTGCGAGGTCACGCCGCATCACCTCGCGATGACCGACGAGTGGGTCGCGGGATCGCGCGCGTTCGTATGGGAAGAAGACGAAGCGAAGACGAGGGCGAGGGGAGGGGACCCCGAGCCCGAGACGAGCCAAAGGGATGGCACGCCCTACGACTCCCATACGAAGGTGAACCCGCCGCTGCGGACGGCGGCGGACGCGCGCGCGCTGTGGGCGGGGCTCGCCGACGGCACCATCGACGCGATCGCGACGGACCACGCGCCGCACGCGTCGATCCGCAAGGACGTCGAGTACGCCGACGCGGCGTTCGGCATCTCCGGGATCGAGACGGGGCTCTCGCTGCTCCTCATGGCGGTCGACGCGGGGATGGGGGAGCTCGCGACGGTCGTGCGCGCGCTCACCGCGGGACCGGCGGCGGTGCTCGGCATCGCGCCGCCCGACGACGTCGTCCTCGTCGATCCGGCCCGCGAGTGGACGGTCGGCGCCGACGCGCTCGCGTCGAAGAGCGCGAACACGCCCCTCGTCGGGCGGCGGCTGCGCAGCCGCGTCATCGCGGCGGTCGTCGAGGGAGAGGTCCGCTACCGCGACGAGCGGGCTCTGGCGGGGCGGTCGGATGCCGAAGCGGTCGCGCGCCGCTAGCGCGCCGCCGCGAGGGCGCCAGATGCATCTTTATGCAGAATCCGTGTATACTTATGCACCTGTGACGCGCGCGGCGGTGCTCGGGCTCGAGGACGGATCCGTGTGGTGGGGCGAGGCGTTCGGCGACGCGTCGCCCGCCGTGGGCGAGGTCGTCTTCAACACGGCGATGACCGGGTACCAGGAGGTCGCGAGCGACCCCTCGTACAACGGGCAGATCGTCGTCATGACGTACCCGCTCATCGGCAACTACGGCACGTTCGAGCTCGCCGCCGAGTCGCGGCGGCCGTGGGTCGAGGCGCTCGTCGTGCGCGAGATCATGACGACCGAGCGCGGCCTCACCGACCTCGACGCGTATCTGCGCGCGCACCGCGTCCCGGGGCTGTCGGGGATCGACACGCGCGCGCTGGTGCGGCGACTGCGCAGCGCCGGGACGCTGCGCGGAGCGATCCTCCAGGTGCCCCCGCACCTCGCGGGCCGCGACGAGGTGGGGCAGGAGGCGGTGACGAAGGCGCGCACGTCGCAGGCGCTCGCGCAGCGTCCGCTCGTCCAGGAGGCGACCGGCGCCGGCCGCGAGGTCGGATCGGGCGTGAAGGTCGCGCTCCTCGACACCGGCGTGAAGGAGGAGCAGGTCCGCGAGCTCGTTCGGCGCGGCGCGCGCGTGAAGGTGTTCCCCGCGACCGCGACCGCGCGCGAGATCCTCTCGTGGGCGCCCGAGGGGATCGTGGTGACGAACGGTCCGGGCGACCCCGCGGCGATCCCGCAGGTCACCGCGACGGTGAAGGTGCTGCTCGACGCCGCGCTCCAGCGCGGGTCTGCACGACCTCTGCCGATCCTCGGGATCTGCCTCGGCCACCAGCTCATCGGCCGCGCGATCGGCGCGCAAACGTCGCGCCTGCGGTTCGGCCACCACGGCGCGAACCATCCCGTGCAGGCGACCGCCGGCGGAGACGTCGCCATCACGAGCCAGAACCACGAGTTCCAGGTGGACGAGGGGACGATCCCCGCGGAC
>CAZSRI010000186.1:0-1804 GCA_964609145.1 uncultured Chloroflexota bacterium
CGCCGCACGAGATGCCGTGCTCGATGTCGATGTACGTGCCGAACGGCACGGCGAAGAGCGTGAACGAGTCCTCGAGGTCGTGCAGGCGCACGCCGATGAGCTCGCTGCTCTTGAAGGCCACCGGACGGACGTACGCGTCCTCGCGGTAGCCCGACCGCCGGAGGACCTCGAGTGTGATGTCGATGAGCTGGGGAACGCTGTACGCGAGCGCGATCCGCATCACGCGGCACGAGCGGTGGAGCCGCTCGAAGTGCTCGCGCAGGTGGAGCGCGTACAGCTGCTCGTGCGAGGCGTTCCAGTACGCCCGGATGCCCTCGAAGACGCCGGTCCCGTAGTTGAAGGCGTGGTTCATGACGCTGACGCGGGCGTCCGCGATGGGGACGTACTCGCCGGCGAGGAAGGCCCAGGCGGACGCTGGGGCGGCCCCGCGACGGAGCGCGGGCGCCGGACGCTCCAGCTCCTTCACCATCGCTCTCGCATTGTGGCATGCGGGAGCGAAAAACCGTTTGACTGGCACCTCCGCCGGACTAGGATGCGACCGGTCAGACCAAAGCCAGAAAAGACCTTTTCGAGAGGTGGATGGAGGTACGCGTATGACATCTCGTTCCCTGACGCGCTTCCTGGCGCCGGTCGCGGCTGTCGCGCTCCTTGTCTCTGCATGCGGCGGGACCGCGGCCCCGAGCCCGAGCGCCGGCGCCTCCGCCTCGGCGGGAGCGAGCAAGTCCGCGGCGCCGTCCGCGGCGGCGGTCCTCACCCGTCCCGTCGAGTTCGTCATCTCCACGGCCCCGGGCGGCGGGTCGGACATCTATGCCCGCCTCTGGATCGGGATCATGCAGTCGGCGAAAGCGCTGAACACCTCCGTCCTGCCGGTCAACATGGACGGCGGCGCCGGGGCGGTCGCCTTCGCGTACGTCTTCCAGAAGAAGGGCGACCCCCACTACATCCTCGTCACCCTGAACAGCTTCTTCACGACGATCATCACGCAGAAGCTCCCATTCAAGTCGAACGACTTCACTCCCCTCGTCAACATGGCCGACGACCCGTTCTTCCTGTGGGTCAACGCCGACAGCCCGTGGAAGACGGCGCAGGACTTCATCGCCGCGGCGAAGGAGCGCTCGATCACCGTGGCGGGCACCGGCGCGAAGCAGGAGGATGAGGTGCTGTTCCGGCGCATCCAGGACCTGGCCGGCACGAAGCCCTTCAACTACATCCCGCAGACCGGCGGCGGGGCCGTCGCGACGGCGCTCGGGGGGCACCAGGGCGGCGTCGAGGCGACCGTGAACAACCCGAGCGAGGGGCTCGGCCTCTACCAGGCGAGCCCGCCGAAGCTCCGCCCGATCTGCGCGTTCCTGCCCGGATCGCCGACGGAGGGCGTCTACAAGGGCCTCCCGACCTGCAAGTCGCAGGGCCTGGCGATCGACGACTACTACATCGTGCGCGCCGTCGTCGGGCCGCCCGGCCTCACCGACGCGCAGGTGAGCTTCTGGGTCGACGTCTTCAAGAAGGTCTCCGATTCGCAGGACTGGAAGGACTACATGACCAAGAACGCGCTCAAGCCCGACTTCAAGTCGGGCGCCGACCTCAAGAAGCTGTTCGACGACTTCACGAAGCTGCACACCGACATCGCCACGAAGAACGGCTGGGTCCAGTAACGGCTTGCGGCCGTACCCGGCGGCGACGGCCGCGGTCCTCGTTCTGAACGCCCCCGTCGCCATGTTCGACACGCGCGGCGGCGCGCTGCCGGACCCAGCCGGGATGGCCCCGGGCGGCCTGCCCGGGCGCAGGGCCCCGCGCGGGGCCGCCG
>CAZSRI010000187.1:0-1803 GCA_964609145.1 uncultured Chloroflexota bacterium
CGGCGCGACTCGCGCTCGGTCTCGGCGCGCATCTCGGGCACGGCCATCACCTCCGCGCGACGGCGCAGCAGACCGCGGGCCGAGCGGCTCCTTGACGACCGAACGGCCGTTCCATATCGTCGCGACCCATGCGAACGAACGTTCACTTCCCGGCGCGGACGAGCCTCGAACAGATCCTCGACGCGTTCGAGCGCGACGTGGGCTTCACCGCGATGGTCACGCGCTGGGAGCGCCTGCCGGCGAAGGCGCCGCGGTATGCGCCGTTCCCCTCCTGGCTCGACGCCCGGATCGTCCGCGCGCTACGCGCCCGCGGCATCGAGGCGCTCTACTCACACCAGGCGGCGGCGCTCGAGTCGACGCGTGCCGGCCGGCACACCGTCGTCGTCACCCCGACCGCCTCCGGCAAGACGCTCTGCTACAACCTGCCCGTCCTCGACGCCATCGCGCACGACGGGGCGGCGCGCGCGCTCTACATCTTCCCCACGAAGGCGCTCTCGCAGGACCAGCTCGCCGAGCTCGGCCGCGAGTCGGCCGAGATGGACATCGACCTCAAGACGTACACGTACGACGGGGACACGCCGGCTGCGGTGCGCGCCGCGATCCGCAGCGCGGGTCACGTGGTCATCACGAACCCTGACATGCTCCACACCGGGATCCTTCCGCACCACACGAAGTGGGTGAAGCTCTTCGAGAACCTCCGCTACGTCGTCCTCGACGAGCTCCACACCTACCGCGGCGTGTTCGGCAGCCACGTCGCGAACGTCCTCCGGCGGCTGAGGCGCATCTGCCAGTTCTACGGATCGCACCCCGTGTTCATCTGCACGTCGGCGACGATCGCGAATCCGGACGAGCTCGCACGCCGCCACGTCGAGGACGACGTCGTCCTCATCGACGAGTCCGGCGCACCTCGAGGCGAGAAGGTCCTCGTATTCGTCGACCCGCCGCTCGTGGACCGCGGTCTCGGCGTCCGCAAGAGCGCGCTCCTCACCGGCCGGGACATCGCCGCGACGCTCCTCGCCTCCGGCGTGCAGACGATCGCGTTCGCTCGCTCGCGGGTGGAGACCGAGCTGCTGCTCACCTACCTCCGCTCGCGCTTCCCGCAGCCGCAGTGGCCGCCCGATCTGATCCGCGGGTATCGCGGCGGCTACCTGCCGTCGGAGCGGCGGGCGATCGAACGCGGTCTCCGCGACGGCTCGGTGCGTGGCGTCGTCTCCACGAACGCGCTCGAGCTCGGGATCGACGTCGGCGCGTTGCAGGCGGCGGTGCTCCTCGGTTACCCGGGTACGGTCGCTTCGACGTGGCAGCAGATGGGGCGCGCCGGACGCCGCGAGGACCTCTCGGCGGCGTTCCTCGTCGCGACCTCGGCGCCTACCGATCAGTACGTCGTCCAGCATCCCGAGTACGTGCTCGGCCGCTCGCCCGAAGCGGGCCTCGTCGATCCCGACAACCTCCACGTGCTCGTCCAGCACCTGAAGTGCGCGGCGTTCGAGATCCCCTTCGAGCCGCGCGAGCGGTTCGGGACCGAGGACACACCAGGCGTGCTCAGCTATCTCGACGAGCAGGGGATCCTGCACGAGGCCGACGGCAAGTACCACTGGTCGGATCGGGTGTTCCCGGCGGAGGGCATGTCGCTGCGGACCTCCGCGAACGACAACGTCGTCATCGTCGACACGACCGGTCCCGCGGCGCGGACGATCGGATCCGAGTACCACGACGGCAGGGTCCGAGTGATCGGCGAGATCGATCGGTCCGCCGCGCAGGTGCTGTTGCACGAGCAGGCCATCTACCTCCACGAGTCGAAGC
>CAZSRI010000188.1:0-1711 GCA_964609145.1 uncultured Chloroflexota bacterium
CCCCAGACGTGCGCGCCGAGGCGGCGTCGGATCTCGCGCTCCATCGCGCCGATCCGCGCGTCGCGGGCCGGCGCGTCCGGGTCGCGGTCGGTCACCCGCACGTGGACGCCGTCCGCCTTTGCGTACGTCGCGACCGTCGGCGCGGTCGACCGGACGAGATCGCCGAGCGCCTCCTCCACCGCGGACTCGCCGATGCCGAGGAGCTTCAGCGTGCGCGACCGCAGCGGCGAGCCTGCCGCGAGCCGCGGCTCGACCTCGCGCTCCCACATGCGCGCCATCTCGCGGGGCACGCCGGGCATCGCGACGAGCATGCGTCCCGCGGTCCGGACGATCCAGCCGGGCGCGGTCCCGAGCGGATTCGCGAGGGGCCGCGCGGAGGGGATGAGCCACGCCTGCTTGCGGTTGCGCTCCGGCATCGTCATGCCGCGGGAGGCGAACCACGCCGCGAGATCGGCCTCGAGCGCGGGATCGACAGCAGGCGTCTCGCCGATCGCCGCGGCGATCGCCTCGCGCGTGAGGTCGTCCTCGGTCGGTCCGAGACCGCCGGTGCAGACGACGAGATCGCTTCGCGACAGCGCCCGCGACACGAGGTCCGTCGCGCGCGCGAGGTTGTCGCCGACCGTCGAGATCCACAGCAGGTCGATGCCGAGATCGGCGAGGCGCCCCGCCAGCCACGAGGCGTTCGTGTCGACGATCTGCCCCAGGAGCAGCTCCGTCCCGACCGAGAGCACCTCAGCGCGCAAGAGGCGGCCTCACTGCCCGCTGCCGGTGGTCGGAGGGTCCAGGCGGGAGGGCTGGCACGGCAGATGCATCACGACCGTCCGACTGACACAGATCTCCCAACCCTTCCCTTCCTCACCACAAGCCCCGCCGGGACGGCGGGGTCTTGTGGTTAGAGTCTCACCGTGGCCACTGCCTATTGCGTCAAGTGCAAAGCGCCGCGCGAGATCCAGGATCCTCGCCGGATCACGATGAAGAACGGACGACCCGCGACCGAGGGCCGCTGCCCGGTCTGCGGGAGCCGCATCTTCAAGATCGGCGCGCCTGAGGCGGACGCCCCCGAGCGAGGCGAGGCTCCCGCGGCTCCGGGCGAGGCGGGCGAGCGGCCCCAGGACTGAGCTCCTCCCCTGGCGCGCGCGCTGCTGCGAGCCATCCGGGAGGTGTCAGATGAAGGTCGAGGAGCTGATGACGCGCGACGTAGCGACGGTCACCCCGGAGTCGCCGCTCGCACAGGCCGCCACGCTGATGCGCCAGGAGGACTGCGGTTCGCTGCCGGTCATCCGCGACGGCCGGCTCGTGGGCATCGTGACCGACCGGGACATCGTCGTCCGCGGCATCGCGGCTGGGAAGGACCCGAAGCAGGACGCCGTCTCCGCGGTGATGAGCGCCGATCCGGTGACCATCCCACCGGACGCCGACGTCGGCGACGCGGAGCGTCTGATGGCCGACCGCCAGATCAGGCGGCTTCCGGTCGCGCGGGACGGTCGCCTCGAGGGGATCCTCGTGATCGGCCAGATCGCCCGGAAGGAGAGGAACAAGTCGAAGACGGGTGATGCGCTGAAGGAGATCAGCCAGCCGCGGGAGGGTCGCGCCTCGCACGCCCGCGGATAGCGACCGCGTCGACCCTCCGCGGACCGTGCGCGGATCATTAGAATGTCGGGTGGGCCAGTAGCTCAGCGGTAGAGCAG
This sequence comes from uncultured Chloroflexota bacterium, assembly GCA_964609145.1. Lineage (GTDB taxonomy): Bacteria > Chloroflexota > Limnocylindria > P2-11E > P2-11E > JACPOT01. The sequence goes on from CAZSRI010000188.1 coordinate 1,689, forward strand.
GGGACTCTTAATCCCTTGGTCGT
>CAZSRI010000189.1:0-1706 GCA_964609145.1 uncultured Chloroflexota bacterium
ACGCGACCATGTCGCCGCGGTACATCTCGCCGTCGACGAGGATGTCGAGCCCGATCTCCTCCTGCCGGCGGATCCATTCTTTCGTCGCCTGGCGCTCGAGCGCGGTGAGCTCGTCGCGCGAGAGCTTCCCGCGCGCGAACTGGTTGCGCGCCTTCTGCAGGTACTCGGGCTTCCCGAACGATCCGACGGTCGTGGTGAGAAGGATGTCGCTCACGCTGGCACCCCCATCCCCGCTCGAGTGCCGCTGACGAGCACGGCGAGCTTCTTGGTCGCCACGTCGTGTGGCAGGTATTCGAGCCCGGTCGTCGGCGCCGCCCACACAGCCTCGGGACCAAGCGCCTTCGCCGCGGCCACGACGGCGCGCGCGACCTCGGCCTCCGTCTCGATGCGCGTGTTGCGCGCGTCGACGACGCCGAGGACCACCGTCTTCCCGCGCAGCGCGCCGATCCGCCCGAGCGCCTGGGTCTCGCGGCTGCGCAGGTCGAGGCCGACCTGCGCCAGCGGGAACGTCGCGAGCTCGTCGAGCACGCGGTCCGCGGGGAAGAAGTACGGGTGGACCGCGAGCGCGACGCCGGCCGCCGCGAGCCGCGCGTACGCCTCTCGCGCGAGCGCGATGAGCTCCGGCCGCGCGACGATCGCGGGGTCCTCGACGTCGACCAGCGTAGCTCCGGCCCCGGCGAGCCCGCGGATCTCCGCGGCGAGTGCGTCGGCGACGGCGAACGTGCGTGCCTCGAGCGTCCGGTACGCGCGGTCCTCGGCCGTGAGCGTCGCGAAGGTGAGCGGGCCGCAGATCGCGGCCTTGAGCTGCTTCGACGTCGCGGCGCGCGCCGTCTCGTAGTCCTTCACGAGCGCGCGGCCGTCCGTGGAGATCGCTCGCTCGATGACGGGCTGGCGGAAGTACGTGTTGTTGTCGTAGAAGCGCTCGAGCGGTCCGCGCTCGACACCGGCCCATGCGCGCGCGAACGGCGCGAAGAGGTCATCCCAGCGGATCTGTCCGTCGTTGAGGACGTCGATCCCAGCCGAGTCGATCGCCGCGATCGCCGAGCGTGTGACGCCGTCGAAGACCGCGTCGAGGGCGGCGGCGTCGATCTCGCCGCGGTCGAAGCGATGCAGCGCGCGGCGCAGCTCCTGGCCTGCCGGATCGTCGGAGATCTTGGGGAAAGCGCCGATGACGGTGGTCTGCACGGTGACTCCTCTCATGTTCCCCTTCGCCAGGGCCGGACTTGGCACCAAGCAGGTCTCTGCCGGTCGCCGCCGCGTCATCGGGCCGTTCCCTCAGCGGCTCGTCATGAAAGGGACGCCAGAGACCAGCATACTCGGCGCGATGCCCGATCGCCTCGTCGATGCGTCGCTGCGCGCGTTCGCGGAGGACCTCGCGTCCGAGCGTCCCGTCCCTGGCGGCGGGAGCGCCGCCGCGTACGCGGGCGCGCTTGGCGCGGCGCTCTGCGCCATGGTCTTGCGGATCGCGTCGAAGAAGGAGCCCGACGCGCACACCGACGAGATCGCCCAGCTCGACGGGATCCGCACCGACTTCCTGCGACTCGTCGACGACGACAGCGCGGCATTCGCTCGCGTCTCCGAGGCGATGAAGATGCCGCGGGCGACGGCCGAGGAGAAGGCCGCGCGCAAGGCGCGCATGCAGGCCGCGCTGCTCGGCGCGGCGCGCGTGCCGCTCGAGGTCGCGAAGACCGTGCGCCGCGCCGAGC
>CAZSRI010000190.1:0-1641 GCA_964609145.1 uncultured Chloroflexota bacterium
ATCAGCAGGTCGCGGAGCGCGTGCTCGACTCGAACGTCCTCGAGCGCGAGCGCGGGATCACGATCATGGCGAAGAACGTCGCGATCACGTACCGCGGGATCAAGGTGAACATCGTCGATACGCCCGGCCACGCCGACTTCGGCGGCGAGGTAGAGCGCGTGATGAACATGGTCGATGGCGTCCTCCTCCTCGTCGACGCGGTCGACGGCCCGATGCCGCAGACGAAGTTCGTCCTGCGTCAGGCGCTGCGGCGCGGACACCGCGCGATCGTCGTCATCAACAAGATCGACCGCGCGCAGGCGCGCCCGCTCCACGTGCTCAACGCGACGTTCGACCTGTTCCTCGACCTCGGCGCGACGGAAGAGCAGGCCGAGTTCGCGACCGTCTACACGAACGCGCTGACCGGCTCCGCCGGGGTCGACCACGGCCACGTCGGCCCGTCGCTCGAGCCGCTCTTCGAGGCCATCGTCGACCGCATCCCGCCGCCGGAGGTCGACCCCGTCGCGCCAGCGAAGCTCCTCGTGACGACGACGTCGTACGACGACTACAAGGGGAAGATCGCCGTCGGGCGCTTGCTGAGCGGCACGCTGCGGCGCGGACAGGCCGTCGCGCGGATCGACCACGGCGGGACGGTGCACCCGGCGAAGGTGACGCAGCTCTTCACGTTCGCGGGGCTCGGGCGCGTCGAGGTCGAGGAGGCCGCCGCGGGCGACATCGTCGCGGTCGCGGGCGTCCCCGATGTCGGGATAGGCGACACCATCGCCGACGCGTCCGATCCGACGCCGCTGCCCCCGATCCGCGTGGAGGAGCCGACCGTGCGTATGACGTTCGGCGCGAACACGAGCCCGTTCGCCGGCCGCGGGGGCACGCACGTGACCGGGCGGAAGATCCGCGAACGGCTGTACGCGGAGCTCGAGCGCGACGTCGCGCTGCGCGTCGCCGACGGCGAGTCGCCCGACGCCTTCGTCGTGAGCGGCCGCGGCGAGCTCCACCTCGCGATCCTCATCGAGACGATGCGCCGCGAGGGCTACGAGCTGCAGGTGTCGCGGCCCGAGGTGATCGTGCGCGTCGAGAACGGCGAGCGGCTCGAGCCCTACGAGCAGCTCGAGGTCGAGGTCTCGCAGGACGTCCTCGGGCGCGTCGTCGAGCTCGCGGGCCAGCGGCGCGGGCAGCTCCTCGACATGAAGTACCGCGAGGACGGGATGGTCCACGCCGTGTATCGGATCCCGACGCGCGGGCTCCTCGGCTTCCGCAAGCAGTTCCTCACGAGCACGCGCGGCGAGGGGGTCATGAACACGCTCTTCGCGGAGTACGGCGCGTACGCGGGGCCGATCGCGTCGCGGACGTTCGGGTCGCTCATCGCGTTCGAGGACGGCGCCGCGACGACGTTCGGCCTCACCCAGGCGCAGGAGCGCGGGACGCTGTTCATCGAGCCGGGGACCGAGGTGTACGAGGGCATGGTCGTGGGGGAGCACATCCGCGACCGCGACCTCGAGGTGAACGTCGCGCGCAAGAAGCACCTCACGAACCTGCGCAGCTCGACGCAGGAGATCGTCACGCGGCTCGAGGGGATCCGCGAGCTGTCGCTCGACGACGCGATCGAGTTCCTCGCCGACGACGAGCTCCTCGAGGTGACGCCGG
>CAZSRI010000191.1:0-1612 GCA_964609145.1 uncultured Chloroflexota bacterium
AACACGAACGGGATGGTTCCGCCCGCGCCCATGATCACGGGGTCCTTTCCCCACGCTTCGCGCATCGCGCGGCGCATCGCTTCGTGCGCCGGCCGGCTCGGATCGACGCGGTACGGCTCGCCCGCGCTGCGCGGCGTGATCGTCGCCTCGGCGCCCCACGGCACGCTCGCGCGCAGATGCGCGATGAGCGCCCGCTGCGCCGCCGTCGCGTCCTGGCCGGGCGGGATCCGCATCGACACGCGTGCGCGGGCGGAGGGCACCAGCTGGTTCGTCGAGCCCTCGATGCGCGGCGAGTCGATCCCGAGGACGGAGATCGCGGCCTTCGTCCACATCCGCTGCGTCATGCCGCCTTCGCCGACGAGCCGCACGCCGGGGCGCATCCCGGTCTGACGGCGCAGCTCGTCCTCGGTGAGGTCGAGGTCGTCGGCGGGAGCGCTCGCGAGCCCCTTCACCGCGACGTTGCCCTCGTCGTCGTGGAGCCGGCTGAGGGTGCGCGCGAGGACGATGAGCGCGTCGGGCACGGGCCCGCCGAACTCGCCGCTGTGCACGGCATGGTCGAGCGTCCGCACCTCGACGTCGCACGAGACGACGCCGCGCAGCGAGACGGTGATCGCGGGATGGCCGGCGCGCCACATCCCGGAGTCCGCGAGCACGACGGCGTCGGCCTGCAGGCGACCGCGGTTCGCTTCGAGCAGGGGCACGAGGCTCGGCGAGAGCCACTCCTCCTCGCCCTCGACGAACACGGTGACGCCGACGGGCGGCTTCCCGCCCCACGCGCGCACCGCGGCGGCGTGGATGACGACGCCGCACTTGTCGTCGGAGCTGCCGCGGCCGTAGAGGCGTCCGTCCTTCTCGACGGGCTCGAACGGGTCGGTGTGCCAGAGCTCGCGCGGCCCCGTCGGCTGCACGTCGTGGTGCGCGTAGAGGAGGACGTTCGGCGCACCGGCGGGACCCGCGATGCGACCGACGACCGCGGGGCCGCCGTCGCCGTGCTGGAGGATCTCGGTCGCCATGCCCGCGGCCTCGAGGATCCGCCGCGTCTCGTCGGCCGAGCGCGTCACGTGCGCGGGGTCGTGGCCGGGGTGGCTCACCGACGGGATGCGCACGAGCCGCTCGAGCTCCTCGCGCACGCGCGGCATGTCGGCGCGGACGCGCGCACGGAGCGCGGAGGCGTCGGCGGTCAGGGCCACGGTCGAGAACGTAGCGCGCGCAGACGTTCTGCGCTTCGCGGTCGTCGCTGGGCGCGCCAAGCTGGGGGCCGGTCGCGGAACGAGGGCGACGCGACGCACGCCGCGCGCGTCGCGCCGCTCGCGCGCTCCGCCCCGAGCGTGACGCGATCTGCCGATGACGCGATGGCGTCACGTCATCGGAGCGTCATCGCAGCGGCGTTCCGGGGAGATGCAGGCGGTCCTCGACGGCGACGACGCCGGGGATCCGTCGGACGCGCTCCTCGATCTCGCGGATCGTCTCGGGATGCTCGACCTGTCCGCGCAGCTGGACGACGCCGGCTTCGGCGTTCACGTTGATGCTCCCCTTCGGGATGCGCGGATCGCGGAAGAGCTCGGTCATCACCTTCTGCGCGAGGTCGGCGTCGTTCGCGGGCGGCTCGGCC
>CAZSRI010000192.1:0-1607 GCA_964609145.1 uncultured Chloroflexota bacterium
ACCCGGTCGAACGTGACCGTCGCCGTGCACTCGAGCCGCGTCGGCGGCGTGCCGTCCTTCGCGAGCCCGTTCGAGAGCGCCATGCAGAAGCAGCTCGCGTGCGCCGCGGCGAGCAGCTCTTCGGGGCTCGTCTTCCCTCCGGGTCCCTCCGTGCGCGCCGCCCACGAGACGGGTAGCGACGTGAGGCGCCCGCTGGAGCCTGTCGTGACCTTGCCGTTCCCCTTCAGGTCGCCGGTCCAGGTGACCTTCGCCTCGCGCACCGCAGCCATTGCGTCCTCCCCGCTGCCCTTTTCTTCTCAACATAGTCGACCGTCCCCCGGGGCCCACAGACCGAGGGGAGGGGCGCATCGCCGAGCGCAGCGAGGCATGGGAGCGGGCCACGAGGTCGAGCACCTGGCCCGAGGGAGGGCTTTGCCCGACCGAGGGTCGGACTAGCGCCGGCCGGCCACCGGGACGCTCGGCGGCACGAACGGAACGAGGTCCTCGTCCGTACCGGGCGTTTCCGTCGCGCTGACGACGACGCCGAGCGCGAGCGCGATGACGGCACCGACGACCGCGGCGATGAAGAGCACCTCCGCGGACGGCCGCCCGGGCGACTGCGCGAGCGGCAGCGAGGCGATGAACGTCATGTACAGGACGCTCGCACCCGCGGCCACGCCGGCACCGGTCGCGAACACGTAGAGGGCGAACGCGCGTCGCGGCGCGATCGCGTCGAAGAGCGCGCGAAGGAGCCGCGTCACCGTCCACACCACGAGCGCGCTGACGACCCAGGCGAGGATCGTCGCGATCGCCGCGGTGTCCGCGGTGACGAGCCGCGAGACGAACGTCGCCATCTGCCCGAGGAGCGCACCTGGATCGAGCGCCTCCCGCAGCTGCGCGAAGCGGTCGTCGACGCCTGGCCGCAGCGCATAGAGGAACGCGTCCTTCGCCGCGATCGCGCGCGTCGTGTCGAACAGCGAGCCCGGCTCGAGCGCCATGCCGGTCTGCACGAACGCGCCGAGCGACTGCTTTCCGCTGCTGATCGCGTACAGGACGGTGAGGACGGCGCCCCACGCGACGGCGACGACGCCGCCGAGGCCCTGGATCGCGGCGGCGGAGAGCAAGAGCGCGGGCCCGAGGCCGAGCGGCGCCGCGATCGGCATCGCCATCGCCATCGCCGTCCGCTCGGACGGGACGTCCCGCAGCCAGAGCCACAGCCCCATGAGCGCGAAGAGGACGGCGAGCCCGGGAACGAAGAGGAAGATGGAGACCGTCTCGACGACCCAGCCGAGCGCCACGGCGAAGCCGAGCTGCCCGGCGAGGCCGACCACTGCGACGAGCCCGGCGACCGCGAGCGCGGCGAGCGGCCCGAGGCCGGCGAGGCCGATGAGCGCGAACGCCGGCGCGGCGACGAGCGCCGAGAAGAACGCGCGCCGGATCGGCGTGCCGTATGCCTGCAGGAGCGCGACGACCGGGCTCTCGTCGATGCGCGGCCGGATGTCCTGCAGGGGCTCGTTCAGGAGACGCGTCGTCGCGAGCGTGGAGCCGACGTTCTCGAGTGAGGTCAGCGCCCTCGCGACGTCGCTCGCGCGCATGAACCGCAGGCTCGGCTCCTTCGCGAGGCAGCG
>CAZSRI010000193.1:0-1595 GCA_964609145.1 uncultured Chloroflexota bacterium
TCCGGTGCGTCCTCCTCGGCTCCTTGGCCTCGGCGTCCCGGGCCGCGCATCTGCCCATACCTTCCGGGACACGGCACTAGCCATGCGTCCCTGGCATTTCGCGGTGGCCTGGGTCGGCCTCTTCGCGATCGCCCTCGCGAGCGGCGTCGACCTGCTCTTCTACCTGTCGTACCTCCTCCTGTTCGTCGCCGTCGCGATGTGGGTCGTCGCCCGGCAGACGCTCGACGGGATCTCCGTCTCGCGGCACGTCGGGCAGGCGTACGCCCACCTCGGCGACGCCATCGAGCTGCGCTACACGCTCCGGAACGACGCGCGGCTCGGCAAGCTCTGGCTCGAGGTGTTCGAGGAGTCGAACTGGCCCGAGCACCTGCCGGGCCGGGTGCTGTCGATCGGCGGGCGGAAGGAGCGCCAGTGGAAGGTGCTCGTGAAGGCGCTGCGCCGCGGCCGCTTCGAGCTCGGCCCGATCGTCCTGCGGTCGGGCGACCCGTTCGGGCTCTTCGCGACCGAGGCGCGCGTCGAGGCGCCGGCGCTCATCCTCGTGTACCCCAAGGTCCTGCCGCTCCCGCACTGGCAGCTGCCCGGCTCGATGCTCGAGGGCGGCGTCCTCACCGGTCAGCGGTCGCTCCAGGCGACGAGCATGGTGATGGGGATCCGCGAGTACCGTCCCGGCGACGCCTACAACCGCATCCACTGGCGCTCGTCGGCGCGGCACCGCGAGCTCCACGTGAAGGAGTTCGAGCTCGACAAGACGGCCGACCTGTGGATCTACCTCGACCTCGACCGGCGCTGGCAGCGCGGCGAGGGCGAGCTCGCGACGATCGAGCGAGCGGTCACCGTCGTGGCGTCCGTCGTGTCGAAGGGCTTGCGGGAGCATCGGAACGTCGGCCTCGTGACGGCCGGGCGGGCTCCGGCCGACATCTTGCGTCCGGACAGAGGCGCGAAGCAGCTGGGCAAGCTCATGCAGCTGCTCGCGGAGGTCCAGGTCGAGGGTGAGTCGGGCATCGCCGAAGCGCTCATCGAGACGTCGCCGCGCATCCGGCGCGGCTCGTCCTGCCTCGTCGTGACGCCATCCCTCGACCGGCAGTGGGTGCGCCCCGCGGCGGCGCTCCGGGAGCAGGCCATCGCCACGCAGGCGGTCATCGTCGGTGCGCCGGGCCGGCTGGACGAGCACGACCGCGCGCGGCGGCTCGCGGTGATGGGCGAGCTCGCGATCGCCGGCGTTCCGTCCGCCTTCCTGCCGGTCGACGCCGCGATCGAGGAGCTCTTCCGAGAGGCGGCCGCGGCATGAGCGCGCTCGTCCGCGAGCTCTTCCCGCCCATCGACCCCAGGCGGCTGCGCTTCCGCGGCGGCTGGAGCGGGCTGCCGATCTACGTGATCCTCGTGCTCGTCTACCCGATGTCGCTGCAGCAGGCCGACTGGGTCCTGCTCTCGCGCCAGTTCGCGTGGATCGCGTTCGTCGCGCTCGTCCTCGGCACGCTCGCGGGGAACGCGCCGATCCGGCCCTCGCGTCTCCTCGCGCTGGGTGCCGCGTTCGGCGTCCCCGTCGTCGTCCTCCTCACGGTCGCGGCCGTCGACGGCGGCGGAACGTTCCGCGA